>CAMLID010000016.1 GCA_946480055.1 uncultured Lysobacter sp. | reverse complement strand
CCTGGCCCGGATGGCGAAATCGGTAGACGCATCGGACTTAAAATCCGCCGGCCGCGAGGCCATGCCGGTTCGAGTCCGGCTCCGGGCACCAATAGCAGCAAGGGTTTCAGTGTTTGAGCAGCGACGCGTGGCGCTCCGCAATTCTAGGATGCGCTCCGCAATTCGCCTCGCCGGTCTGGAAAAACAGGGGGCAAGGATGGACCTTTCTATCGTGCTGGCAATCGTCATCCCGACTATCGGTGGTATCGCCGCGATCGCCGTGTATCACCCCAAGACGTACAACAAGCTGTACGTGCTCCTGGGCGTCCTCGGCGGACTGGTTTGCCTTGGTCACGGCCTCTGGTACTGGGGTGTCGTCTGGGCATGGGAAATGAACAGGGCGTTCATTCCGGTCGCGGATCAGGCCGAGGCTGAGAAACTGCTTGATGCGAGCATTATCGAACCGGGCTGGAGCACGATCGGTCTCGTGTGCCTCGTCGTGGTGCTGACTTTCTTCAGCTGGCTTTCAATGCACATAGAGAGCGAGCGCAAAGAGCGCCAAAAGAGCGAATGAGCTAGCGCGTCGGGGTGACCTTCTGCCCTCGGCGCTTGCGCGTGTAGTGCTCGGTCATCACCACCGACGAATGCCCGAGCTGGCGCTGCGCGTGGCGTATGTCGCCGGCGGAGTCGGCCTTGTCCGTGCCCGCCTTGGCGCGCAGGTCGCGGAACTGCAGCCCAGTGACTTTGGCCGCCACGCACGCCGCCTTCCAGTGCCGCGACATCGTGGCAACGGTGAGGCTGCGCCCGTGCTCGCTGACGACCAGCCGCGTGTTGTGCACCTGGTGCCCGCGCTTGCGCTCCGCTATGCGCGCCAGCACGCCCTGCAGCTCGCCGGCGATCTCAATGCGTAGCTTCGCCCCGGTCTTGCGCTGGCGCACGTGCAAGGCGCCGTCGCGCACGTCCATGTCGGTCATGCGCAGCACGTCGTCGGGGCGCTGGCCGGTGAGGTAGGCCAGGTCCATCGCATCGCGCAGGCAGGCGTCGGCCTTGTTCCAGATCGCGCGGTAGGCGTCGTCCTCCACGTAGACGTCGCGCCCCGATTCCTTGAACCCCTTGATGCCAGCGCAGGGGTTCGGCAGGGCGGTATAGCCCTTGTCGCGCGCGTAGTTCCAGACGTGCGACAGCAACGCTTTCTCGCGGTTGGCGCGGATCTGGCCCTTGCCGCTCTTGGTGCGCCAGGTCATGTACTGGCGGACGTTGACCGGCTGGATGGCCTCAAACGGGCCGGGCGGGTCGTCGAAGAACTCGAGCAGCTTCGCGCTCTCGTGCTGGTTGTCGAGCAGCGTGCGCGGCGCCTTGAGCGCGGCCACTTCGACCATGTAGCGATCGAGCACGTATCGGAAGGTTAGGACCGCGGCGGCCGGCGGCGCGCTCTCGCGCTCGATCTCGGCCCAGCGCTTGATGGCCAGGCCGTAGTCGCAGCCTAGGGGCTCCTCGCGCCGCGGCTTGCCGCCGTGGTCGTAGTAGTAATGGACGACCCCGGACTTCTGCTTTCGGGCCCGGAAATGAGGGATCGCCCCTGCCTTGCTCGGTCGCCTACCCACATCACGCCGCCTTGTTGGGCTTCCAGGTGGGCACCGCCGGCGAGGCCGGCGCGGTGTCCTCGACGGCGGAGCGTAGCACCACGGGCCAGCCGTGCAGGTCGACGTAATGCCGGATGCCGTTGGTACGCAGGAAGGCGACCTGGTCTGCGCGCTTGCGCGCACGGGTCAGCTCGGCAATCTCGCTTCGGGACAGGCACAGGTCGGTCATGGGGTGACGCCCAGGTTTCGGAGGTCGATCGCGTCGGCGTGGTCGAGCAGTTCCTTCCGAGCGGCGCGCAGGGCCGCGGCGATGCGCGCGCGCGACCATGCATGCGAGACGGTGATGGAGCGCGGGAGGACGCGGCGCGTGGTGCTGGGGCGGCGGAACAGCCACCATGTGGTCGCGCCGGCGTCCCCGTTCGGTTGCCGCGACCAGGCGAAGCGCGGGCCCTTCGCCGGCTGCCGGTGCTCTGTGATGTGGCGGGTCTTGGGCAGCGCCGCGTTGCTGCAGGGATTTAGGTGCAACGCGTCTGTCGGGCGCGTAGAGTTCGCCTCATCGGACTCAGACGAGGCAGGCCAGGCATGTTCCGCACCTTCGGCGATTACGAAGTTTGGGCCACCGTAACGCAGGCCGGCGCCGGCCCTTTTGTCGTTGAGCTCATGGTCCGCAATACTCAACGCACAGTGGTGCGAGCCCATCGATTCGAAGGGTTCCACCACAACAGCGCCAGCGACGCCGACGACTTCGCCCGACGCCAGCTTGATGCCGTGACCGGTGTGCACCCCGACGGCACCCTGCAGTTCCGTTGACGAGTCGGCGGTCATGACGCCACCCGCTTGAACTCGACGACCCAGACCCAGGGGTTCGCTCCCCAGCTCTCGGAGCCGTTGATCCCTTCCCAGAGCCAGTGAAAGCGCTTGGCGTGCGAGTCGCATTCGCGGCAATCGGTGTCGAAACTGACGCCGAGATTCGCGCCCAGCGATGCGTAGATGCGAAGGCCGCCGCAGTTTCCACAGAACTGCCTGTCAAAGTCTGAAGCGTCCCGGTCCTCATTCGCTCGATTGTCCAGCGGCTCAACTCCCTCTGCCGCGGCGTCCGCTTCGCTGATGTCTTGCAGGCGCTCGACGCGCACTCCGGTCACCTCCAGCGTGATGCGGGAAGCCCAACGCGACATGTGGATGCTCGGCCGCCAACGGTGACCAGGTGCGCCGCGCCGGAGGTCGCCACACCACATCGAGAACACCCCGCCCGGGTAGCGTGAGTAGTCGATGGGGTAGGAGTCATCGATCAGGAAGCGGTCGCCGCCGGCACGATAGGAGACCATGGGTCCACTCTCGCCATTGGTATCCGCCCACGTCTCGCGCACCCAGAGCAGATCGCCGGCGTACCCGAATGGGCTGGCACCATTGCTGGGCAGAGCGACGTATTCCGGTGTGAACATGCCCGGCGCCAACCAATCCAGCGCCCACCCTTGGACCAGGCGGCGGGTCTGAGTCTTGCGGCCCTCGAGGACCGCGCGCACCATCGGCCCATTGAACAGGATGGGGAGTTCACGCATGGATTGGCTCCAGGGATTCTCGGAGTGCTGGGCGCCTGGGCCGACTTGCATGGTCGACTGGACGGCTTGGTCTGCCATCGCGACTGTCGGCGCGATTCTGGTGGCCTTCGGCGTGGGCGTTCTGCCTGTCCTTAGCCACATGTTTAACGGCCGAGCTAGGGCCAAGGTTGTGGGCAAGCTGTACCTTGCGCAGCTCGACCTGAACACCTTCTGGGTCGCAGCAGGCTATCAACTTGCCGGTATTGCGCCGAATGATGCCGATCACTACAACGCTTCGATTGGATTTGCTCTCAACTGCCTTCGGGTCGACAGTTCCGTAGTCATGGCCGAATTGGAGCATCTCCCCAAGGGCGTCGGCGAACGAATTGCCGCTTTCGAGGTCAAGCGCATGCAGTTTGAGCGGACCGTGTGCGGACCCGACGGAGAGGCGATGGTGGCCCCGGAAGACTTTTCGCAGGTTCCGAATGCGAAGGGAGAAATCAAGCCAGTTCTTGAAACGGCACGACAGCTCCAGCTGGCAATGCACTCCTGGCTCTTTCCGAAGGAGATTCCGCCGACCCTTGAGGAGTCGCTCCCTATCGTGAACCGAGTCCATGAACAGCTGATCGGAGCCTCGAAACAGTCCGGCTAACGTGGTACTAGCCATGCGTAGTCCTCGTTTCGAGCAGATCGGTGACGGCCTTGTCTTCGCGCATGGTCGTGGCGACCTGGTGCCGCTTCCAGAACGCAAGCGCTGTACCAGGCTCGCGGTCGAGCTCGATCAGGCCGAGCACCGTCGTGCCGTCGAGAGGGTTGATCGTCTGCAGGGCGCATTCGCGCGTCGAGCACTTCGGCCCTTCGAACTGGACGCCGTCGGTGCCTCGGTACAGCACCGCGTGGTAGGTGATCGGGTTGGTCACGGCCTAGGCTTCCTTCTGGGGATGGGCTGCGCGGTGATTTGCGCGAACGACGCGCGCGCGGCCGGGGTATCGCAATGGGGACCGCTGCGCCACGGGGAACGCGGGCTGCGGACGTTGCGCTCGACGCGAGCGGCAATGCGCTCGCGCTCGGTCGTGGTGGCGGCGCGCCTGGTCACGCGGCGGCCTGCTGTCTATCGCGAATGGCCCAGTACACGGTCATGCAACCGTCGACGTCGACCATCGCGTTGTGCGCGCCGTCCAGGTCGCGGCCGGTGAAGAACTTGTGCGCCTCGCTGAGGCTGGCCGTCTTGAACTTATTGAAGCCCGCGCGGAGCATCTTCTCGGTCGGCGGCAGCTGGACGATGGGCGTCGCCTGGTTGGCGGTGCACTCGGCGCGGCCGGCCTTCCACAAGTCCGACGCGGCTTCCTCGCCGTAGCGCTTGAGGCCGATGCGGATGATCCGCGCATCGAACTGTTCGTTGTGGCCCACGCGGACCGAGCAGGAGGCCCAGGCGTCGAGCAGGAGGCCCAGCGCCTTGCGCTCGGGGACACCCTCGTCGAGGGCGCGCTCGGTGGTGATGCCGTGGATCGCCGCGGCCTCGTCGGGAATGACCCAGCCGTCGGGCTTGATGATGACGTCGATGGCGTCGAGCGCCTCGCGCGTGCGCGGATCCACGACCTTGAAGGCGAGCTGCACCAGGTGCGGCTGTCGCGGGTCCTCGCTCGGTTCCTTGAACAGCGGTAGGCCGGTCGTCTCGGTGTCGTAAAACAGGGTGTTGTCCATGTGCCCTCCAGGGCGTGGTAGGTGGCGCGCCGGCGGCGGATCGGGATCGGGGGAGGGGCGATCACGCCGCCGGCGGCCGAAGGGTTAGGCGGCCTGGCCGGCTTCGATCAGGCGCGCGGACTCGGCTGCGGCGCCGTCGTCGTCCTGGTCGTCGTCGGCATCGGTGCGTGCGCGGTCGGCCGCTTCCTGCTCGTCCAGCAGGTCAGACTGCGCCGACGCCTTCGGCGGCAGCAGCGAGATCTCGACGGTCTCTTTCACCTGGAAGTGCAGCTTTCCGGATTCCTCGGGCGAGACTTTGACGCGCGCATTGAAGGTCACGTCGACCGTGCCGCCTTCCAGCGCCTTGAACACGAAGGCCGACAGCGTCACTTCCTCGAACTCCATCGGCTTGCGGATGCCGGCGCCGCTGCCGATCTGCAGCGTGTAGCCCGGAAACTTCTCGTCCAGGTGCAACGGTTCCAGGTGCGGATGCTCGAGCGCGGTCAGCCCGTTTTCCAACAGGCCCGGCTGCTCACCGGCCTCGGCCTTGCGGAACAGAAACGGGCGGAACTTCGGGTTGAAGGCGTCGAGCAGCACGTTCGGCGCCATCATGTGGAACTTCAGGTCGCCGACCTTCACGTGCTGCTTGCCGTGCTTCTCGGTGGTGGCGTTGTAGTTGGTGACGTCGGCTTCGACGGAATCCAGGGCGAACTGGGACACGGTGGTTACTCCTCTGGGTGGAAGGTGGCGCCCGGCCGCAGCGCGGCGGCTCACGGTTGCCGCTCTCACAGGCGGCGGCCGGGCACCGTGGGCTTAGGTGGCGCTGAGTTCGTCGCGCCGCTTCACGTACAACTCGGTGAGCGCAGGGCGGTCGACTTCGGGAAGCGCGCGGATCAGGTCGGCCGCTTCGTCGAGCTTGTCGACGTCGGTGGCAGCGGCGATGGCCTCGTGCACCGCTTGCGCGGTGGGATCTTCATCCTTGGCCGGGTCCGCTGCTGCGTCGACCTTCTTGCCCTTGCGCCCGGCCAGCTTCTCGGCCATGCCCTTCACGGCGTCCTTGCTGGTAGGCGCCGGCGTGGTCATTTCGACGTCCGGCTCGAATGCCGACTCCGGCGACAGGCCTTCGCGGATTGCGGTGCGCAGGCCGGTGAGCACTTCCAGGTGTTCCAAGCCGATATCGTTCACGCCCTCGAGCTGGAACTTGGCCAGGATCATTTCGGGCGTGACGCCGACGCTCTGGAACCAGGTCATCGCCTTGGCGCGTCGGTCGACGAGGGTCGTCACGTCGCCCACGCCGACCAGGCGCGCGGCTTCGTAGATCGGAAGCCAGAGCGCCTTGGGAATGCCCTTGAGCACGGCGTTGCGGTGCGCAATCGAGGCAGCGGCGTTGCCGGTGACGCCGACCATGTCCGGCTTGTACTTCTTACCGTACTTGTCCGTGATGCGGCGCTTGACTTCCATCGTCACCTGAACGTTCTTCTCAAGGTCGTGGTACACGCCCTGGGCCGTGACGAACTGGTCGTCTTCGGCTACCACGCGAGCGCCGCCGCGGTTGTTGCCGAAGGTGTTCTGGATGATTTCGGCGAAGCGCGCGGACGGCCCTGCGATCGTCTTGCCGTCGCGCGGCAGCGCGTAGATGCACGCTTGGGCCATGTCTTCGTTGTAGGTGACCAGCTCCGTCGCCTCGCGCATGAACTTGGTCAAACTGCGCGGGAACGCGTGGGCGGTGGCGATCTGGCCGTCAATCTCGGCGCGGTTGATCGCGATCAGCGTGCCGACGTCGACCGGGGGCAGCTCACGGTCCATCAGTTCGGGTTCGGGGCGTGCGTTCATCGCGGTTATTCCTGGGCGTTGTAGAAGGCGTAGGCGGGCAGGGCGAGGGATTCGACTGTCGTCGTGTGCCCGGGCCATTGGCCGGACTTGAGGCAGACGTCGAGCTTCCGCATCGATCGCTGCCGGATCGCCCAGCCCAGCTCCTCGGCCATTGCGTCGACGTGGTAGGAGGCCGGCACGTAGGGCCGTTCCTTTTCGACCGGAAGGAACACGAAGCTCTTGAGCGGGTGCCCGCAGGCGCGGAAGCCGTCGCAGTAGTGGGCGTGCTGGACGTGGTAGCGGTGCGCGTGCACAGCCTTGGAGAACGCTTCTTTGCTCGCGTCGCGCGCGCTCTTGAGGTCCATGGCCAGGCCCAGGTCGGGCGACCACAGGTCAGCGCGGGCCTTGCATACGATGCCGGTGTCGTCGTCGACCCAGAACAGGGTGACTTCGGTCTCACACTCATCGATCAGATCGGCGACGGTGATGCTGAGCTCGCCGAAGTTCAGTTCGAGCGCCCGCAGGCTGGTCGACATTGCGACCGCGCGATCGTAGTCGCCGCCGGTCATCAGGATGAGGCCTGAATTGTTCTCCTCCCAGGTATCCCACCAGTCGATCGAGGCGACGGTCTCAGCGCTCGGCTTCTTGGCATCGCGAAAGCGGCGCATGTCCCTGGGTGCGTCTGCGGGCAACACTGAGTAGGTGTCGCGGAAGACCTCGGGCTCGAGCGTGGCGCAGTGAAGCGCGCGCCCGAAGATCAGCGAAGCCGTCTCGGTCTCGTCATCCGGGTTCTCGACCCAGTAGCGATAGTGCGCGGGGCTACGGGTGTCGATGACCTCGAGGCCGCTGTTGTTGGCCACGTCGAGACGGCGCTCGTGGTAGGCGTCCGCAGGCACATCGCGCAGCACCTGACCCAGGGCAAACGGCAACGAAGCCGCTACGGGAGCGAGGATCGCGTTCATTCGGTTTCGCCATCTTCGGCGCCCGCGTCCTCGACCCTGATGCCCTGGCCCAGCGCCGTGACGATGTCGTCCTGCGACGCAACGGCCGCGGTGTAGGTCGTGCGCACGACGTGGCTGATCGCGGCCGAACGACTGCCGGCGCGGACGAGGCGCGGCTGCTCGCCGCCGTTGACGATGTAGATCCGCTTGCTCATCGGGTACTGCTCCTGGTGGTGGATTCGTAGGGCGCGACGCGACCGGCAACGGTCGCGGCTGATTGGCGGAAGTAGGCGTCGCGCTGCGCGAGCAGGCCCTTATCGGGGTCCTGCGGCTTGTCGGCCGGCAGCGGCGCGGTGATGGCGGAGGTAGGCGTCGCGCCCCGATAGGTGCGCTCGACCATGTGGCGCGCGAGACGCACCACCGCGTGCGGGTTGCGCACCACGACCGTCACGGCTGCGCGTCGACCTTCGGAGCGAAGGCCGCCTCCATGCGAACGACGAAGTCGGACGCCCACTCGTGCGCGAGCGCACACGACTGGTTGTTTTCCGGCGTGTCGCCACGATGGATGTTCATGAAGAACCGTTCCGCCGGCCGCGAGCTCGCCGGCCGCAGGCCTTCGATTTCCGTGTAGGCGACACCGCGCGCATTCGCGATCGTGCCGACCAGGCACGCGCAGTCCCCGGCGTAGACCGACCCTTCGACGCGCCCCGCGGCCAGCGCATCGCGCACGGCGCGGGCCTCGCCCGGCGCGGCCGCCAGAACGGCCCACACGTCGTCGCGGATCGGCGTCAGGTCGGCGTCGCTGAGGTTGGCGCCGCTGAGGTTGGCGCCGCTGAGGTTGGCGCCGCTGAGGTCGGCGTCGCTGAGGTCGGCGCCGCTGAGGTTGGCGTAGCTGAGGTCGGCGCCGCTGAGGTCGGCGTCGCTGAGGTTGGCGCCGCTGAGGTCGGCGTCGCTGAGGTTGGCGCCGCGGAGGTTGGCGCCGCGGAGGTTGGCGAAACTCAGGCTTACGCCGGCGGCCTGGGCCTCCTTGATAGCAATTCCAAGCCGCACGCCGTACTCGCGGCCAGCAATCTCGGCCGACAGCTCGCAGGTGTAGAGGACGAAACCGTTCCAACGATGATTGATCTCGAACTTCATGGTCATTCCTTCGCCGCGGCGCGCGGCTGGTCGGGGTGGGTGAGGATCAGGAGGAGGGCGGTCGCCAGCAGCAGGCAGACGACCGGCACGAGGTCGCCGCAGACCAGCGCCCAGGCGAGCGCAGCGATCAGGGCGTAGGAGAGGGCCATCGCGGCGTAGTCGCGCCACGTCCAGCGCTCAGCGAGTTCCACGCCCTCGCGCGGCTCGCGCTCGATCTGGGCGGTCATGCGGCACCGCCTACTTGAATGAGGGCACCCGCCGCGGCCGTCGCAGCGGTCCAAACGTCCGACGGCAGCGCGTCCCAATGCTTCTCGATGGCGTCTTGCAGGGCGTTGTTCGTGCGGATGAGTTCGGCCAGCGCGACGACCGCGGCTTCCCACTCCTCCCCGCTCGCCATCATCTCGGGGTGGTAGTCAGCCTGGTCACGCACGAGGGCCAGAACGTCGACGGGCTCGGCCGCGGCGCTCATGCCTCACCCCCAGCGCGCAGCGACGCGATGTGCTTGCGAGCCTGCTCGACGACGTCGCGGTCGGCGATCGTGTTCTCGTTGACGTCGACGATGCCCTTGTCGCGCTCGGGCGGGACCGGCGCGGGGATCGTCGCCAGGTTCGGCAGGTAGTCAAAGCGGGACGGGCTCATGCCGCACCGCCTTCTGCGCGTTGAGCGACCCGAAAACGAACCTCGGAGCGCGACACGCGGATTTCCGCAATCCAGCAGTTCTCAAGGCGTTCGACGGTCGGCCAGCAGTCGCGCGTCTGCAGGCAGACGAACTTGTCGGCATGGGAGTAGCCGACGACGGTCCGCCAGCTGTAAGAGCGGTGCTGGTCGCTCTCGACGTCCTGGTTGGCCCCGGAAATCAAGACACTTGTGCCCACTGCCGGCAGCTCGTCACCGCACTGATAGGGGTGTGCCGCAAGGCGGCCGATGATGGAGTCGCTCATGCCGCGCACTCCCGCGACCAGCCGGAAGCCTCACTGCGGGCCTCGTCGGCCCGAGCGATCTCCTCGTCTACGTCGGCCTCGGCCACCGCGCGGATAGCCGGGTCCAGGTGCCGTTCGGCCTCCCGCCGCACGAACGCCCAGTCGTCCGTCTTATAGGCGTGGGCGACCGCCTCCCCGAGCCACGCGTGGTCGCTGTCGCCGATCAGCTCGGACACGACGACCGTGTCCTCGACGATTTCGGCGATGCGGGCGGTCACACGCTCCGCCCGGTAGTCCACCGGAGCGGGCGCATCCTTCCAAGAGTCGTAGGCGGTGGCCATGGCTCAGCCCCTCAACCCAACACGACGTTGGAGTAGCGGGCGAAACCATCAGCATCGACGCCCTCGAAGGTCGCTGGCGCGTACGGGCGCTGCAGGGCGGATGCCTGCGGTGCGTCAACGATCCCGAAGCGCAGTGACAGCAGGCGGCGGCGGTCTGCGCCGGTCATGCGGTTGCCGTAGTACTCGACGCGCCGGATCTCGTCCTGGGCGCGAGCGGCGGTGGCGTGGTCGATGCGGCCCTCGGCGACGTAGCGGCCGATCAGGGCGGAAGCGGTAGAGACGTTCATGGGTGGCTCCGGGCCCAGTCCTCGGTTGAGGGGTTTTGAGGGCCTGGAGAGCAACCTACACGAAGCGTGTAGGCATTGCAACACGTATCGTGTAGTTCCCGATTAGGCCCGTCTGGGCCTGCCTGCTAGTGCAGCGGACAAGAAAAAGCCCGCCTGAGCGGGCTTGTTCGCATGGAATGGGGGAGGGGCGTTAGAAGTCGATGGCGGTAACCACGCACCCAATGATGGGAAGCTGGCTCGTGAAAGCCTTCCCGTCGCTGCCTTGGCAGGTATAGGTGACCGTGGGGGCCGGCTCGGCACGTGCGTTCGCTCCGACCGCAGCCGTCTGGGCCTCAATGAGCCGCAACCGCGCCGCATGTTCTTCCTGGGCCCGCCGTTCGCGTGCACCTCGTTCCTGACCTTCTCGCATCGCACCTACGAAATCCGGGTGCTGGAGCTGGACTGCCGCGGGCTGCTTGTCCTGGTTCTGGTTTGGCGAACACATACCGCCGAGGGTCCGCGCTGCGCTCTGGCAGCTCTCAACGGAGTAATAGAAGCACTGCTGCAGGCCGGTCCTAAACACACAGAACGGGGCGTTACCGGTGGCCTGGGCCGGGATCGTGATAGCCAGTAAGCACGTGGCGAGCTTGAGTTTCATGCAGCCTCCATCAGAGGTGGTTCTCTCGAACCAGTCCAGCCTCGTCGAACGCGATTCCATCGACGCGGCACTCCCTGGCTCGCTCCATTTTCTCGCGCAGCGCACGCAGCTCGTCATCGTCGAGGCATTCGACAGTTCCACCGACGTGCTCTGTTTCCTGTCGCACCAACCACGCTAGCCAGTACATGCGCGCCAGGTCTCTGACACGCCGGTAGATCACATCGCGATCGGTCGAGGAGAGGCGCCCGGGCCTTGGGGCCTCGAGGTCAGCCCGCCTTACGAGCCTTAGTTTTGGCGCCTTCCTTTGGCCCCGCTGCGCGCGTTCCGCCACCAGTTGCGCCAGCCGTTCCAGTTCCTCGTTTTCGTTCAGCCCCATGTCGATCACCCTCGGTCCGCCGCTTCAGTTCCGCAGCGAAATCGACCACATTCGAGCGGGTGACCTTGGTCTGCTGCTGCGCGATCAAGTACACGTACGCCTGCGCCACGATTTCGCCGTCCTCTTCCGGGTTGAAGGTGTCGTCGCCGATCAACTCTAGTGATCGACGTCCCAATTCAACCGCGGCGGACAGCGTTGCAGGGTCGGGTCGCTGGAGTTGAGACGCGACCGCAGGCGGCTGCTCGCCGGTTACGAGCCATGCGAAGCTCAGGCCGCTGCTAGCGACACTGGTGGCGATCAAACGAAGGTCGGCCAGGCTGGGCTCTCGAATGCCCTGTTCATAATTTGCCAGTCGAGACGGCGGATCCCACCCGCAGCGCTCAGCCAACTGCAGCTGCGTGAGGCCTGCAGCCTTGCGTGCGTGCTTGATCCGGGGACCCAGTTCCATCGACCGGAGCGTACACATCACGTGTACGGGTGTCGTACACGATACGTGTTGCACGAACTACACGAAAAGTGTAGGTTTCGCGCATGAGCGCTCTCGACACAGCAATCCACAAAGCGACCGGGCCTTCGAAGTTGGCATCTGCCATCGGCGTCCGTCCGAACGTCATCACGAACTGGCGCCTGCGCGACAACGTCCCGGAGGAGCACTGCCCAGCGATCGAGCGGGTCACCGGGGTCCGGTGCGAGGAACTGCGCCCGGACGTGACCTGGACCCGCAATGAGCAGGGACAGGTGACCGGCTACCACGTCCGACTCGCGGTCCAGGGCAACACGGAGGCCGCCTGATGGGCCGCTCAGTAGAAATCGGATCCGGGCACAGCGATCTCCGGGTAGGGGATGAACTCGCCCGTCCTGTACTGCGTCTTGCAGGAGCCGCAGTCGAGGGTGACGTCTCCGACGTCGGAGTGCCTTTGCAAGATGACCCGCTGCCCGCGGTTGTCGAAGCAGTCCTGGCACACGAAGTGCTCCGGTTCCGCGGGGACTGGGTCGCCCTCTGCCGCCAGTACTACGGTCTCTTTGACGCGGTACACGAACACGCCCGGGGAGAGCTGAGTCAGCACGTAACGGCCACGCTGCGCCAGGGCCTCTTTGAGTTTGGCCAGTTCCTTTGCCAGTTCGAGGTTTTCTTTCTGGAGCGCAAAGAGGGTGCTGTTTTGCGTGAGAACGGCGCTCTGGGCGCCGATAAGCGCCTCGTTGAGCTTCGCCACTTCTGCCGCGACCGCGTTGAAGTCCCGCACTTCGACGGCGGCGGCCAAGCCCTTCCGAATGAAGTCGAGCGAGGCTAGCACGGTGGTGATCGCGGTCAAATCCATGTCCGTCTCCGGTAGTGGTGGTGGGGTCGCACTCCCATCCTACCGGCAGGCGGACGCCCGCCTGGGGCGTCGCTGACGTGGCGCGCTCACTTCCCACGCTTGAGCACCAGCACGTCGGCCACTCCGGCCGGGCGGGGCAGGCGCTCGGGCAGACGCAGCCGACGAATGTCGACGCCATGCGCGGTCCGCGTGACGGCGAAGGCGTTGCCGCCGCACAAGCGCACCAGCTCAACGACCTGGGCTTTCGATCTACCTGATTTCAACGGCTCGGCTCCGAGAGGGGGCGGGCTTTTTTTGTACCCGCAAGGGCTTGTCCCACGCCGTCCCACGGTGTGGGACCGAAAGGGAAACCCACATGGTCTCGCCTCAAATCCCGCTGTTTTTCGACTCCTACGAGGACGCGATCCGTTCGACGGTGCTCGCGCTCGGGGGATTCAAGAAGGTCGGCGCGCTGCTGTGGCCGGCCATGCCGGCGGACGACGCCGGCCGCAAGCTGTCGCACTGCCTGAACCTCGACAAGCGCGAAAAGCTCGACCTGGGCGAGCTCGCGCTCGTGCGCAAGGCTGCGCGACAGGCCGGGGTCCACATCCTGGCCACCCACGAATTGCGCGAGGCCGGATACGCCGAGCCGCAGCCCCTGGCGCCAGAGGACGAGGCGGCGCAGTTGCAGCGCGAATTCATCATCGCCGTGCGCGCGCTCAAGGGCATCGAATCGCGCATGGACCGCCTCAGCGTGGCGGTGACGCCATGACCGTCCGAATCTGCCAGCCGACGGGCAAGCGCAAGTACAAGCGCCACCAGCAGGCCGCCGCAGTCATGGCGAACGCCCAGAAGAAGTCGCCCGAGGGCGCCCGGGTTCCGCGCAGCTTCTACCAGTGCGCGCACTGCGGCCGCTGGCACCTGACCAGCTATGACGCCGAGGAGACCCGGCAGCTGCAGCAAGCGCGCCGGCGCCAGGAGCGCGAGCGCCGCGAGCACGTCAACCGCAGCGGACGACAGGGCCGCGCCGCGGCGGGGACGGTGGATGCATGAGCCGAATCGAGACCATCGGACGCGCGACCCTCTATTTGGGTGATTGCCGGGAGATCCTTCCCCTGATCGAGCGGCCCGCCGCCATCGTGAGTGATCCGCCGTACGGGCAAGGGCTCAACACCAACGTGACCGGAAAGTCGGTCACGGGTCGCGCGCCGGGCGCTGGTCGGCCGTACGCCATCCAGGATAAGCGTCGCAAGACGGCGGCCGGCATCCACTCGACCGGAATCGCAACCCAGTTTCCCGACGGAATCGAAGGCGACGACCCGGGCAACCCGTTCGACGTCGCCTCACTGCTGCCGTTCTCGGATCGCATCCTGCTGTGGGGCGCTCACAAGTTCCACGAAAAGCTGCCGCGCGGCCGCTGGCTCGCCTGGGACAAGGTGCCAACCGGCAAGATCCGCGACCAAGGCGACGCCGAAATGGCGTGGACCAACGTCAACGCGGACGCGGTAACGCGGGTCTTTCGCCTCCTGTGGGATGGCGTGTGCGTCGGCGCCGCTGCGCGCCATGAAGTCACGGCCGGCGTCCGCCGCGTGCACCCGACGCAGAAGCCGCAGGCGCTGATGGCATGGTGTCTGCCCTTCGTTGATGCACCGCCGGGAAGCGTCATCTGCGATCCGTGCATGGGCGCCGGCAGCACCGCTCTGGCCGCACTTGATGCCGGCTACAGCTTCGTCGGCATGGAAACGGTGCCGTTCTACTTCGACACCGCCTGCCGCCGCATCGAGGACGCGCAGCGCCAAGGGCGGTTGCTGGGATGAACTACTTCGAGTTCTACGGCGGCGACTACTTGCGCGACACGACACGCCTGTCGCTGACGGATCACGGCGTGTACCTGCGGCTGCTGATCGCCTACTACGCCGAGGAGGAGCCGCTGCCGGCGGCCCATGGCGAGCTCTACACCATCGCCGGCGCGACCTCCGCCGCGGACAAAGCCGCCGTGCGCAAGGTCGCCGACAAGTACTTCCCAGTCGGTGACGACGGTGTGCGCCGCAACGGCCGCGCCGACGAGGAGATCGCGAAGGCGTCAGGGCGAATGGATGCCCAGCCGTCCGACCGCAAGTCTTCCCAGGCAGAACGCGCCAAGCGATATCGCGACCGACGCGCCGCGATGTTCACGCTGCTGCGCGACAACGGTGTCGTCCTGGAATTCAACGCCAGTGCTGAGGAATTGGAAGCGGCGGTCATGGCGCTTGCGTCACGCAATGGACGTGACGAACAGCGTGACGTGAAGCGTGACGATAGCCGTGACGAACGTGACGACGTGCGGCGTGATGTTACGGCTTCCAGACCCCAGACCCCAGATCCCACCAAAGAACCTCTTGCGGCTAGCACACCCAGCGTGGGCACGAGCCGCGGCGCCCCGACCGACGCAGGGCGCGCGTGCCTGCTCATGCGGCAGGCCGGATGCCCGACCACGAACCCGAGCCATCCCCACCTGCTGGCCGCTCTCGGCGAGGGCGTGACGTCCGAGACGCTCGGCGACGCCGCGGCCGAGGGCGTCTCGCTCGGCAAATCCAACCCGTTCACCTGGGCCATTGCGACGGCGCGCAGCCGGCACGCGGAAGCCCTGAAGCAACCCACCGGAGGCACCCATGCAACGCGCAGCCACAGCGGCCGCAACGGCGGCCAAAGCCTTGCGGACCGATCAGCAGCAGTCCACGACGATCGCACCGCCGGACGATCCGAACCCGCGCCCGGCGCCGGCGACGTCCTCGAGGGAACCGCAACCCGCGTCGCGCCTTGAGGCGCTGTGGGAGCGGATGCTCGGCATGTACGGCAACACCTGGGCCAGCCAGTTCGGCGTCGCAGCGACCGGCGTCGCCGCCCAAACCTGGGGCGCGGCGCTCGCCGGCCTGGGCCCTGACCAGCTCGCCGAGGGCCTGCGCGCCTGCGTCGCCGAAGGCCGCGAGTTCCCGCCCAACGCGCCGCGCTTCCGCGCCATGTGCTTCGGCATCCCGTCGATCGAGCGGGTGCAGCTCGACCTACGGAAGCCCGACACCGCGTCCCGCTTCGCCCGGGCCGTGTGGATGCACGTCGACGGCTACGCCTACCGCAGCGCCGACGGGCGCGGCCAGGACCGGCAGCTGCGCGCCGCCTACGACGTGGTGCACGCGGCGGTGATGTCTGGGCAGCCGCTGCCGGAGGCGCCGGTCGGGATCCTGGAGGCGCCCAAGCCGCGCGCACCGATCGTCACCCCTGGTGTGGCCGAGCGCTCGATCGAGGGAATCCGGCAGATCCTCGCGCCGACGGCCGAGGAGCGCGCGGCCGAAGCGCGCCGAGCGGCCGAGCAGGAGCAACGCGAACAGATCCGCCGTCAGCACGCCGACCACGACTTCGGCGACGACCTGGACGAGGTGGACCTGTGACCGCGCCGGTTCGGGAACGCAAGCGCTACGACTGCGGCCAGCACGGCTGGCTGACCGCCGCCGAGGCCGCTTTGATCGCTGGATGCCAGCCAGAGACGATCGAGAAGCGCCATTACCGCGGCGTGCAGGGTGACGCGCTGGCCGCGCCGGCCGTCTACATCGGCTCCGTATCTGGCCGCAAATGCTATCGGGACAACATTCCCGGCACCGGCGGTGGAGCCGTCGCGATCGCGGTGCGAATCGCTTTGCACTTCAAGGGCGCAGCCCCCGACATCGGCACGCTGCGGCGCGAGTTCGGTATGCACAAGTCGACCGCAGCGCGTTGGCGACGCACCTGGCTCGACGCGCTGGGGCAGCCCTGATGCCGCGCCTACTGTTTGTCGAACAACGCGTTGAGAGCCGTGATCGCCTTGTCGATCTTGTCGTCCAGCGTTCGCACGGCCGCGAGACCGCTGGAGCTTTGAACGTTCTCGAACTGACCGTCTGCGCCCAGCGATGCGGTGCGGCTGACGGACAAGGCGGTCTCCCGGCACTCGATCGAGTAGCGCAACAGCCTTTGCATGGCGCCAGCTGCTGCCCCGAGCTCGTGCAGTTGGAACACGTTTCGTTGCACGGTGTCGCCCGGCTCGACCGCGTTAGCCACGTGAATCCAGCTCAACGATACCCGGTCGTCGACATTGGCCAGCAGGCTCACCCGCTTTTTGTACTCGGCCATCGACGGAAGGATTGCCAGCGCCAGGCTGCGTGCGCGCGCCATCCCATCGCGCTCGCGAGCACTGGTTGCCTCGTGGTGCTGCCACCACGCGATCGCGACAGCGGCCAAGATCGCCACGACGCTACCCACCGCCTGCATCCAGGCCGCCCACTCAACGCTCGTCATCCCTGCGCCCTCCCCAAAGGTCCGACCAGCATAGCCGGGCGTCGCCGGTGGGCGAGGGCGGCATGAACTGGGCATTCGCCCCCGCGCGCCCCACCGAGCCCGGACTGTACGTGGTCGTCGACGACTGCGCCGGCGCCCGTCCGCGCCTGATGACCTGGTCCCGCGAGTCCACCGCCTGGCGCCTGGGCGCGCGCATCGAGCGCGTGGACGCCTTCTACGGCCCGATCCCTGCCGTCACCTTCCCGCACGCCGAGGTCGAGCGCCTGTTCGCGCCGCCGGCGCGCGAGGTTCCCCTGCGCCGCACCCCGAGCACCAACCGGAGCCCCCGCCGATGAGCATCACCCTCGTCCTGCCGTACCCGATCAGCGCCAACCGCTACTGGCGCGCCCTCGTCATCAACGGCCACCCCGCGATGGTCCCGACGAAGGAGGCCAAGGCATACAAGGCCGAGGTCGGCTGGCTGGCGAGGCAGGCGGGCATGCGCGCGCCCCTGGCTGGCCGCATGTCCCTGCAGGTCCGCCTGTTCCCCGCGCGGCCGCAGGACTGGGCCAAGCGCGCCCGCAAGAACCCCGACGCATGGGACGACGAGGTGCGGTGCATAGACCTGGGCAATTGCGAGAAGGTGCTCAGCGACGCGCTCAACGGCGTGGCCTGGGTCGACGACAAGCAGCTGCGCCGCATCGTGCTCGAGCGCTGCGAGCCCGACGACCTGGGCGCGCGACTCGTGGTTACGGTCGAGCCGGCCATCCGCGAGGCGATCGCGCCTGGGCTGTTCCACGAGGAGCCTGCGCCGCCGCCCGTAGCCACCGACATCGCGTGCGCGCCTGCGCGCGAGGAGGCGGCTTGAGCCCCGAGGAACTGGAACTGCGCCTGCTCCGCTGGGGCCGCGCCTACGGCGAGGAGCGCCCGGACGAGTGGGACGAGGCGGAGAGCCTCACCGGCGACAGCCCGACGGCGCGCGGCCTGGAGTTCGCGCCGGGGACCCGCGACGCGGCGACGCGTCGGCTGGTCTCGTTCGACCGTGGCGGGCAGGGTAGGCGCTTGCACATGGCCGCCGGCGTCCTGGCTGCGACCGACGACAACCCGCGCCCGGTGCTGCCGGCCTGGGCCTGCGACCCGGTGCCGGCGAGGGAGACGCGCAACCGCTACGCCGCGGCGCCGCGCTACGACTCGACGTTCACCGCCGAGACCGAGACCGTCCAGACCGCCTGGCTCGCCCTGCGCAGCTTCAACCCCCTGGAGGCCGAGTGCCTGCGCGTGCAGTACCAGATCCGGGCCATGACCCAGCGCGAGAAAGCCGAACTGGTCAGCCACGTGGTGGTCGACGCGGTCAGCCTGAAGCGCTTCAAGGACGAGTTGCGCCTCGCGCGCACCTGGATGCACGCGAGGCTGTCGCGATGACGGAGCTTGACGAGTACGTACCGCCGGAGTAAAAAGCGCGCATCGTCAAGAATTGTCCCTGCGGCTCGCCCTAACCGGCGGGCCGTTCGCGTTTCTGGAGCCCCGAATGAAGCCGATCACCGCCGACATGCTCGTGCGGGCCATCGGCTGCGCGCGTTCCGACGCAGCCGCCTTCGCAGCGCCGCTGACCGAAGCCTGCGAGAAGTACGACATCACCACGCCGGCGCGACTGGCCGCCTTCCTGGCCCAGGTCGGGCACGAGTCCGGCAGCCTCGGGCGCCTGGTTGAGAACCTCAACTACGGCGCGGCCGGCCTACTGGCTACCTGGCCGACACGCTTTACCAAGGCCCAGGCCGACGCGCTGGCACGGAAGCCCGAAGCGATTGCGAACCACGTCTACGGCGGCCGCCTTGGCAACACGAAGCCGGGCGATGGATGGAAGTACCGCGGCCGCGGTCCGATCCAGAACACCGGCGCGGCGAACTACGAAGCCGTGCGCGACCTGATCCGCGAGCGCTTCCCCGATGCACCGGACTTCGTCGCCGATCCCGATCAGCTGGCGACGCCGCGCTGGGGCGCGATCGCTGCCGGCGCCTACTGGAGCGACCACAACTTGAACGCCCTGGCCGACGTCGGCGCCTTCGACAAGATCACGACCCGAATCAACGGCGGTCAGAACGGCCGCGCCGACCGCAGGGCGCGCTATGAGCGCGCTCGCAAGGCGCTCGCCTGATGGACTTCCAAGCTCTCGGGACAGCACTCGGCGGTTTGGCGATCGGCGCCGGCGGCGTCGGCCTGTGGTGGCGCCAGCAGCGCGTTGCCGCCGTCAGCGCGGAAACCGAAATCAGCGTGATTCAGATGCTCCGCGACGAAGTGGGGCGCTTGTCCACCCGCGTCACCGGCCTGGAAGCCCGCGAGGGGCGCCTGATCCGCCACGTCTATCGTCTGGAGGGCCTGATGCGCGCCGCGAACATCGAGCCGCCGCCGTTCGAACTGGACCCGGTCACGCCGACGACGGGTGGCCCGCTGTGACCGCGCTGGTGCAGCTGCTCGGCGGCGTGCGCGCAACCGTGTTCGCCGGCCTGGCGCTCCTGCTGCTGGTGCTGGTCGGCGTGCAGTCCTGGCGCCTGGATTTGGCGCACGACGCGATTGCCAAGAGCGCCGCGCAGGCGGTGCGGGACCGGCTCGACGCCACCGAAACCGCGCGCGCCACCGAACGCGCCCACGCGCTGCAACTGGCCGACATCGGCCGCCAACACGAACTGGAGCGCGCCAATGCGCAAGCTGAGCACGATCGCCTCGTCCATGACCTGCGCACTGGCGCTCAGCGCCTGCGCTCATGGTGGGATTGCCCGGCCGCCACTGTGTCCGAAGCCGATGCCGCCGCCGGCGTCGGTGATGGCGCCGCCGAACTACGGCGAGCGAGTGCGGCGCGAGTTATTGCAGCCGCCGACGAATGCGACGTCCATGTCCGAGCCGCGCAAGCGGTGATCGCCACTGACCGGGCCGTGAGCAACTGACCATGGCGCGCCCGACGACCTACACCGCGAAGAAGGCGGCCGAGATCCTGGGGCGCGTATCGAAGGGCGAACCCCTGGCGGCGGTTTGCCGCGGCGCGAACATGCCGGCGGTGCGAACGGTCTCAGATTGGCGCCGTGCGCATATCGAGTTCGACAAGGACTTCCTCGAGGCGCGCGAGGACGGTTACGACGCGCTAGCCGCCGAAGCGCTGCGCATCGCCGACACGCCGAAGCTCGGTAAGCGCACGAAGAAGACCGCGGACGGTATCGAAGTGGTCACCGAGGACATGCTCGGCCACCGCCGCCTGCAGGTCGAAACGCGTCTGAAGCTGCTAGCGAAGTGGTCGAAGCGCTACCGCGAGAACGTCACACTCTCCGGCGACGAGGACAGCCCGCTGATGCAGGCCAGCGACGCCCAGATCAGCCAGCGCCTTGCGGTGCTGATGGCGAAGGCGACCGGCGCCGCGCAGGGCGAGGGCAGTTCCGATGCCTAACTGGGTCCCGATCGCTGAGAGCGGTCTCCCGTTCTCATTCACCAGCACGACAGCGACGCTCGTCGGCAGCACCGTCAGCGCCGACGCGGTGAACGATGTGCAATGGCAGATCGAGTTCACGCCGGCGCCGGACCCGCTGCCGCAGGTGCGCATCACGGTCCAGAGCTACCAGGCCGGCTCCGAGTTCGGCGACGTGTCGGGCGCGAAGTTCATGCTGGACGACGGCGGCCCCTCCGTCGAATACCCGAACACCGAGCCGGCGGGCAACCCGCAAACCGCGTTCGTGCCCGGGCATATCACCGGCCCGGCATTGAGCATCGAGTTCCAGGGCGCCAACGGCGGCGAGTTCACCGCCACCGAGAGTTTCGCGATCCTGATCGAGGTCGACGCGCTGGCTGGCTGCGAGGAGCTGGGCCGCGTGACGCGCGCCTACGTGTCTGGGCACTACCGGACGCGGGTCCACGAGTCGCGGCTGTACGCGCGCGAGAAGCGCTGCCTGGTCGCCAACTTCAATGGCGCGCTGCCGGCGGGACGCTCGATCGCTAGCGCGGTCTGGGACATGTCGGTGATCGCCGCGGTCGGGATGGCGACGCCGTCGATCGTCGGCCGCGAGGTGCGCGTCCTGATCGAGGCTGTCCGCTGCGGCTGCGCGTTCTTGCGCTGCGAGGTCACCCTCGACAACGGCGAGGTCTACAACCAGCTGTTCGCCGTCACGGTCCTGGATGGGCCTTCGTTCGGCGACCAGGGAGCGGTCGCAGGCCCGGCCAGGCTGACCGTCAGCGCGTAATGAACGCCGCGGTGCTGCAGGTCGACGCGCTCGACGTCTATGAGCGTCGGGAGCTTGTCGCCCTGCTTGAGGAGGTCGATCGCCGCGTGCGAACCAACCGCCTGGCGAGCTACAAGCCCTACGCCAAGCAGGCCGAGTTCCACGCGCTGGGCAAGGCGATCCGCGAACGCCTGCTCATGGCGGGCAACCAACTCGGCAAGACGCTGGCGGCCGGCTACGAGTTGGCGATGCACCTTACCGGCAAGTACCCGACCTGGTGGGCCGGCCGGGTGTTCGACCGCCCGATCGTGGCCTGGGTCGCTTCGGAGACGATGACGGTTTCGCGCGACGCGGCGCAGCGTGTGCTGCTGGGCCGCGCCACCGAGCGCGGAACCGGCACCGTGCCGGGCGCCGACATCGTGCGGATATCGCCGCACCCCCAGGTGCCGGACTGCGCCTCCCAGGCCAAGGTCCGGCATGTTAGCGGCGGCGTGTCGCTGGTGATCTTCAAGAGCTACGACCAGGGCCGCGAGCGGTTCCAGGGCGACTCGATCGACGTGTTCTGGCCGGATGAGGAGCCGCCGCTCGACATCTACACCGAGGGCCTGACGCGCACCAACGCGACCGGTGGCCTGGCTATGATGACCTTCACGCCTCTGCAGGGCATGTCGGACACGGTGAAGCGGTTCGTGATGGAGGAGGCGCCAGACCGCGCCAAGGTCACGATGACGATCAACGACGCCGACCATTACACGGACGAGCAGCGCGCCGCGATCATCGCCAGCTACCCGGCGCACGAACGCGACGCGCGCGCAAAGGGTATTCCGATGCTCGGCAGCGGCCGGATCTTCCCGGTCGCGGACGAGGACATTAAGGTCGAGCCGTTCGCGATCCCGGCGCACTGGGTGCAGATCGGCGGCATGGACTTCGGCTACGACCACCCATTCGGCGCGGTCAAGCTGGCCTGGGACCGCGATGCGGACGTGCTCTACGTCACCGCGGCCTACCGCAAGCGCGAGGCGACGCCGGTGATCCACGCAGCGGCGCTGCGCCCCTGGGGCGACTGGCTGCCGTGGGCGTGGCCGCACGACGGTCTGCAGCACGACAAGGGCAGCGGCGAAGAACTGGCGCAGCAGTACCGCGACCAGCAACTGAACATGCTCGACGAGCGGGCGACCTTCGAGAACGGCGGCAACGGCGTCGAGGCCGGTGTGATCGACATGCTCGACCGGATGCTCACTGGCCGGCTGAAGGTTTTCAGCCACCTAACGGATTGGTTCGACGAATGCCGGCTCTATCACCGAAAGGACGGGAAGATCGTGAAGCTCAATGACGACCTGCTCAGCGCCACCCGCTACGGCCTGATGATGCTGCGCTTCGCGTGCGTCGAGCAGCGCGCCCGCCCGCTGGCGATCCGGTCCGAGTTCGGCTGATGGCGACCAAGAGCAAGAAAGCCGACCCGCTGGCGACGATGCGGGAGCGTTTCGGCCGTGCCGTGGAGTTCGACGCCCCCATGCGCGCCGACGCCGTCGACGACCTGAAATTCGGCTTCATCCCTGGCAACCAGTGGGACGCCCACCTCAAGCGCAAGCGCAAGAACCGGCCCGTCTACGAGTTCAACAAGGTCCGGCAGCACTCCAAGCAAGTCACCAACGACATGCGCCAGAACCGGCCGCAGATCAAGGTGGTTGCGACCCGCAACGGCACCAAGCGCGCCGGCGAGATCATGCAGGGCTTGGTGCGCAACATTGAGGCAGCCAGCCACGCGGACGAGGCCTACGACACGGCGGGCTTCTTCAGCGCAAACGGCGGTTTCGGCGTGATCGGGATCGAGACCGCCTACACCGACGACAGCGCCTTCGAGCAGGACATCCGGATCAAGGAGAAGCGCAACCCCTTCGCCGTGCTGTTCGACCCGTCGGCCAAGGAGAAGGATAAGCGCGACGGCCGCTTCGCCTTCGAGCCGGAGCGGATCTCGAAGCTCGAGTTCAAGGAGCGCTGGCCCAAGGCCTCGCCGGTCGACTTCGAATCGGCCAAGGTGTTCGACGCCGGCGACTGGTGGGGTGCTGATGACGTCAGGATCGCCCGCTACTGGGAGCGTGACCCGGTCGAGAAGCGCATCGTGCTGCTGTCAGACGGGCGAGTCGTGGACGCGGCTGAGTTCGACAAGATCGCCGATGAGCTGGCCAACCCTCGGCCGGGCCCGGACGGCGCTGCGAAGCCGCCGGTGACGAAGGTCTCCGAACGCATCGTCCAGTCATGGGAGGTCAAGGTCTCCATCGTGTCTGGCACCGAGGTGCTGGAAGGTCCGACCCCGTGGCCGGGCAAGTTCATCCCGCTGGTTCCGGTCTGGGGCGACCTGATCAACATTGAGGGCAAGGAACACTGGTACGGCCAGATTCGCCCGATGAAGGACGCCCAGCGGCTCTACAACTTCGACCGCTGCTCCATGATCGAGGTCGTCGCCAAGCAGCCGAAGTCGCCGATGCTCTACACGCCGGCGATGGTCCTGGGGCATGAGGCCCAGTGGGAAGGCATGAGCGAAAGCAATGCCGAGGCGTTGCCGTACAACGTGGATCCCAAGGCCCCGAACGGCGGCCGGCCGACGCGCGAGGCGCCCCCGGCGTTCCCGACCGCGATGCTGCAGCTGGCGCAGATCGACAATGACGACATCAAGGCCGTCTCCGGACAGCACGACCCTTCACTGGGCGTGCGCAAGGGGCAGCAGAGTGGCCGCGCGATCCTGGCCCTGCAGCGCGAGGGCGACGTCGCCACGTTCGACTACACGGACAACCTGGCGCGCGCCATTCGCTTCGTAGGCGAGCAGCTAGTCGACCTGATCCCGAAGGTCTACGACACCGAGCGGGTGGAGCGCATCCTCGGCGAGGACGGCTCGGAGGACTACGTCACGCTCAACGAGCAGGTGTTCGACGACGAGTCGCAGACCTGGGTCAAGGTCAACGATCTGTCGCAGGCGAAGTACGACGTTGCGGTCGCGGCCGGGCCCAGCTTTACGACCCAACGCATGGAGACTGCGGATTCGTTGATGCAGCTCGCGACAGGCGGCGGCCCCGCTGCTGGCCTGGCGATGTACGGCGCACTCAAGAACATGGACACGCCCGGCCTCGACGAGACGGTCAAGGGGCTGCGGCGCATCCTGGTTGCGCAGAAGCTGCTGGAGCCCGAGGAAGGCGAGCAGCCCGAGGCGCCACCGCCGCCGAATCCCAAGGACGTCGCGGACGCCAAGAGCAAGGAAGCGCAGGCGCGCAAGTACAACGCCGACGCCGACCAGACGCAGGTCGAAACGCACCTGCTGCTGGAGCGAATGTCCGGTGTACCGGTGCCCATTGGCCCCGACAACCAAGAGTTCGAACCCGAGCCGGCGCAAGCCGGCTTTTTCATGGGCGACCCGTCCATGGGGCCGCAGGAACCAAGCGGCCCGTTCTGATCGACCGCACCGGACGGCATCCGGCCATCACGCACTGAGGAAACGATGAATACCGAGACCGGAACCGAGGCTGTCGCCACCCAGGCGGCGGAAGCGGGCAAGTCTGCGCCAGCGCCGGCGACCGAGCAGCAGCTCGGCACGCAGCAGCAGGAAGGCGGGCAGGCCGCGCAACCCGATGACACCACGTCCGAACAGGACCAGGAGCAACAGGGAGACGACGCGTCGCGCGAGCAGCGCAAGCGGCCTCGCTGGAGCGACGTGAACCGTGCGAATCGCGAGGCGCTTGATGCAAAGCGCGAGGCGGATCGCTGGCGCGACCTGGCCCTACGCCAGCAGCCGGACCAAGGGCAGGACACGCAGCGGCCCGCGCCGCAGCCGACCGACCCCCGCCCGACGCTGGAGCAGCACAACTTCGACCAGGCGGCCTACGAGGACGCCCTGTTCGACTGGAAACTCGCTCAGCGTGAAGCGCAGGGCACCCAGCGCCAGCAGCAACAGCAGGTGCAGGAAGCCCGCTCCACATTCGAGCAGCGCCAGGCCGATTTCGCCGCGGCCCACGACGACTACGACGATCTGGTAACCGACCCCTCCCTGAAGATCACCCAGGTAATGGCCGGTGCCGTGCACGAGTCCGAGATCGGGCCGCAGATCGCCTACCACCTCGGTAAGAACCCCCAGGAAGCGGCGCGGATCGCGAATCTGCCGCCGCTCAGCCAGGCACGGGAGATCGGAAAGATCGAGGCCGCACTCGCTGCAAGCGGCGCCAAGCCCAAGCCTCCCAAGCCCAACCAAGTCACCAACGCTCCTCCGCCGCCGCCCGCTGTGGGCACGTCGTCTCCGGTCAAGCGATCGGAAGCCGACATGAGCGACGAGGAGCGAGTCGCGGCCATCAAGGCCGCACGTACCAGCTAACCGGAGCTTTTCAGCCATGTCCAACACGTTCAATGTCCATCAGATGATCGCGGCCGAGGCCGCGGCCATCCTCGAAGAGTCGTGCCCGTTCCTGATGGGCATCGATCGTTCGCGCCAGGAAGAGTTCGCCAAGGCGCCCAACGGCTTCAAGGTCGGCAACACCGTCAGCATTTCGGTGCCCGGCATCAGCGTCGTCTACGACGGCGTCGAGTTCGCCAACGGCGGCACCGTTGCCGACTGGCAGGAGCGCACCGTGCCCCTGTCGATCGACGTGCAGAAGCACACCGGCATCAGCGTCACCGCCGATGAAGCGGTGTTCAAGCTCGACGCGACCGACCCGCGCCGCAAGGACTATCGCGATCGCGTGATGAAGCCGCAGCTGTCCAGCCTGTGCGCTTCGATCGAAGCCGAGCTGATCCTGCGCGCCGTGCGTGCGACGCCGAACCTGGTCGGCACCCCGGGCACCGTGCCCACGACCATGAAGACGTTCAACCAGGCCCGGGCCCTGATGCAGAAGGCCCTGGCACCGGCCAGCCCGCGCGACTGCCTGATCAGCTCCGACGTCAACGTCGAGATGATCGACTCGAGCAAGGTGCTGTTCAACCCGACCGCCGATATCTCCAAGCAGTTCCGCGAGGCCTACATCGGCCGTGCGTCGCAGGCGGACTGGTACGAGTGCGTCAACCTGCCGACGATCACCAACGGCAACAAGGTCGCCGCGGTGACCGTGTCGGGCGCCAGCCAGACCGGCAGTTCGCTGACGATCGGCGGCCTGGCCAACGGCGACACGTTCCTGAAGGGCCAGGTGTTCACGATCGCCGGCGTGTTCCAGGTGCACCCGCTGACCGGCGTCGCCTACACCAACCTGCAGCAGTTCGTGGTGACCGCGGACGTCACCGCCGCTGCCGCGACCGCGGTGATTCCGATCTACCCGGCCATCACCCCGGCGTTCCCGAACAAGACGGTCTCCGCGTCGCCGGCGAATGCCGCGGCCCTGACCTTCGTCGGTGCCGCCGCCGCCGCCTACGCCAACAACCTGATGTACCAGCGCGACGCCTTCACCGCGGCGTTCATGGCGCCCCCGGTGGTCGCCGGTGCGGAGGGCTACCAGTTCAACTCGAACGGTATCCGCCTCACCGTCCAGACGGGCGGCAACTTCACGAACTTGTCGAGCGCGACCCGCATCGACGCCTGGTTCGGCTTCGCCGCTGTGCGCGGCAACCACGCGGCCCGCGTCGCGCAGTAAGCGGCGCAGGACCCACTACAGGGGCGGCTTCGGCCGCCCCTTTTCTTTGGAGCGAGCCATGTTCAACGAGTACCCGAAGATGCTCTACCTGGGCGGCGACCAGGATGCCGCGCAGAAGGTCGTAAACGACCAGGACCAGGAAGCGGCGGCGGCCGACGAAGGCTATTCCGTCGCGGTCGACCCCGCCGCGAAGGCGAAGGCCGACGCGGCCGCCAAGACCGAGTCGAAGGCCAAGTAAGTGGCCAACGTCGCCGACATCATCCGCGCGGCGCTCGGCCACCTCCGGGTGATCGACGCCATGGAGGCGGTCGAGGCCGAGGACTCGCGCGACGCGATCCAGGCGCTCAACCGCATGATGCGGCGCTGGGAGGCCGACGGCGTCAACCTGGGATGGTCTGACGTCGACAACCCGGACGACCTGCTGCCGGCGCCGCCCGAGGCAGAGGAAGCGATTGGCTACAACCTGGCCCTGCGCCTGCGCGCGAACTACGGGGCGACGCTGGACCAGGACGTCGTGCAGTTCGCGCAGGACGGCCTCGCTTCCCTGAAGGCCGACTGCCTGCGTGCGTCGCCGCTCCATCACGGCGCCGCGCTGCCGTGTGCTGAGGCTGGAAACGATGCCGATGCCTTGAACGGGTGGCCGCGCCGATGAGCTGGCAACCAGTCCCGGTCGTCGGTGGTAGCTACGCCGACGACACCCTGCCGTTCTCGTGCCAGGACACCGTCAACTGGCTCCCGGTGCGCGCCGAGCGCGCGGACGCACGGGCGCCGTGGATCCTGCGCAGCGTGCCGGGACTGACGCAGTTCGCACTGCCGCAAGCGGCGCCAGTGCGCGGCTCCCACGACGCCGAGGGCAAGTTCTTCAACGTGGTGGGCAACAAGCTCTACCGCGTCAACTTGAACGGAACCTCAACCGAGATTGGCACGCTGCCGGGGGTGGGGCGGGTATCGATCGCGCACAACCAGATCACCGGCGGCAACGAGGTCGTATTCGCCAACGGCGACGCCGCCTACCTGTACAACGCCGCGACGAACACCTACGGCAAGATCACCGACGCCGGCTTCCCGGGTGCTCGGGTCGTGGGCTTCGTCGACGGTTACATCGTGTTCGTGGAGCCGGGCGGCCGCTTCTGGGGCTGGTCGGACCTGGCTGCCGGCGGTTCCTACAACACGCTCGATCGCTCGGAGGCTGAGTCCCAGCCCGACAAGATCGTGACCCTGGTCGTGTCGCACCGGGAGGTGCTGGTGCTGGGCGAGCGCACGGGCGAGTTCTTCCGCAACACCGGCGCCGCTACCGGCACATTCCAGCGCATCGACGGGACGGAAATGGAGGTCGGGTGCGCCTCGGCTTACGCCGTTGGGCGCCTGGACAACAGCACGTTCTGGCTCGGCAATGACGGCATTGTCTACCGCCTCAACGGCTACCAGCCGGTACGCGTCAGCACCGGTCCGATCGAGCAGGCGATCAAGAAACTCGACTTCGCCAAGGCATTCGCGACTGTCTGGGAGGACTCGACGCACAAGGTCTTTTACCTGACCTTCCAGGACGGACAGACCTTCGGGTTCGACGTGTCGTCGGGCGAATGGACGCGTCGCCAGAGCTACGGCCTTGAGCGCTGGCGCCTCAACACGCTGACGAAGTGGAACGGCGCCTGGTACGGCGGCGACTACTCGAACGGCAAGATCTACCGCCTCGACTGGGAAAACATGACCGAGGACGGTCAACCCCTGGTCTCGCGCCGGCGCACGGGCATCGCTCACGCCGACGGCAACCCGATCACCGTCGACGCGCTGCGGCTGGAAATGGACGTTGGCCGCAGCGGCGTCGCCAATGACGATCACTACGTTAGCCTGCGCTACAGCGACGACGGCGGCCACAACTGGACGAGCGCGCGACGGCGATCTATCGGCGGCGCTGGCAAGTTCCGGCGCCGCATCATCTTCCGCCGCTTGGGCCAGGCCGAGACCCGTGTCTGGGAGATCGAGGTCAGCAGCCCGGCGCAGCGGGATCTGATCGGCGGCGAGTGGATGGCCGGGGTAGGGCAGTCGTGAGCCCGTCAATCGCGCTGATCCGCCGCGGCATGCACGTCGCGCCGCTGCTGGCGCAGCTGGACGCCCACCCGGAGATATGGGACCAGCACCGCGCACGCACCGAGCAGTACGCGTCGCCGCACACACGGGTCTCCGATATCTGGGTCCGTTACAACCCCTGGCGCAACTTCGCCGGCGACCTGGCCGCGTTCAACGGGCCGCACGTTGCCGAGTGGTATGCGGTGATCGCCGCGATCCCGGCCGTGATCGAGCTCGTCCAGCGCGTGATCGCCACCGTCGAGGGCCGTCGCCTGGGCGGGGTGCTGATCACCCGCATTCCGCCTGGTGGACGCGTGGAGCCCCACGTGGACCGCGGCTGGCACGCCGCTCACTACGAGAAGTTCGCCGTCCAGCTGCGCGGCGACGAGCGCCAGGCGTTCTGTTTCGAGGACTCGCAGCTCTCGCCGCTCCCCGGCGACCTCTACACGTTCGACAACTCGCGCCTGCACTGGGTCACCAACGACAGCGACGTCGAGCGAATCACCCTCATCACCTGCATTCGAAGGTCCGACCATGAATAGCCCCTGCCGCCGTTGCACGGTGGTCGCGCAGTGCCAGCCGTTCGGGAACGAGTTCACCGGCGCCGATGGCGTGTTCTTCAAGGAAATGCGTGTGCCGCGCGCCGGCACTCTGATCCCGCAACACAGCCACGAGTACGACCACACGTCCTACCTGGTCGCCGGCTCGGTCGAAGTCGAGGGCAAGCGCTACGACGCGCCGACGCCGATCTACATACCCGCCGGCGTCAAGCACATGTTCCTGACCCTGGTCGACGACACCTTCGTCCTGTGCGTGCACAACGTGTCGCGCAGCGGCTCCGTCGAGATCCGCGAAGAAAACGAACCCTTCACTGGAGGTGCGTAATGCCCTGGGCAGTCGCAGGCGCCGTACTGGGCGCCGGTATCAGTGCCGCCGGTCAGAACAGCGCGGCCAAGAAGGGCGCCGCCGCGGGTAACGCCGCTACGCAGGCGACGATCGACGAGCAACGCCGTCAGTACGACCAGACGCGCAAGGACCAGCTCCCGTTCCTGGAGGCCGGCTATGACTCGCTGCGCCGGCAAAACGCGTTCATCAACGGCGACTGGTCGGGTTTCCAGAACAGCCCCGACTACCTGTTCGCGCTCGATCAGGGCTCGAAGTCGCTCGACCGCGGCGCGGCGGCGCGCGGTGCCATGTTCTCCGGTGGCGCCGATGCTGATCGCATCGCACTGGGCCAAGGCCTGGCCACCCAGTACAGCAACAACTACTGGAACAAGCTCGCCGGGCGCGCGGGGCAGGGCCAAACCAGCGCTGCCGGACTCGGCCAACTGGGCGCCGGCATGGCCGGCAACATCGGCAACGCCCTGATGGCCAACGGCAACAACCAGCGCAACTCGATCTACGACAGCGCGAACGCCTGGTCGAACTTCGGGCAGCAGGCCGTCGGCGCCTTCGGGCAGTGGTACGGCGGTCAGAACAAGTCGCAAAACGGCGGCTGGTACTTGGGCAACCAACCGGGGAAGGGCTGATCATGGCTGAGCTGCGATTTCCGAACATGCTCGCCGCCCTCAATGAGGGCATGGACCGCGGGCGCACGCGGCGCTTCAACGCGCTGGCGGGTCAGGCCTACGGTGCGCCCGCAGAGGGCCGCAACGCGCTCCTACAACAGGCGGTCGGCATCGACGCGCAGGCCGGTGTCGCGCTTGACGACAAGCTACAGGACCGCGACGACGGAATGATGCGACGTGCTTACGGCGCCGCCCGCTACGTCAAGCAGGCGATCGACACGAAGAACCCGCAAGCGGTGCAGGGTGCCTACGCAGCCGTGCGGCCGTTCCTGGCGCGCCTGGGTGCTGCGCAGGGCAAGGTGCCACCGGAGCAGTGGTCCGACGAGATGATCCCCGCGATTCATCAGATACTCGCTCAGGGAGGCGGCGGAGAATCGGGGAACAGCGTCCAGTCGCGCTTCATCGGCGAGGACGGCCAGGTCTATGCCCTCATGCGCGACGGTGGTGTGCGCCCGCTGGGTATCAAGGCCGACCCGAACGTGCAAGTCGTAGAGGGCGACGGTGGCTTCTACCGCGTTGACAAGCGCGGTGGGAGCGCAGCTCCGGTGCAGCTTGGCGGTGCTCCTGCGGCACAGAGCGCAGCCGTACAGCCGTCTGGGCCCGTGATGAGCCAAGTCAGCTATGCGACCGACGACGGCTCGGCTATTCCGCCCGAGGAACAGCAGTTCGCCCAGCAGGCGTTCGCGGCAGCTTCGCGCGGCGAGCAGTTCGACGTGCCGGTCGGTGGCGCGTTGCCGCAGACGCGCGCGCCGGCGAGCATGCAGGGGCAACTCCAGGGTAAGGGGCCGGACCAGGCCGAACTGCGCCGCCTACAGATCGCGGAAGAGGCGAACGAGCGCGCTGCGGAGGCCGCTCGCATGGCCGCGTACCAGCGCACCTTGGGGAACGCCCCGGCGGGGTTCCGGTTCAAGGCAGACGGCACGCTCGAGGCCATTCCTGGCGGCCCAAAGCCTGCCGGCGCAGCCGCCAGCGAAGACGAGCGGAAGGCGGCCGCGTGGCTGGCCCAGGCGGAAAACTCCTACCGGAACATGGCGTCTATCCTGCAATCCGACGACGCTGCCGACGATCCCGGCTTCATTGAGAGCTATGTACCCTGGGACGAAGTTGCCAACCGGTCCCGCAGCGACACCCGGCAGCGCTACGTGCAGGCGGCATCCTCGTTGTCCGAGGCGCTGCTGCGCGCAGCCACGGGCGCGGGCATCACGCGCGACGAGGCGACGCAAAAGGTGCGCGAACTGACGCCGCAGCGCGGTGATTCCAACGCGGTCAAGCAGCAGAAGCTGGCGGCCATTCCGGTCTACATCGCCGCGCTCCGACAGCGTGCTGGTCGCGCCGCCCCGGGCGCCCAACCGAACCAGGCGCCGCAGCAGGCCCAACAGGCCCAACAGGCCGCTGCACCGCGCGCTCGCAACCCGCAGACCGGCCAGGTCGTGGAGTTCCGTAACGGCCAGTGGGTGCCGGCGCAATGAGCACGCCTCCGCCGCCCCCGGGTTTCGTGCTGGAGCCGTCGGCGGCGTCCGCCGCTGCTCCTCCGCCGCCCCCAGGCTTCGAACTGATGCCTGCCGCCGACTTCAGCGACGTCGACCAGCGATCGACGGTTTCCTCGTCCGAACGCCTCGGCCGGCCTGCGCCTAAGCCCGCGTCGCCGCCTCGCCGCGAGCGCACGACCGGCGAGAAGGTCAAGCGCGAGGTGTTCGGCCTGGGCACGCGCAACGTGGTCGAGGGGGCGGCCGACCTCCTCGGCATCGTGACGGACCCGGTCGTGAACCTGGTCAACTACCTGGGCGAAAAGGGCCCGACGCCGCAGAGCCTGATCACCGGCGTGCCGGATCGCCGCTGGCCGGTCCAGCAGACCACCCGCGAGGCCTGGTCGAACTGGCTCAACGCTGCGGGGGTGCCGCAGCCCGAGAACGCGCGCGAGCGCGTCTCCGGCGACGTCGGCCGCGCCCTCACCGGTACGGCTCTCACGCTGGGTCTTGGCGGCGGGCTGAGCGCCGGCCGTGCCGCGACGCAGGCGCCGACGGTCGCGTCGCGCACCGGTAACCTGCTGACCGCGCAGCCGGTGCAGCAGGCGATCGCCGCCGCGGGTGGATCCGGCGCTGCCGGCGTCGCGCGCGAAAGCGGCGCGGGGCCGGGTACGCAACTGCTGGCCGGACTCGGCGGCGGCTTGGCGCCTTCCGCGGCGGCGGCGACGGGCTCTGCGGCGCTGCGCGGCGCTATCCGCGGTCGCTCCGGGGAACCGATGCAGCGCGCCATCGCCGACTTCAACGCGCTGGGCGCGACGCCGTCGGTGGGCCAGGCCTCGGGTAACCGAATGGTGCAGGGCGTCGAAAACCTGCTCGCCGGCGCGCCGACCAGCTCGGGCGTCATGAACCGCTTCGCCGAGCGCCAGGCCGATGACCTCGGTGGCGGACTCCAGGCAGCGGCCAATAACCTGTCGCGCAACGCCAGCGCCGAGCGTGCCGGCCGCGCGGTGGAGCGGGGGACCGACGCGTTCGCCGGCAACACGAAGGCGGTCAAGCGCGCGCTCTACTGGAACGCCGATCGCTTCATCCCGCAGACGACGCAGGTGCCGCTGGCGAACACCTGGCAGGCGATCGTCAAGCTGACCACGCCGACGCCGGGCGCGGCCGCGACCACGGGCGCGCTCATCAATCCGCGCGTGCAGCAACTGCGCCAGACGCTGGAGCAGGATCTCGCGGCCGGCAACGGCCAGATCCCCTACGAAGCCTTGAAGCGCATCCGCAGCGACATCGGCGAGGCCATCAGCGACTTTTCACTGTCTCCGGACACGCCCACTCGCGAGCTCAAGCAGCTCTACGCATCGCTGTCGCGGGACATGGAGGCAGCGGCGCGCGCGCAGGGCCCGGAGGCCGTCAAAGCGGCCACCAGGGCGAACAACTACACCCGGGCTGTGGCAGATCGCATGGAGACCGTGCAGCGGGTGATCGACAAGAACGGCGGTCCCGAGCGCGTGTTCGAAGCCGCGATGAGCGGCACGCGCGACGGCGGAACCACCCTGCGCGCGGTAATGCAGTCGCTGCCGAAGGATGGGCAGAAGGCCGTGACCGCGGCGGTGATCAAGCGCATGGGCCTGGCGACGCCGGGCGCGCAGGACGCCACTGGCGACGTGTTCAGCGCCGGCACCTTCCTGACCAACTGGAACCGCGTCAGCCCCGAGGCGAAGCGCGCACTGTTCGATCGCTACGGGCCGGCCTACAGCGCCAACATGGACCGCATCGCCCGCGTTGCCTCGAACATCAAGGAAGGCAGCAAGGTCTACGCGAATCCGTCGGGCACCGCCAACCGTGCGGCAGCGCTGACCTACGGCGCTGGCCTGGTCGCGTCCCTATTCGACCCGAGTAGCTACAGCACCGTGGCGCTGGTCAGTGGCGGCGCGACCGCGAACCTTGCGGCTCGCGCGCTGACGAAGCCCGAGTATGTGGCGTGGCTGGCGAACGCTACCAAGGCGCCGAAGGGCGCGGCGCTGGCGCAAATCTACGCTTTGCGCGGCATCGGCGAAAAACAGGGTGATCACGAGCTCGTCGAGCTCGCGAATGCGCTACTGCAAGAAGAACAGGCCGCCGGCAATCAGGGTGATGGCCGCTAGCACGGCGAGCACGATCACGAGCGTGTAGTCGCGAGCGCGTAGCTCACCGGGGCCGACCGTGCGCTGCAGGTCTTCCTTCTGGATCTGCTCCCAGGCCTTGTCTGGGTCATAGCCCGAGCCTTTCCACTTCTCGTCCATACCAGTCGAGCCCCGCGCCCCGTCGCGGGGCTTTTCGTTTCGGAGACTAACAGATGGCTTACCGGGTCACGAATCCACTCATCGTCAACTTTGACCAGGCCGGTCGCATCGCTGCGGGCGGCTATTTCGAGTTCTTCGACGCCGGCACCAGCAGCCCCAAGGCGGTATACGAGGACCCAGGGCTGTCGGTGAGCAACGGCTCGACCGTTCAGCTGGACGCCTCCGGCCGCCAGAACGTGGACAGCTGGGGCGATGGCAACTACCGGGTCCGGCTGTTCGACCAGTACGGGGTGCTGATCGACGAGCTCGACAACGTGCAGGACCCGGCCGGCAGCAGCGGCTCGGTGATCCCGACGCTCGTGCCTGGTGCCTTCCTGACGAACGACGGCGCCCTGCTGCAGTGGCTGGCGCTGCTGCTGATCCCCGACCCGACGGGCAGCGCCAGCAAGGTCCTGGGCACGGACGGCACGAACCTGAATTGGGTATCGCAGACCGCGATCCCGACGCCGCCGGAGCCTGACATCGTCGTCAGTGCCAACAGCTTCCGGGCCGGTATCAGCAGCGACAACACGAAGTTTTGCGTGCTGACCGGCACCGGTTCGGCGCCGGCCACCGGCGCTAAAGGCACGTCGGCCAACATCACGTTCACCCCGGCATTCGACGTCCTCTGGCACGTCGCGGTCACGACCACGATCGCCGCGGCGACGCCGTCCGGCGCGCTGGTCGACAACTCGGTCACCGGCTTCTCCCCGGGCTCGGCCTCGTCTGGCGTCACGGTCAACTTCAACGTATCCGACGACGACGGCAACGCGGCCTGGAAGATCAGCAACGCGATCGATTTCACATGGATCGCGTTCGGCACCCGCGAAGTGGCGCCGCCGTCGCCGTGACCACGCCGATCCTTCCGCGCGCCGGGTCGCAGCTGGTCGACGACCGGACGGGGCTCACGTCGCGAGAGTGGTACAGCTTCTTCAGCGCGCTGCGCCAGGCTGTCGGCGACAACTCCAGCGCCGGCGCGGTGATCGATCAGATCCTGCAGCGCCTGACCGCGCTGGAGAACGCAGCCGGCAACGAGGCCAGCATCATCGGGCCGACGTCTGTGCTGGTGCTGGGCAGCCTGGCCGGCGGCCTGGTGCAAATCATCCTGCAAGGCGACACCGACCTCCCGGGAAACACCACGGCCTACGGCACCGACGGCGCCGGCGCGAAGGGCTGGTTCCCGATCGCAGACGCACTGGCAGGGGCGACCGGCGAGGTATCGAAAGCAGTCGGCGGCGACGGTGTCACCACGCTTGGCCTTGAGAACGTCCCCGACGCTGGCGGCGGCACGCTGCAGCGCACGCAGTTCGACACCAAGGGCCGTAAGACGGGAACCTCCGCGGCCGACACCGACGACCTGGCCGAGGGCGCGACCAACCTCTACTTCACGCCCGAGCGCGCGCAGGACGCGGTCGGCGCGATGGTGGACGACTCGGCCGACGTCACCCTGGTCTATGACGATGCGGTGCCGTCGCTCACCGCGAACCTGACGAATACCGCCGTCGCCGCCGGCAGCTACGGAAGCGGCAGCCAGATCGCTACATTCACCGTGGACGGCAAGGGTCGCCTTACCGCGGCCGGGCAGACGGCAGTCAGCAGCGCCGCCGTCACGCACAACAGCACGACCGGATTGCAGGGCGGCACCGCCGGCGAGTACAACCACCTCACCAACGACGAACTCGGCAAGCTGAACGAACTAGTCGCGCCGAGGGGACACATCGACGGGCTCGGGCTGCAGTGGGACAGCGCCACCGGCATTACGGTCCGCACCGGCAGCGCGTACATCGAGGGCGCCGCCAAGGTCGTCGAGGTCCTAAGCGACCTGGTCGAGAGCGGCCTCTCGCTGACGGCGTCGGCCTGGACCCACGTCTACCTCTACCTCAACGCCGGCGTGCCAGACCTGGAGCTGTCCACTACGGCGCCGGCCGCGCCCTACAGTGGCACCGCGCGCAGCAAAACCGGCGACACCTCCCGGCGCTATCTGGGTAGCCTGCGCACGGATGGATCGAGCAACATCTACAACTTCAAGCTGTCCGGCAATCAGATCCTGTACCGAGAAAACTTGAGCCTGGTGCCGTTCCGAGTGCTTAGCGCAGGCGCGGCGATCGTTGAGACCACGGTCTCCGCAGCGGCTGTGGTGCCACTGGTGTCTGGCTCTGCGTTGCTGCGACTGATCAACGTTGCAACGACCGGAAACCTCTATTCCGGCACCTCTGACGACAGCGCCGCCGGCCCACCCAATGGCGGCCTGGTCGGCCTGACGCCGGGCGGAAACGGGTTCGTCAACCACCCACTCAACACGTCGCAAGCATTCACGTACTGGTTCGATGCAACCCCAACAGGGGCCGGCGCCTACTGCGACGTCTACGGCTACACCCTGGAGCGCTGATGTACGCGATCACGAGCACCAGTTGGCGTGCGATCAGCCACCCGCAGGACTTGCAGGCCGGGGAGACGCTGGTCGCTTCCATTCCGCCCGCGCTGTTGCGGATCGCGCGCGCCGTAGAACTTAGAGCAGAGCGCGGCCGGCGCCTGCGCGGCTCAGACTGGACCCAGATCACCGATTCGGCGCTGTCGGCGCTGGTGCGTACCCAATGGGCGACCTACCGTCAGGCGCTCCGCGACCTGCCCAGCGCACCCGGCTTCCCCGACACCGTGACCTGGCCGCAGGAGCCCGGCCTCCCCGACGGCGCCGCGAGCGTGCCGATTCGCTAGGCGGTCGCAGCCGCTGAGATGGCCGGCGCTATCCTGGCGCCATGGCCCACAACGACCCTCCCAACCCCTACCGCGATATGACCCTAGGTGCCCTAGGGGATGCGCTCATGGCGCGCGCCGGCGACCTGATGGAGGGGCGCCGGGTGGGGCGCCGGGACGTCGCCTACCTGCTCATCTGCGCAGGCCATGTCGTCCGGCCCGAGGTTGGCGCGCCAGGCCTGCCCAGGGCTCGTGTGGAGTCGGGCGAGGTTGGGGTGTACGAAGCCTTCCGAGGGCAGCTGGACGACGAGCAGCGGGTTATCCGCTACCGCCTCGCGAACCTGGCCCTGGACGCCGCTGACTGGCCCCGCCTGCAGCGCGGCAGGCTGGCCGCCATGGCCGCCGAGAGCGACGAGGGGTTCGCCGCGGCGCTGCGCGAGGTCGACGCGGCCCGATCCGCGGAGCCGAAGCCATGACGGCCCCGACGCGCGAGCAGGTGATGGCCCAAGCCCTGGAGCTCAACGCGCTCCTGCCCACCATGGTCGAGCGCTACCCCGACGACGCCGACTTCTGGCCGGTTTTCGCTGATGCCGCCGATCCGATCATGGCCCAGGCCGAGCAGGTCGACCCCGACACCCACGAAGACGTGTTCCTGTTGATCGAGGCCATGCTGTGGCGCGCCGGCAAGTTCGATGCCGACCACGTCTTGCAGACCTAGGCCGCCATCTGGTGCTCGTAGAACGGATGCCGCTTGTCGTCGAAGATCGCGTACAGCGCCTTCAGGTCTTTCGCGTTCGGCTGTAGCCATGCATCGACGTGCTCGGGCTTGATGTTGATGATCGTGCGATCGTGCCCGGCCGCGGCGACCTCGGGCTCCGGGTTGTCGGTGATCGCGGCGAACGACAGTAGGTCCGGCTCTTTGCCCTTCGGGTCCTGCCAGTGCGACCACAGGCACGCGACCAGCATCGGCTCGCCGGTGCGCGGAGTGAACTGCAGGATCTGATTCTTGCCGTCCGGCCCCTCGACGTTCTCGTAGAACGTGTCCACGATCATCAGGCCGTGGCTGTGGCCGAACTGGCCCTTCCAGAACCCTTCCAGGTTGTCGCGCCTTGCGTTGTAGGTGCCGGGGTACTCGCGATCGTAGAAGGCCGGCTTCCCGGCCGGGCGGCACTGGTAGCGCATGAACTTGATCACGCGCCGGCCACCCTCCCAGACGATGACGGGCGCGATTGAGCCCGGGAAGATCCGGGCGTCCTTGTCCTTGGGCTCGGACCGCTTCAGGTCAGCTAGCCGAGTCTTGGCCTGGGCGATCTTGTTGGTGGCGATGCGCTTGTCGTCGAGGGCCTTCTTGGTCTCCCTCGTCTGCAGGGTGCGCTCGGCGCCGGCCAGGCGCTGCGCGAGGGCGAATAGCTCCTGCTCGAGCTTCGTAATCTCCCGCCGCTCCCAGTCCGCGATCGCGTCGCGGATGCGCGCCTGCTCCTCGTCCTGGGGATCGTCGAACCAGGCTCGGAAGGCCTTGGCCATCTTCTTGACCCAGTCGTCGCCGACCTGTTCCCAGAAGCGCTGGACGTATTGGTCGATCGTCAGGACCGCGCCGAAGTGGCGGACGTAGCTCTTGTACTCGGCGTAAATCTGGGCGGAATAGCACATGGGCGCGGGGTCTCTGGATGACCTGGCCCGGATGGTATCTCAAGGCGCGCGACCGCTCCGCAATCGACCGGACCCCCTTGCTGCGTAAGGCTCTCACGAGGTCGTCAGGTGGCCGTTTGCGGAGCGGCCCAAGCCCTGAAACCCTTACGCAGCAAGGACCCCGGTCCGGACTTAAAATCCGCCGGCCGCAAGGCCATGCCGGTTCGAGTCCGGCTCCGGGCACCACGACGCGATTCCCGATCCCTGGGCTCCATCGCGGCTTCATGCGCGCGTTAGCTCCCGCCGCGCTCATGCACGGCAGAACGGCGAGGCACGAGCCCCGCCGTCTGCGTTTAGCCAGAAAGCATTACTGCTTGGTCGGAACATTGACCTTGTCGATGCCGTGGATGATGCCGTTGCTCGAGCCGATATCGGCCGTGGTGACCATGGCGCCGTCGATGCTGAGCTTGTCGTCGACCAAGGTGATCGGAGCGGACTGGCCGTTGACGGTCTTGGCCGCTTCCCACTTGCCGATGTCGGCCACGAGCCGACGTCCGCTGACGACGTGGTAGTTCAGCAGCGAGACGAGTTCTTGCTTGTTCTCGGGCTTGAACAGGTTGTCCAGATCGCCGGCCGGCATATTTTCGAAGGCCGTGTCGGTTGGAGCGAACAGGGTGAACGGACCCACGCCGCGCAGGATGTCGCTCATGCCGGCGCGATCGAGGGCCTTGCCGAAAGTCTTGAACGAGCCGTTGGCGGCGGCGGTGTCGACGAGGTTCTGGCTGTTGGGAGCGTTGTTGGTATTCATGCGATGAGTGCCTTTGGGTGCGATCCGCGGGTAATGCGGGATCGAGAGCGGCCGTAGCCGTAGCCCCTGCGGTTGCAGGAGACGAAAGGCTCAGTGCGGATAGGGGAGGGGGCGTGCTGCGCGGCTGAGTGGCCGTTACGACCTTGCGTCGTAGTGCCTTCCCAGCCTGCGCGCAGGGGCGTTACTTATTGGTGATCCGGACGGCGATATCGCGGCGATATTGGTTCATCGTTGCGCACCGGGACGGCCGCGTCTGGCTATCGGGCGAGCTTTACCGTCGGTCCGAAAGTTCGACGGCGCCAGACGCTTGGTGGTAGCTTGAAACTGCCTTCAAGGGCTGCGGCACAATATGTGCCACGGGATCTTGTCCGCTCGTAGCGAGACGATCTCATGAACCCGGTCAAGCGTCACCGCGTCGTCCGCCATGCAGTTCCGTCTGCCGGCGAGGCCGACCGTTATTCCAGTCCTGCCATCGAATCGGCAGAGAACGAAGGCTGGCCCCCGCCGTTGTCCGGCGTATGGTTCGTTCGAATCTTCGGTCCCGCCACCGCCCATCGCCTGCACCTGAGCGAGCGATCCCAGGATACGGAGAGCCTGCCGTGCTGACGCATAGCGGCCAGACCCTGTTCGCCCTGGTTCTGTTCGTATCGGCCATGGTGCTGGAGAGCGCGGTATGGCTGCGCTTCCTGTATCGGCTGCAACTGCGGCACCCCAAACAATGGGCGCATGCCTCGCAGCCGCTGCTGTGGCGCGACCGGACCTTGTTCAGCGCGCGCGATACGATGCTGTATCTGAAGAACTACGCGTTTCTGTCCAGCCAGGACTCGAGCGGTATCCACTACTGCGAGCGCAATCGCGCGACGATGCTCGTGGTCTATTGGATCACGGCCATCGCCGGCACGGCATTGCTGATCAGCGTGGCGGTGCACGGGTGGTAGCGCGCAATGGAGGGGACGTGAGCGACAGGACCAGCAACGGGCGCTTGTTCGAGCGATACCGCGGCGTTCGCTACGAGATCGGCATCGCCGGAAATCGCTGCGGACGCTTCGACCCGAATGCGCTGGTGGAAGGTTACGGCGCCAGGATATTCGGCGCGCGAGCCGGTTCCTACGATCTGGCGCTGGCCGATATTCGCGGCAGGGTGCAGTTCCGGATCGGATTGATGCTGGTTGGCTCGGTGCACGCGATCGAACCTCTTTGCAGCAAGTGCCGAGCCGATGCCGCGATCTCCAACCGATTCTTTCGTTTCGCAGCACAGAGGGGGTAGCCATGTTCCAGAAGAACGACGGCGAGTTCGCATTCGCATTCGCCGGCTACGGATCGTCGCATCAGGACAAGCTCACCCCGATAGTCGAGGCGGGAGACCAAGTGATACTGCGCGTCGACGCGGGCGACGAGCTTGCCCACCAGCTGATCGTCCGGGTGCGCACCGCCGCCCATGGGCAGAGCTACATGGGCGCCGTCGAGGGCTTCGAAGACCTGACCGAACGCGTGGAAGGTTTCCCGCGCGGGCACATCGTCAAGTTCGCGCACGACGAGATCCATTTCTGCGACAAGTCCGGGACGCGTACGCCGGATCGCAGCCCCAACAGGCGCGAATCGGTCTAAGCCGGCGATCCGGTTTGCGCCGGATCATTGCGCCGGATCATTCCTGGCGCGTCGTCGCCAGGCGCAGGAAAGTCTCGTGCTGATAGCGGCTCATGCGCAACTGCTGACCGGTGTCCATGGTGACGACGTGGTGGCCGTTGAACCACGGGTGGATGGCCTTGACCCGGCGGACGTTGACGATCGCCGAGCGGTGGACGCGGGCGAAGCGGCGCGGGTCCAGGCGCGCGGCGAGCGTGGCCATGGTCTCGCGCAGTTCGTGGACGCGGTCGGCGAGGTGGATCTGCACGTTGTTGCGGCTGGCCTTGATCCAGACGATATCGTCGACGGCGACGAAGACCACGTGTTCGTCGACCCGAACCGGGATGCGTTCGAGATAGTCGTCGCGCTTGCGCAACGCATCCAGCGCCTGCAGGATCTGCAGCGCCGAACGCGCGTCGGCGGCGACGCTGGACAGGCGCGCTTTGGCGCGCTGCAGGGTGGTGGCGAAACGTTCGCGACTGAACGGCTTGACCAGATAGTCGACCGCGTTGGCCTCGAAGGCGCGCACCGCGTACTGCTCGTAGGCGGTGACGAAGATCGTCGCCGGCATGTGCTCGGCACCGATGCTGGCGACCACGTCCAGACCGTTCATCGCCGGCATCTGGATGTCCAGGAACACCAGGTCGGGCCGCCGGCTGCGCAGCGCGATCACCGCCGAGGCGCCGTCGCCGCATTCTCCCAGCAACTCTATCTCCGGGTCCTCGCGCAACAAGCGCACGATCGCGCGGCGCGCGATCGGCTCGTCGTCGACGACCAGGGCCGAGATACTCATGCGGGCACGTGCTCCGGCATGTCGTCTGCTTCCTCGATCTCGCGGAACGGCAGACGGATGCGGCAGGCCACCCCGTTGGGGTAGATCATGTCGAGACGAATCTGCGCGGCGTCGCCGTACAGCTCCTTGAGCCGCAGTCGGGTGTTGGACAGGCCGATGCCGTGGCCGAGCGGGTCGCTGCCTTCCTCCAGCGTGCTGTTGCGGTTGCGTACGTCGATGCAGAGCTGGCCGTCTTCGCGCCGGCTCTCGATCTCGACGCAGTCGTCGCCCACGCGCCGGCCGATGCCGTGGCGGATCGCATTCTCGACGATGGGCTGCAGCAACAGGCTCGGGACCGCGCAGTCCAGGGTGTCGGGGGCGACATAGATCTGCGTGCTCAGGCGGTCCTTGAAGCGCATGCGCTGGATACCGAGGTAGAGGTCGAGCAGGGCCAGTTCGCGGCGCAGGCTGATTTCCTGACCGTCGTAGTCTTCCAGGAAGGCGCGCAACAGCTCGCTCAGGCGCAGCAGCATGTCCTCGGCCGTCAGGGTGTCCTCGTCGAGCAGGGTCACGATCGCGTGCAGGGTGTTGAACAGGAAGTGCGGCTGCAACTGGGTCTTCAGCACCTGCAGACGCGATTGCGCCAGCTCGGTGGCTAGCCGGCCGGCCTCGAGTTCGCGGCGCGCTTGCTCGGCGCGGAAGTGCAGGGCTTGTTGGATCGCAAGCAGGGCCCAGTAGGTGAGCAGGCCGATGGCGGCGTGTTTGCCGAAGAACTGACGGAACTGCTCGGCGAACGAACTCGATTCGGTAACGCTCGACACCAGCGCGCCGATCACCAACGCCAGCAGAGTCACGCCGACGCTGGCGGGCAGTTGCATGCCCAGAGAGCGCAGGCGCAACGGCGGCTGGATCGGATGGCGCTCGGCCAGCCGGAACACCAGCGGCGCGAGCGCGGCCCAGGTGTACCACTGGATCATCGACCAGCGCAGGTAGTCGAACAGCGACCAGGTATTGCCGTTGAGCGCGTCGTGCACGAAGCCTTGCAGCGCGAACGCCAGCACTACCGCCGACCACAGGGCGAGGTAACGCGACAGGGCGATTTCGGTGCTGCCGAGGCGGATCGTCATCGGGTGCGGCCGGGGAGGGGTGTCCGCATCCTAGGCGCAGCGCGGGGCCGCTGAAAAGCGCGGCGGCGCCTGCCTACGATTCGCAAGCGCGCCACGACGATTCGTCCCGGATCGCTTTCGCGCGTGCCGGGTGGGCGGCCTGATGGGCGCGCCGGCAGTTTTCGCCATGCGCGGACCGCCGGCGCCGTCCATCCCGCCCGGAGGTTCCCGTATGCGTCCGCTCAGCTTCGTCGTTCTCGTCATCGCCATCGGCGCCGCCGCCCCGGTCGCAGCGCAGGCCAATGTCCAGCCGCACACGCGTTACCTGGAATTGATCAATCGCGCACACGACAGTCTGGTCTCGCTCGCGATCGCGCCCGCGGGTGATGAGACGTTTCGGGATATGCCGATCGGCGAGCCCCTGCGCGGTGGCGGCGCCTCGACCACGCTCGAAGTCGACGGCGGGAACTGCATCTACGATTTCCGCATGGTGTTCCGCAACGGCCGCACCGCGATCTATCGCGACGTCGACGTCTGCCGCTATCGCAGCCTGCACGTCCGCCCGCTGCCGCGTGCGGCAACGGACGGGCGCGTCGATAGGGAATGAGAACGGCGGCGATGCCGCGCCAGTGCCCGCGGCGTTCGCGCCTGCGGGTCCGGCACGGGTCTAGATCATCAGGCCCGAAGTGATCAACGCCGTGCGGCCCAGGCGCACCGCCAGCAAGCGTTTGAGGTCATCGAGATCGGTCTTGCTGTAGGCGTAGGCGAAATCGTTGCCGACACCGTGGTAGTACTCGTGGCGCAGGCCATCGGCGCTTTTGCGGATCGTTCCGATCGCAGCGCCGTTGTAGTGAACGTCCAAACGCCAGCTCTTGTCCGTACCGACTTCCCGATAGTCCAGGTCCATGCACCCCTCGCGCTGTCGTGGCGACCGCCGACAAGGTGCCTAAGCGTGTATGAACGTAATGGGTCTCGCGCGGTTCGCCTCGCGTAACCGTATGGGTTTGTGAAAGCGGCGTCATCGTGGGCCATGCGCGTCGTGCTAGGCGTTTTCGCACAGTGCGGGATCGCGCCGCGGCACCCGAGTTGACCTTGCGCGGGGCCGGTCCAACAATCCGGCCACAGTCCTCCGCGGAACGCGAATGCCGGCCAGTCGGGAAATCGAGATACTCAACCTGGTCAATGCGATCATGCATCAGGCCACCGCGCGCATGCAGCGCTCACTGCGCGAAGCGGAACTCGGCCTGGCCGCGATGGAGGCGCGCACTCTGCGCTTCGTCGCGCGTCACCCCGGTTGCACCCAGAACGACATCGTTCGCGAGAGCGGGCGCGATAAGGCCCAGATCGCCCGCATCATCAAGACCCTGCTGGAGCGCGGGAGCGTATGTCGGCTGCCGAATCAGGCGGGCGAGAAGCGCCAGCGCCTGACGATCACCGACAGCGGCGCCGAGACCCACGAGAAGGCGGAAGCGCTGCGCTCGCAGGTGGCGCTGGCGCTGGTCGAGGAACTGAGCACGGACGAACGCGCGCAGTTGGAAGGGCTGCTGCGGCGCATGTCGCAGGCCGCGCAGCCCGAGCAGGCCTGAGGCGGCCGCAATTGGTTGACTTTATCAACCCGTGCCGAGATCATGGTTGATGTTGTCAACCTTAGGTCCGCGCGCAAGTGCGGGCACGCCAGCGCGAGGGGAGCCGCGATACGCATGAGCACTACCGAGAATCAAACCGATGCCGACGGCGCGGCGCTGCTCCGGCTGCGCCGCGAACTCGCGGAACAGGCCCCGGCGGTCCTGATCGACGGCGTCTGGCAGCCGAGCGCGTCGGGACGCACACTGGAGGTCGACGATCCCGCGACCGGGCAGGCTATCGCGAGCATCGCCGCTGGCGACGGCAACGACATCGATCTCGCCGTGGCTGCGGCGCGGCGCGCGTTCCGCGACGGTCCCTGGCCGCGCTTGCCGGCTTCCAGGCGCGCGGCGCTGCTGTTCGCCCTGGCCGATGCGATCGAACAGCGTCAGGACGAGTTCGCTCTGCTGGAATCGCTCGATGCCGGCCACAGCCTGGCCTCGATCCGCAAGGGCGACTTGCCGCTGGGCCTGCGTTCCTTGCGCGACTACGCGGGTTGGACCACCAAGATCGCCGGCGAGGTGCCGATGCGTTCGGCCGAACAGGCCGGCATGGATTACTTCCTGCGCGAGCCGATCGGCGTGGCCGGCATCGTCACGCCCTGGAACGCGCCGTTCCTGATGGTGCTGCAGAAGCTGGCCGCGGCGCTCGCGGCCGGTTGCTCGGTGGTGATCAAGCCGGCCGAACTGGCGCCGCTGTCGGCGCTGCGCATCGGCGAGCTGTGCCGGCAGGTCGGCATCCCCGATGGCGTGGTGAACATCGTGCCGGGCACCGGTGCCGATGCCGGACAGGCGCTGGCCGATCATCCCGACGTCAACATGATCAGCTTCACCGGCTCGACCGAGGTCGGCAAGTCGATCATGGCGGCCGCGGCGCGCAGCAACCTGAAGCGTGTGGTGCTGGAGCTGGGCGGGAAATCGCCGGTGATCGTGTTCGCCGACGCCGACCTGGACAAGGCGGCGGCTGCGATCGTCGCCGAGATTGCGTTCAAGAGCGGCCAGTACTGCGCGGCGGGATCGCGTCTGTTCGTCCAGCGTTCGATCCACGAAGCGCTGCTGGAGAAGATGCGCGCGGCCATGGACCGCCTGCGCATCGGCGCCGGTTACGAGGCGGCGACCCAGATGGGGCCGATGATTTCCGACCGCCAGCGCCGGCGCGCCGAGGAGATCATCGGGCACAGCCTGGCGGCGGGCGCGCGGGCGTTGCGCGGCGGGCGCGCGCGCTCGGGTCCCGGTTACTTCTTCGAGCCGACGATCCTGGTCGATGCGACGGCGGACATGCGGATCGCGCAGGAGGAGATTTTCGCGCCCGCGATCACGGTGATGCCGTTCGCGGACGACGCTCCGCTGGCGGCGGTCGCGGCGCTCGCCAACGACTCGCGTTATGGCTTGTCGGCCAAGCTGTGGGCGCGCGACCTGGGCACGGTGCACGGGCTGATCGGCCTGCTCGAAACCGGGCAGGTCATCGTCAACGGCGGCGGCGGCGAGGCCACGCTGCCGTTCGGCGGCGTCAAGCAGTCCGGCTACGGGCGCGAGAACGGCCTGATCGGATTGAGCGCTTTCACCGAGATCAAGGCGGTTAGGTTGGGCTACTGAAACGCGATCGCCGGCTGCGGTCGCAGGGCCGATGTGCGTCGTTCAGCCGTTCAGACCCGTCCGGCCGTAGCGGCGGCTCAGGCCTGCGCGCGCGCCAGCCGCCGCGTCTTCTTCGCGGGCGGGCGGCTGGGTAGGGCGTGACGCAGGATGCGCCAGATCACCTGGCCGAACTGACGCGGCAGCGAGCCGGTGTTGTAGTGCTGGCCGTAGCGCGCGCAGATGTCGCGCACTTCGACCGCCATCGCGGCGTAGCGGTGCGCGGGGATGTCGGGGAAGAAGTGGTGTTCGATCTGATGACTGAGATTGCCGGTCATCAGATCCATCAGCTTGCCGCCGGTGAGGTTGGACGAGCCGCGCAGCTGGCGCAGGTACCAATGCCCGCGCGATTCGCCGGCCACCGATTCCTTGGAGAAGGTCTCGGCGTCGGCGGTGAAGTGGCCGCAGAAGATCACGGTGTAGGTCCACAGGTTGCGCAGCACGTTCGCCACGATGTTGCCCAGCAGCACCGGCAGGAAGAACGGACCGGCCAGCAGCGGGAAGAACACATAGTCTTTCAGCACCTGGCGCGCCATCTTGCGCCCGACCGGACGGAAGTGCTTGCGCAGCTGCGCGGTGCTGGTCTTGCCGATCCACCAACGGCCCAGGCGCAGGTCCTGGATCGCCACGCCCCATTCGAACAGCAGGGCGAAGATCATGGCGACCAAGGGCTGGAACAGGTAATACGGCTTCCAGCGCTGCTCCGGGAACAGACGCAGCAGGCCGTAGCCGATGTCGTCGTCCATGCCGCGCACGTTGGTCCAGGTGTGGTGCTGGTAGTTGTGGGTCTTGCGCCAGTTGTCGCTGGTGCCGGCGATGTCCCATTCGTAGGTCTTGCCGTCCAGGTGCGGGTCGCGCATCCAGTCGTACTGGCCGTGCATGACGTTGTGGCCGAGTTCCATGTTCTCGAGGATCTTGGACAGCGCCAGCAGCAATGTGCCGCCGATCCAGGCCGGCACCAGCACGCCGGACACGAAGGCGCCGGCGATCGCGCCGAGCATCAGCAGCGCGCGCCCGGCGAAGCCGGTGTAGCGCACCGATTTGACGATGGCGCGGATGTAGTCGGCGTCGCGCTGGCCGAGCTGGGCGGCGGTGCGCGCGCGCACCGCGTCGAGTTCGGTGCCGAAGCTTTCGAGTTCTTCGGCGCTGAGGACTCGGTTGCGGGAGGTCGTGGTCATGGCCGGGTCACAGATCGAGGACGAGGTCGCTGGTCGCGCTGTTCACGCACAGACGCAGCGCGGACACCGGTTCGTGCTGGACGTCGCCGGTGTGCAGATGGAGGGTGCTGCCCGAGCGCTTGCCGCAGGCGCAGGTGTTGCAGATGCCCATGCGGCAGCCCGACGCCGGCTTGATGCCCTGCGCTTCCAGCGCCGACAACAACGACTGCCCGCGCGCCACGGTCAGGCTGCGGCCGCTGGCGGCCAGTGTGAGCTGGACCGTGCCTTGCGTTTCCAAGGTGCGCGGCGGCGGGCTGAAAGCTTCGGCCTGGAACGAACGCGCTCGCGCGGCGAGCAGCTCGCGGGCCTGGTCGACGAAGCCGCCCGGGCCGCAGGCGTAGACCTGACGCTGCGCCGGATCGGCGACGTTCGCTGCGAGCAGGGCCGCGTCGATGCGGCCTTGGCCTTCGTCGGCGGCGCTCGCGGCGTCGCCGGTGAGCAGGAAGCGCACGATGAATTGCGGATGCGCCGCGGCGTAGTCGCGCAGCTCGTCGACGAAGCACAGTTGCTCGCGTTGGCGCGCCCAGTACAGCAGGGTCAGTGGCGCGGGCATGCCGCATGCGACGAGGTCGCGGGTCAGCGCGATCAGCGGGGTGATGCCGCTGCCGGCGGCCAGGAACAGGCGCGGGGCGTCCGCAGCGGCCGGGTCCAGGGTCATCTCGCCGAAGGCCGGGCCGAGTTCGAGCACATCGCCGACGCGGGCCTGCTGGCAGAGGTGGCGGCTGAGCTTGCCGTCGGCGACGGTCTTCACGGTGATCGCGATGCGGCCGTCGCGGCCGGGCAGCCCGGTCGGGCTGTAGCTGCGGGTCACCCGGATGCCGTCGATCTCGGCGCTGAGGTTGAGGTGCTGCCCGGGGCGGCTGCCGCCCCAGTGGCGATTCGGGCGCAGGACCAAGGTCACCGCGTCGGCGGATTCGGCGCGGCGCTCGACGATCCGTGCCAGTGGGCGCTCCCAGGACCAGGTCGGATGCAGGCGCGAAGCCCAGAAGTCGAACACGCCGGGGGACACCCAGGGCCGGGCCAGGCGCCTGAACGGGCCTTCGGTGCGGGAGGGGGCGGGACGTAGTTGGGCACTCATGAGGCGTCACTATACACGTGAGAGCACAAGTGTATAGACATATGTATATTAACGGCCGTCGCTATGATGCAGGCCCGATTCCGTCCATGCTCGATTCCGTGACCCAGCGCTCCCTATCTGCCGACGACGACGCGGGCTCCGGCCGCAAGGCCGCGATTTCGCGCGACGACCTGCTGGCGGCGGCGCTGCGCCTGATCGGACCGCACCGCAGCGTCTCCAGCCTGAGCTTGCGCGAAGTGGCGCGTGAGGCCGGGATCGCGCCCAACAGCTTCTATCGCCAGTTCCGCGACATCGACGAGCTGGCGGTGGCGCTGATCGACTTGGCCGGGCAGTCGCTGCGCAAGATCGTCGGCGCCGCACGCCGGCGCGCGGCGACCAGCCACAGCATCGTGCGCGACTCGGTGACCGCCTTCATGGAGCAGGTGCGCGCCGACGACAAGTTGCTGCACGTGCTGCTGCGCGAGGGCACGGTCGGTTCGGACGCGTTCAAGCAGGCGGTCGACCGCGAGCTGACGTTCTTCGAGGAAGAGCTGCGCATCGACCTGGTGCGCCTGTCCGCGGCCGAAAACACGACCCTGCACGAGCCGGCCCTGGTGGCCAAGGCGATCACCCGGCTGGTGTTCGCGGTCGGCGCCACCGCCATGGACCTGCCGCCGCACAAGGACGCCGAGCTGATCCAGGAGCTCACGCAGATGGTGCGGATGATCCTGGCCGGCGCGCAGGCGATGGCGCGGAGCGAGGCGGGCTAGCGCGTCGCGCACGTGGCGCTGGGTTGGGGCCCATCCACGAGAGAACGACAGCGTGAAGCCGCGTAGCGTGGCCGCCGGTGCACCATCGCCATCACACCTGGGCGGCGAACATCGAGCGAAGCTTCGCTGTGCCGGCTTGAAGCAATCCCGACGTTCGCGAGTCAGCGCCCGCCGTTGACCGCCACCAAACGCGGCCGCGCTGCCGACCGCGCTGCCATGACTTCGAAATGCCGCACCTGCGTGCCCAGCGCGAGTTGGCCGGACGGGGCGTAGATCTGCACGCGCACGTCGACGCGGTAGGCCTTGGCGTGCTCGGCCGCGTCCTGGCGCGCGGCTTCGCCGGCCGCCTGCAGGCTGTGGTGCGGCTCGATCGTGGCCGGACTGCAGATCAGGTGGCCCTGGTTGTGCTGTTCGCGGAGTTCGACTCGATACGGCATGGCGCGGGTCCCGGTTGCGAAGGCGGTTCCGGCCTGGTGCGGGCCGGGGTGTCGGGCGTGGCAGCCGCCAGACAAGGCGAGTCTGCACCGTCTTGTGTAGATGAACTGTCGGTGGATGCCTGACCCGCGTGTAGGAAAAGTCCTAACGGCCGCACTCGGCCGGGACCGGCGGGCGGGGCCGGCGTTCGCGCCGCTGGCCTGGTCCGCGTGGCCGTAGGTCCCGATATTGACGATCGCGGGTGACAGCCGCGCTGTCGCCCGCACGCTCGTTGCGCGCTCGCGGCGCGGAGCGGCCCCTATAATCGGCCGGCGCCTGGCCCGGGCCTTCCGGGGACGGTAGCGCTCCTCACTACGTCAGGGCAGGGCATGCAGGATCTGGCAAGCGCACGCATCGCGGTGATCGGCCTGGGCTACGTCGGGCTGCCGCTCGCGATCGAGCTGGGCAAGCGCTACGACACCCTGGGCTACGACATCGACGCCGTGCGCGTGGCCACGCTGGTCGCCGGCGAGGACGGCAACGGCGAGGCCGGGGCCGAGGAGATCGCCGCCGCCGCGCGCTTGCGCCTGAGCGCGAACGCCGACGACCTGGGCGACCGCGATGTGTTCGTGGTCACCGTGCCCACGCCGGTGGACGAGCACAAGCGCCCCGACTTCAGTCCGCTGCTGCAGGCCAGCCGCCGCATCGGTGGCCTGATGCGCCCCGGCGCGCTGGTGATCTACGAATCCACGGTGTACCCGGGCGCGACCGAGGAAATCTGCGTGCCCGAGCTCGAGCGCGCCTCGGGCCTGCGCTACAACGTCGATTTCCACGTCGGCTACAGCCCGGAGCGGATCAACCCCGGCGACCGCCAGCGGCGCCTGGTCGACATTCCGAAAGTGACCTCGGGTTCGACGCCCGAGGCGGCCGAGTTCGTCGACGCGCTCTACCGCAGCATCATCCTGGCCGGCACCCACAAGGCCTCGAGCCTGCGCGTGGCCGAAGCGGCCAAGGTGATCGAGAACACCCAGCGCGACGCCAACATCGCCCTGGTCAACGAATTCGCGCTGATCTTCCAGCGCCTGGGCATCGACACCACCGAAGTGCTGGAAGCGGCCGGCACCAAGTGGAACTTCCTGCCGTTCCGCCCCGGCCTGGTCGGTGGGCACTGCATCGGCGTGGATCCGTACTACCTGATCCAGAAGGCGCAGGCCGCCGGCTACCACCCCGAGATCCTGCACGCCTGCCGCCGCATCAACGACGCCATGGGCGAGCATGTCGCCGCCGACGTGATCAAGCGCATGATCCAGCGCGGCGCCACGGTCGCCGGTTCGCGCATCCTGATCCTGGGCCTGGCGTTCAAGGAAAACTGCCCGGACCTGCGCAACACCCGGGTGATCGAACTGGCGCGCCAGTTCGGCGAGTACCGCGCCCAGGTCGATATCCACGATCCCTGGGTCGATGCCGCCCATGCGCAGCGCGAGTACGGCGTGGAAGTGCTGGCGCAGCCGCCGCAGGGCGCCTACGACGCGGTCGTGCTCGCGGTCGCGCACGACCAGTTCCGCGCGATGGGCGCGGCCGGCGCGCGCGCCTACGGCCGTCCGGGTGCCTTGCTGTACGACATCAAGAGCGTCTATCCGCGCGACCAGATCGACGCCCGGCTCTGATCGGCCGGTTTGATCAGCCGGTTTGATCGGCTGGGGTGAGCGCCGCGGCGCGACCCCAGCGGCGCGCGGCCGCGTTATGCTCGCCGCAGCCCGCGATCGAACCGTTCGACTATGCGCTATGCCGTCTACATCGCCAGTGTGATTCTGCTGCTCGCGTCGGTGCTGATCGCGAGCCTGTGGGAACCGGACTGGTGGTGGGGCGCGCTGGCGTTCGGCGCGATCGCCGCATTGGGCACCTGGGACCTGCTGCAGACCCGCAGCACCTTGCGTCGCAACTATCCGGTGCTCGCTCATTTCCGTTACGGCCTGGAATCGATCGGGCCGGAGATGCGCCAGTACTTCATTGAGGCCGACACGGCCGAGGTCCCGTATTCGCGCCAGCAGCGCGCCCTGGTCTACCAGCGGGCCAAATCGGTCAACGACGTGCGTCCGTTCGGCACCCAGCAGGACGTCTACGGGCACGACTACGAGTGGATCAACCACTCGATGGCGCCGACTCCGCACATCGAACACGATTTCCGCATCGAGATCGGCGCCGGCACCGCGCATCCGTACTCGGCCAGCGTGTTCAACATCTCGGCGATGAGTTTCGGCTCTTTGTCGGCCAATGCGATCCGCGCGCTCAACCGCGGCGCCAAGCTCGGCGGCTTCTACCACGACACCGGCGAAGGCTCGATCTCGCCCTACCACCGCGAGAACGGCGGCGATCTGGTCTGGGAAATCGGCTCGGGCTATTTCGGTTGCCGCGACGAACGCGGCGGTTTCGATGAGGCCCGCTTCGCCGCGGCCGCGGCCGACCCGCAGGTGAAGATGATCGAGATCAAGCTGTCGCAGGGCGCCAAGCCCGGCCACGGCGGGGTGCTGCCGGCGGCCAAGGTCAGCGCCGAAATCTCGGCCACGCGCGGCGTACCGATGGGCCAGGACTGCGTGTCGCCGGCCAAGCACAGCGCCTTCGACAGCCCGCGCGGTCTGCTGGAGTTCGTGGCCCGGCTGCGCGCGGCCTCCGGCGGCAAGCCGACCGGATTCAAGCTGGCGATCGGCCATCCCTGGGAGTGGTTCGGCATCGCCAAGGCCATGCACGAGACCGGGCTGCTGCCGGACTTCATCGTCGTCGACGGCGCCGAGGGCGGCACCGGCGCGGCGCCGGCGGAATTCATCGACCACGTCGGCGTGCCCATGCACGAGGCGCTGATGCTGGTGCACAACACCCTGGTCGGGCTGGAGCTGCGCGACAGGATCCGCATCGGCGCGGCCGGGCGCATCACCAGCGCTTTCGACATCGCCCGCACCCTGGCGATGGGCGCGGACTGGTGCAACGCGGCGCGCGGCTACATGTTCGCGCTGGGCTGCATCCAGGCCCAGAGCTGCCATACCGACCGCTGCCCGACCGGCGTCGCCACCCAGGACCCGAGCCGTTGGCGCCGGCTGGATGTGCCGGACAAGGCCACGCGCGTGTTCCACTTTCACGACAACACGCTCAAGGCCTTGCGCGACCTGCTGTGCGCGGCGGGGCTGTCGCATCCGCAGCAGTTGGGTCCCGAGCACATCCTGCGGCGGGTGTCGGCGACCGAGGTGCGTTCCTTGGGCGCGCTGTACAACTTCCTCGCGCCCGGCGACCTGCTCGGGCGGATTCCGAACCACGCCGTGTTCCAGAGCTACTGGGCCGGCGCACGCAGCGATTCGTTCGCGCCGCCAGACAAGGTGGCGTCGCTGCGGGGCAGTAAGTCCGTGTGAGCGTGGTCGTTGCCTTGGGGTAGGAGCGGCGCAAGCCGCGACCCTGAAGTGCGAACGGCAGCGAAACCAGCGCAGTAGGCGGAATTCCCGGTCGCGGCTTACGCCGCTCCCACCCCAGAGCCTGGCGGCGTTGGAGCAGTGTGGTGCCGGACAAGGTGGCCGATTGCGAACCAGCGAATCGCCGCGACCGCAGCGGTTGCCGTGGAGTAGGAGCGGCGCAAGCCGCGACCCTGAAGTGCGAACGGCAGCGAAACCAGCGCAGCAGGTGGAATTCGCGGTCGCGGCTTGCGCCGCTCCTACCCCAAAGCTAGAGCAGTTCCAGCACCCGCTCCGGCGGGCGCCCGATCAGCGCACGGCCGTTGTGCACGAACACCGGACGCTCGATCAGCTGCGGGTGCGCGGCCATCGCCGCGATCAGGGCGTCGTCGTCGAGGGCGGGATCGTCGAGACCGAGCGCGGCGTAGGCGTCCTCGCCGCTGCGCAGCAGCGCGCGCGCGGGCAGGTCGAGCAGGCGCAGCAGATCGCGCAGCTCATCGACGTCGGGCGCGCTGTCGAGATAGGCCACGATCCGCGGTTCGATGCCGCTTGCTTGCAGCAGCTCCAGCGCGGCGCGCGACTTCGAGCAGCGTGGGTTGTGGTAGAGGCGGGTGTCGCTCATCGCGCGTTCCTGCAGGCTGTCGGCGCCGGCCTGGACGGGCCGCACAGGTTGGTCATGGCCGGGTTCGGAGCATCGAAGCTTCGAAAGCCGGAGCTCCAAATACTTAAGCTCGAACCTCGGGACTTTGGACCCCGGGACTTTGAACCGCAGGACTTTGAACCACAGGGCTCCGAAACCCCAGGCCTCCGAGTCGGGGCTCTGAAACCTGCGCCTGAAACCCGGGACCCGGAAAAGACGAAGGCCGGCTTGCGCCGGCCTTGGTCCGTATCTGGTGGGCGGTACAAGTTTCGAACTTGTGACCCCTGCCGTGTGAAAGCAGTGCTCTACCGCTGAGCTAACCGCCCAAATACTTGGGCCGCAGATTGTAGGGGGCGGGCGCGGACTAGGCAAGCCTGGCCGTCGCCGCGCCCTTCGGTTCATTCCAACTGAGCGCGCGCGTAGGCCCCGTCCAGCGCCTCCATGGCGTCGATCGGCTTGAGTTTCGCGGCCTTCTCGTAGGCCGCGGCGGCCGCATCCTCCTGCTTGTCGCCGTGCAGCAGCATCAGCACGTTGCCGTGTTCGATATAGGCGATAGGCGAGTCCGGGGTCAGCTTGAGCGCGGTCTTGATGTGCTTGTCGGCCTCGGCGGCCTTGGCGCCGTAGGTCAGGCCGCCGATCATCGCGCCGACCTTGCCGATGATCTCGGCGTGGTACAGCGCCATCGCGGTGTGGGCTTCGGCGTGCTTGGGCGCGAGTTCGAGGGTGGCGTCGAGCGCGGCGCGGACCTTGCCGGCGATGCCGGCCTTGAGCGCCTTGGCGATGCTCAGGCCCTGGCTGTAGCGGCCCAGAGCGAACGCGTGGCGGTAATGGCTGTTGGCGTCGTCGGGCAGGGCCTTGACCGCTGCCTCGGCGAGTTTGGCGGCGTGCTCGTAGCGCTTGAGCTTCTCGTCGTCGTCGTCGACCAGGTAGGTGGCGTGGATGCCCAGCGCCTTGACCGCGACCGAGGCGCCGGCCGGGCCCAGCGCTTCGCCGGCGTCGAAGGCGGCCTTGAAGTCGCCGCGATGGAAGGCGCGCCAGGCGTCCTGCAGAGCAGCGGCGAGCGCGTCGGCGTCCAGGCCCTTGGGCGCGGCTTTGCCCGCTTGCGCGATCAGCGCGGCGGCGCGCTTAGCGTCCGGATAAGGTTCGGTGTCGCCGGCGTGCAGCTTGGGCCAGGCTTTCTTGAGGGCGTCGCCGGCGTAGGCGTAGCCCTTGGCATCGTGCGGAAAAGCAGCCCAGGCGGATTTCGCGGCCATCTGCGGTCCTTGTCGACAGGTCGGGAGCGCAGCATCCCGCCGCGGGCGGTGTTCTGGCAAGGGCCGGCGCGGGCTAGTGTGATTGCTCCATGGGCCTTGGCCACAGTGGCGCTCGAGAAACCGGCCCTCCGGCCGGTCAGCGGAGCAGTCAGATGGCAACCGTCAAACGCAAAACCCGCGCGGCGAAGGAGACCACGCTGCGCCACCTGTGGCTGGCCGGGCTCGGCCTGGTCGCGATCGCACGTCGCGGCAGCCTGGATGCGGCCGGCCGCGCGGTCGAGCGCGCCGATGCGCTGCAGCGCCGGGCGCAGAAGTTCGTACGCGAAACGCGCGGCAACGTGCGCGCGCAGCTGGACAACGTACGCGGGCAGGTCGAGCCGCGGGTGGTGAAGTTCAGCGCCGAGGTCGAGACCCGTCTGGCGCCGGTGCTGGACAAGCTGGGCCTGAAGCCCAAGAGCCAGCGCCCGGTGCGCAAGGCGCGCAAGACCGCCAAGGCGGCGAAGAAGCCGGCTCCGGCGCGGCGCGCGGTGCGCAAGCCGGTCAAGCGCGCGGCCCGCAAGGCCTGAGCGCGACCCGATCGGGAATGAAACAAGGGCGCCGAATGGCGCCCTTGTTATTTGCGGCCCGGTACGGGGCGAGCCGGACCGCGGAGCCTCACGCCTGCGATCAGGGGATCTGGCAGCCGTGGTTGCGCAGGCAACGGTAGTAGGCCAGTTCGCAGGCGGTTTCGTCGCCGCCGTTGGACAGGCACTGGCCGTACTGCCCAGCGCAGTTGTTCGGACGGCACACCGCCCAGGCGGCGCTGGAGCTCAGCATCAGGACAGCGGCGGCGAGCAGGACGGTCTTGCGGCGGAATACGTTCATGGGCACTCCTCTCCTTGGGGTGGGCGGGGACTTCCCCGCGCTGAGAACCCTAGACCCGGACACGATGTGAATTCGCGCGCTGCGGCGCGGTTTGCGTTGCTGCGCTACCGCAAGTCGTGGGGCGGGCCGGCGCTGAACGCTTCTCGCCTTGGGGTAGGAGCGGCGCAAGCCGCGACCGGATGATCCGGTTGAGGGCAGGACATCGCCTGGGTACGAGGCGATCGCGGCTTACGTCTTGCCCACAGTCGGGGCAGCGTGCGCTTTCGCTTTGGGGTAGGAGCGGCGTAAGCCGCGACCGCGCCGGCGCGGTCGCCTGCGCGAGCCGGTTCGTCGGACATCGGAACCGATCCGCGCAGCCGGGGTTTCGTCGTGGCCGCCAGGGCTCGGTCGCGGCTTACGCCGCTCCTACCCAAAGGCGAGCGGCGAGGGCGACTTAGTCCAGGTAGGCGCGGGTCAAGGTGTTGAGGTGCAGGCGCTCGGCGTCGCGCAGGAACGGCGCCATCAGCATCATCACCTGGACGATGCCGTCGCGGATCGCGGCGTGTTCGTCCTTGTCGCCGCGCGCGGAGGCGTAGTTGAGCCAGAAGGTGGCGATCACCAGCACGTTGGTCGCGGTCGCGGCCAGTTCGTCGCCGGAGGCGCGCATCACCCCGGCCTGGGACAGGCCGCGCATGACCGTATGCGCCTGTTCGTCGGCGCGCTTGAGGATGCGGGCGAAGCGCAGCCGCAGGCGGCGGTTGCGGCTGAGGATCTCGACCAGGTCGCGGTACAGGAAGCGATAGTCCCAGATGCACTCGAACACCAGGTGCAGTTGCAGCCAGATGTCCTCGAGTCCGGGCAGGCGCCCCTGCGGCGCGGCGAGCGCGCCGTCCATGCGCTCTTCGTAGCGCGCGAACAGCTGCTCGATGATGTCGTCCTTGTTGCGGAAGTGGTAGTACAGATTGCCCGGGCTGATTTCCAGCTCGTCGGCGATATGGTTGGTGGTGACGTTGGGCTCGCCCTGGGCGTTGAACATGGTCAACGCCGCGTCGAGGATGCGCTGGCGGGTCTGTTTGGCCACGGGATCAGCCCGCCCTGCAACGTAGCGCCGTCGGTCGGCGCGCCCCGCGCGGCATCAGTCGCGCAGCTTCTTCACGAGGTCGACGTACTTCTTCATCGCCTCGTCCTGGCCGGTGCCCTTGAGCTTGGCCCAGGCCTCGTACTTGGCGGTGCCGACGAAGTCGAAGAACCCCGGCTTGGGGCCGGCGACGTCGCCCTCGGCGCCCTGTTTGTACAGCGCGTACAGGCGCAGCAGGGTGTCGTTATCGGGGCGCTCGGACAGCGCCTGCACATCCTTTGCGGCTTGCTCGAAACTCGACTTCAGATCGGACATGGTATGCCCCTCCCGGCGACCAAGGTGATGGGGCATTACCGCACGCACCGCCGGGGTGGTCAATACGGAAGGGAATTGTTCGCCGGCCCGGGCTCTGGCAACGTAGGCGCATACCGCCGCCGTGCGGCCGACTTGGGGTCAAGGAGAGGGGCATGAGTTATTTCGTTACCGGCGCTACCGGGTTCATCGGCCGATTCCTGGTCAGCAACCTGCTCAAGCGCAAGGGCACGATCCATGTGCTGGTGCGTAAGGATTCGCAGAAGAAGTTCGACGCCACGGCCAAGAAGATGGGCTGGGACCTGAAGCGGGTGATCGTGGTCAACGGCGACATGACCGCGGCCAAGTGCGGACTCAGCGCCGCCCAACTGCGCGCGCTCAACGGCAAGATCAAGCATTTCTTCCATCTGGCGGCGATCTACGACCTCACCGCGAGCGCCCAGGCGCAGCGCGAGGCCAACATCGACGGCACCCAGCACGCGCTGGACCTGGCCGCGGCGATCGGCGCCGGCTGTTTCCACCACACCAGTTCGATCGCCGCCGCCGGCATGTACCAGGGCGTGTTCCGCGAGGACATGTTCGACGAGGCCGAGGGCCTGGACGATCCCTACCTGCGCACCAAGCACGATTCCGAGGGCCTGGTCCGGGCCGAGAAGCGGATCAAATGGCGCATCTACCGTCCGGGCATGGTGGTCGGTCATTCGCAGACCGGTGAGATGGACAAGATCGACGGTCCGTACTACTTCTTCACCTTCCTCAAGAAGCTGCGCGAGATGCTGCCGCCGTGGATGCCGACCCTGGGCATCGAGGGCGGGCGCATCAACATCATCCCGGTCGACTACGTGGTCGACGCGATGGACCACATCGCGCACAAGCCCAAGCTCGACGGCCATTGCTTCCACCTGACCGACCCGGAACCGCAGCGCGTCGGCGAGGTGCTCAACACCTTCGCCCGCGCCGGCCATGCGCCGGAGATGACCATGCGCATCGACGCGCGCATGTTCGCCTTCGTGCCCTCGGGCATCCGCGGCGCGGTCGGCAACCTGCCGCCGGTCAAGCGCTTCATCGGCATGCTGCTGCGCGATTTCAAGATTCCCAAGGAGGTGATGAAGTTCATCACCTATCCGACCCGCTTCGACAACCGCGAGACCGAGCGTGCGCTGCGCGGCAGCGGGATCAAGGTGCCGGCGCTGGACGGCTACGCCTGGCGCCTGTGGGACTACTGGGAGCGCCACCTGGATCCCGATCTGTTCATCGACCGCACCCTCAAGGGCAAGGTCCGCAACAAGGTCGTGGTGATCACCGGCGGTTCCTCGGGCATCGGCCTGGCGACTGCGGAGAAGGTGGCCGCGGCCGGCGCGATCACGGTCATCGTCGCGCGCGGCGAGGAAGAACTGTTCAAGGCCCGCGACGCGATGAAGGCGACCGGCGGCAAGGTCTTCGCCTACACCGCCGACCTGGCCGACATGGCCGACTGCGACCGCCTGATCAAGCAGATCCTGGCCGAGCACGGCCACGTCGACATCCTGGTCAACAACGCCGGCCGTTCGATCCGCCGTTCGATCGAGCTCAGCTACGACCGTTTCCACGATTTCGAACGCACCATGCAGCTCAACTATTTCGGCAGCCTGCGCCTGATCATGGGCTTCATGCCGAAGATGACCGAGCGCCGTAAGGGCCACATCATCAACATCTCCTCGATCGGCGTGCTGGCCAGCTCGCCGCGCTTCTCGGCCTACGTGGCCAGCAAGGCGGCGCTGGACGCGTTCAGCCGCTGCGCTCAGGGCGAGCTGTCGGGCAAGGGCATCAGCTTCACCACCATCAACATGCCGCTGGTGAAGACGCCGATGATCGCGCCGACCAAGATGTACGACAGCGTGCCGACCCTGACGCCCGACGAAGCCGGCGATCTGGTGGTCAAGGGCATCATCGAGAAGCCCAGCCGCATCGCCACCCGCCTGGGCATCTTCGCCTCGGTGGTCAACGCGCTGGCGCCGAAGGCCTACGAGGTGGTGATGAGCACCGCCTTCGAGCTGTTCCCGGACTCGGCCGCGGCCAAGGGCGACCGCAAGGGGCTGAAGGACGAGCACGCCAGCAACGAGCAGATCGCGTTCGCGGCGCTGATGCGCGGCGTGCACTGGTAAGCGCGCAGCGACATGCCGTCACGAAGGAATCGGCCGCCTTGCGCGGCCGATTCTTTGTCGGGCTTGGCTAGAACCGGTGGGTAGACACGGGCTTGGGCAGAAACGCGGCGGATGCGATGCGGTTCGCTGCGCTCACCTCATCCTACGCCGGCTACGCGGGCCTGAAGCAGCCTGCCTCGCTGTTCCTCAGTAAGTCCGGCACTGCAGGAAGCGTACCCGCTTGCCGCTGCCCGGCGGCGGCTGCAGTTGCAGGCGCGAGGAGCGCAGGAAGGGGTAGCGCTCCAGGATCGAGCAGATTTCCTTGACGTCGGCATCGTCGTCCTCGCGCAACTGGTACACCACCATGGTCGAGGAGGTCGACCACAGCGCGCGTTCCACGTTCGGTAGCGACGAGATCATGCGCATCACTTCGGCGCGTTCGTACTGTTCGCGGTTCGGGTCGGCCGGCGCGGTCGCGCTCAATGCCGGCTCGGCGATCGCGCCGGGCTGCGGTGCCGCGTCGGTTGCGGCGACCTGCGCGGCCTCGATGTCGCGCGGCGGATCCGGCAGCAGCAGGCTGACCGCCGCGCCGAGCACGACCGCGGCCGCCCAGCCGAACAGGGTCTCGCGCTGCACTTGCTTGCGCGCGCTCGCGGTCAGGTCGTTGCGCAGCGATTCGGGCAGCAGCGGACGCACCAGCGCCCACAGCGCGGGGCCGTCGTAGCGTTCCAGTTCGATCCCGCGCACTTCCGCCGTTGCGATCCGGCCCGGCGTCGCCAGCACGCCACCGCTGGCGCCGGCGAAGCGCACCGCGTTGGCGAACTCGGCGACCACCGCCGAGCTGACCTGGTAGTCGGCATGGCCTTGCTTGCAGGCCAGCAGCCAGGGCCGGCCGTCGCGCTGCAGGCGCAGTTCCTCCGGCTGGGTGCCGCGTTCCAGGGTCTGTTCGACCGACTCGAGCTCGAAGCCGCGCGGCTGCAGGGCTTCCACGACCAGGCGCGAGAATTCGCGCCAGCGCATGGTCGCCAGGGCTTCGATGCCGGCCAGGGTCTCGGCGCGACGACGACGGTACAACCACAGATAGGCCGAGATCGCACCGCCGGCCACCAGGGCGACGAGGAGCGCGGTCAGCAGCGAAACACCATTGGACATGCAGGCCTCAGGCCGGATGTGAGGCGCAAAATATACGCCACTCGGCGCGGCCTGCTGCGGCCTTGGCTCACGCTATGCGTGCGTAAGCGGGTCGCGGACGCGGATCGATGCCGGTTTCCACAGAAACGCGGACGCCCGCGACCGGCGGACAAAGAAAGCCCGCCAGTCCGAAACCGTAAGGGGAGGGGAGCATACGGAGCGACGGACTGGCGGGCTTAGCGGCTCGCGCGGCGGCCTGGGCGGCGGCGCGAATTGACCGGTGTGTTGCGAGTGCTGCGACCGGGCGGCGGACCGCCCGGCGATAACGGACTTACGGCGCGACCGGCGGCTTGGGCTTGGCGATCGACTTGCGGGCGGTCTTGGTCGCGGCCTTCTTCGCGGCCGGCTTCTTGGCCGGCGCCTTCTTGACGGCGCTGGCCTTCTTGACCGGAGCCGGCTTGGCCGAGGCAGGCTTGGCGGCGGGCTTGCCGCCCTGGCGGCGCAGTTCGGCGGTCAGGGTGTCGACGCGCTGGCTGAGGCCGGCGAGGTCGTCGCGGCCCGGCACGCCGAGCTTGACCAGGGCGCGCTGCACGCGCTCTTCGAACACCTTTTCCAGACGGTCCCAGGTGTCGGCGGCGCGCTCGCGGGCGTGACCGACCTTGGACTCGACCACGTCGCGCAGGGCGTCGGCCTGGCCACCGGTGAACTTGCGCGCGGTCTGCTCCAGACTCAGGCCTTCCTTGACCAGGCCTTCGAACAGCTTGGTGCCTTCGGCCTGGGCGCGGCCGA
>CAMLID010000015.1 GCA_946480055.1 uncultured Lysobacter sp. | reverse complement strand
AAGCAGGCGCTACCGAGGGATTCGCGATCGCGGCTTAGGCCGCTCCCACAGAAGGTAGGAGGCAGAGGCTGACCCGAAGCGCAACCTCCGCCGGCAGACGGAGTTCGCGGTCGCGGCTTGCGCCGCTCCTACCCCAAAGCGAGAGCGAGGCAGGAGCGACCGAGGGGTTGGCAATCGCGGCTTACACCGCTCCCACAGAAAGCAGGGGCGGGCCAAAGCGGGACTGCCACCGGCAGGCGGAGTTCGCGGTCGCGGCTTATGCCGCTCCTACCCCAAAGCAGAGCGGAGCAGGAGCGAACCTTCCTAACCCAGCCGGCTAAAACTACTCGTCGAAGCGCAGATGCCGCACCGACTTGCCATGGCGCCGGATCAACTTCAGCGCTTCGATGCCGACGTTGATGTGGTTGTCCACGTACTCCGCGCTGACCTTGGCGTCCGAGGCTTCGGTTTTCACGCCTTCCGGAATCATCGGCTGATCCGACACCAGCAGCAGCGCGCCGCACGGAATCCGGTTGGCGAAGCCCGCGGCGAAGATCGTCGCCGTTTCCATGTCGATCGCCATGCAGCGCATCGCGCGCAGACGTTCCTTGAAGGCCTCGTCGTGCTCCCAGACCCGGCGGTTGGTGGTGTAGACGGTGCCGGTCCAGTAGTCGTGGCCGAGGTCGCGGATCATGGTCGAGACCGCGCGCTGCAGCGCGAACGCCGGCAACGCCGGGACCTCCGGCAGCAGGTAGTCGTTGGAAGTGCCCTCGCCGCGGATCGCGGCGATCGGCAGCACCAGGTCGCCGAGTTCGTTCTTGCGCTTGAGGCCGCCGCACTTGCCCAGGAACAGCACCGCCTGCGGCATGATCGCCGACAGCAGGTCCATCATGGTCGCCGCGTTCGGGCTGCCCATGCCGAAGTTGATCATGGTGATGCCGTCGGCCGTGGCGCTGGGCATCGGCTTGTCCAGGCCGACCACTTCGGCGCCGGTGAGGCGGGCGAAGGTGTGCAGGTAACCGCCGAAATTGGTCAGCAGGACGTGCTGGCCGAACTGGTCCAGGGGCACGCCGGTGTAGCGCGGCAGCCAGTTCTCGACGATCTGTTCTTTATCTTTCACGGTCGGTAGCCTTTTCTAGTTGTTGTGTGCCTATTGTGGCACCGCCCATGACTATCGTCAGGGTTGGCGGCACCGGGGGCGCCGGCTAGGGTTCGGGGCTGTCCTTGCCGTCTCTTTGGGGAAAACCACCATGCTTCGACCCTTGCTGGCCGGCTGCGGCCTGGCACTGCTGGTCGGCGCCGCGCACGCGGCCCCGCCCGCACCGGCGACCGGCTCGCGTTACACCCAGGACCCGTATCCCAGCACTTACCAACCGATCGCCTCGGGCCCGGTGCTGCTGCAGCACGCGACCGTGCTGACCGGCACCGGCCAGCGCCTGGACGACGCCGACGTGCTGATGCAGGGCGGCAAGGTGGTCGCGGTCGGCACCGGCCTGGACGCGCCGGCCGACGCCGCCCGCGTCGACGCACGCGGCAAATGGATCACTCCCGGTCTGATCGACGTGCACTCGCACCTGGGCGTGTATTCCAGCCCCGGCGTCAGCGCCCACGGCGACGGCAACGAGATGACCAGCCCGGTCACCCCCAACGTCTGGGCCGAGCATTCGGTCTGGCCGCAGGATCCGGGCTTCGCCGCGGCCATGGCCGGCGGCATCACCACGATGCAGGTGCTGCCCGGCTCGGCCAACCTGATCGGCGGCCGCGGCGTCACCCTCAAGAACGTGCCGGCCACCACCTACCAGGCGATGAAGTTCCCGGGCGCGCCCTGGGGCCTGAAGATGGCCTGCGGCGAGAATCCCAAGCGCGTCTACGGCGGCCGCAACACCTCGCCGGGCACGCGCATGGGCAACGTCGCCGGCTACCGCGCGGCCTTCATCGACGCCAGCGAATACGTGCGCAAGAACACGCCCAAGGCCGAGCAGCCCAAGAAGAAGCGCAGCTGGTGGCAGAGCTCGTCCAACGGCAACGGCAATGGCGCCGCGGCCGACAGCGACAAGGACGCCGGCGGCAAGCGCGATCTCAAGCTCGACACCCTGGCCGGCGCGATCAAGGGCGACATCCTGGTCCACATCCACTGCTACCGCGCCGACGAGATGGCGACCATGCTCGACCTGGCCAAGGAATTCGGCTTCAAGGTCGCCGCGTTCCACCACGGCGTGGAAGCGTACAAGCTTGCCGACCGCCTCGCGGCCGAAGGCGTCTGCGGTGCGCTGTGGGCCGACTGGTGGGGCTTCAAGATGGAAGCCTTCGACGGCATCCAGGAAAACATCGCCCTGGTCGACCGTCCGCAGAACAGCTGCGCGATCGTGCATTCGGATTCGCAGGAAGGCATCCAGCGGCTCAATCAGGAAGCGGCCAAGGTGATGGCGCACGCCAAGCTCGTCGGCATCGACATCCCGCCCGAACGCGCGATCCGCTGGCTGACCCAGAACGCCGCCAAGTCGCTGGGCGTGCTCGACAAGACCGGCACCCTGGAGGCCGGCAAGATGGCCGACGTGGTGGTCTGGAACGGCAATCCCTTCAGCGTCTACGCCAAGGCCGAACAGGTCTACGTCGACGGCGCGCGCATCTACGACCGCAACGACCGCAATCGCCAGCCGACTTCGGACTTCCTGCTCGGCCAGGGCGCACGCGCCGCCGGAGGTGCGCCGTGAGCCGCGCCAACGCCGCGCGTCGCGGCCTGACGCGTCGTTGCGCCGCGCTGTTCGTCGCCTGTGCGTTCGCCTTGCACGGCGTCGCCTTCGCCCAGAACGTGCTGATCCGCAATGCCACCGTCCACACCGCCACCGCGCAAGGCACGTTGCAGGGCGCCGACGTGCTGATCGGCAACGGCCAAGTGCGCGCGATCGGCAAGGGCCTGGCCGCGCCGGCCGGGACCCAGGTGATCGAAGCCGAGGGCCGGCCGCTGACGCCGACCCTGTTCGGCGGCATCACCGAGATCGGCCTGGAGGAAGTCTCCGGCGAGAAATCGACCGTCGACCGCACCGTGGCGCTTGGCGCCGAGACCAAGGAAATGACGGTGCGGCCGGAGTTCGACGTGACCCTGGCCTACAACCCGGAGTCGGTGCTGATCCCGGTGACCCGCATCGAAGGCATCGGCTGGACCCTGCTCGGCGCGGGCACCGCGACCGGCGGTTCGATCGTGGCCGGCCAGGGCGGTGTGGTGCGCCTGGATGGCGGCCCAGACCCGATCGGCGCGCGTGTGCTGTTCGTGAAGCTCGGCGGCGACGCCGCCGGCCTCAGCGGCAATTCGCGGGCGGCGCAGTGGATGATCCTCGACCAGCTGATCGCCGAAGCGCGCGGCCGCATCGGCCCCGACGCCAACGTCGCGCTGCTGACTCCGGCCGGGCGCACGACGCTGGCGCGCTACCTCGGCGGTGGCGGGCGGGTGATGGTCGGCGTGGACCGCGCCGCCGACATCCGTCAGTTGCTGCGCTGGTCGGCGCGCCACGGCGTGCGCATCGCCATCGCCGGCGGCGCCGAAGCCTGGAAGCTCGCGCCGCAGCTGGCCGCGGCCAAGGTGCCGGTGTTCGTCGACCCGCTCGCCAACCTGCCCGGCGACTTCGACCAGATCGGTGCGACCATGGAAAACGCCGCGCGTCTTCGTGCAGCGGGCGTCGCGGTCGGCTTCAGCCAGAGCGGCGACGCCTCGCACAACGCGCGCAAGGTCCGCCAGCTCGCCGGCAATGCGGTCGCCGCCGGTCTTCCCTGGGACGACGGCCTGGCCGGCCTCACCCGCGTGCCCGCCGAAGCGCTCGGCGTCGCGGGCGAAGTCGGCACGATCGCGCCGGGCCGCCGCGCCGACGTGGTGCTGTGGAGCGGCGACCCGCTCGAGGTCAGCAGCGTCGCCCTGCAGGTATGGATGAACGGCCGCGCGATCGAAATGCGCAGCCGCCAGACCGAACTGCGCGATCGTTATATGCGTCCCGAGAACGGTTTGCCGCGCGCGTATCCGGCGCAGTCGGGGCGGTAAGCGGCTATCGGTGCAGCGGGCCGCGATGCGGTTCGCTGCGCTGGCGGTGCTTTGCAACTACGCTCTGCGCCGAGCACTCGTTCCTGCGTAGGGTGCGGTAATAACCGCACCGAACGACATTGCATCCGAACACGCGACGCCGGTCAGCCGTGGGCATTGCCGGAATGACGCGCGATGCGCGTTCGCTATGCTCACCGCATCCTACTGCGGCGTGGGTCGCCCCTGGCGCCGAAACCGGCCTAGACCGGCCCGTTGATGACCGCCTCGATAGGGTGGCCGTCGGGATCGATCAGAAACGCTGCGTAGTAGTGAGGGCCATAGTCAGGGCGTAGACCAGGCTTGCCGTTGTCGGTTCCAGCGACCGCCAAGGCCTGCGCATGGAACCGGTCGACCGCCGCACGCGACGGAGCAGCGAACGCCAGATGAAACCCGGACCCAGGCGCCGCCGAGTTGGGCCGAAGCTTGAGACAGAACTGGTCTTCTCCGTCCACGAGCCCGTACCCGATGGCGGTGTCGTCTTCAAACACACGTCGGTAGCCCAGGGCGCCGAGCGCGGCGTCATAGAAGGCACCGGCCTTATGCAGATCGGCGACGGCAAAAGAGATGTGATGCAGCATGCGAGAGGCCTGAGGTCCAGCACGGCCGAGCCGTGCAGCGGGCTCTGATTAAGTGAATCGCTAAGGCGCATTCTGCCGCAACTGGAACACGTTGCCCTCGGGGTCGCGGCCGTCGCATACCCGAACGCCGCGCGCTTGCCACTCCCTCTCTGGTGGCCACAACTCGCCGCCAAGACCCGCGGCTATCGGACGTGCGGCATCGATGCTTGCGACCGGCAGGCACAGCTTGATGCAGCCGTCTTCGCGGAGTGGATACGAGGTCGTCTCGGTAGCGTCGGAGTACGGAATGGCATGGACGATCAGCTGGAATCCGGCGGCCTCAAGAACCACATGCTCGTCGTCCGCGTGAACGACCGCCATCGCGGCGACGCCCTGGTAAAACGCGGACATCCGTTCGATCTTGTCTACGAACATCACCGCAGCCGTGGATGGCAGGTTCATCGTCGCCTCGCTGAGTATGGGATGTTGCGCCTAGAGTTTGACGCTGGCCGCGCCGCGGAGGAGCTTCCGCTCGCACGACATCAGATCAACGCCGCAATGATGCTGGCCACGTAGCACGTCAACGAGATGCCGATACCGATCAGCGGACCGCTGAACCAATAAACCTTGCCCGTCACGAATAGCCCACCGAGCGTCAGGAAACCCACCACCAGCAAATACGGCGACGAGAACAGCAGGCCGCCGTGGGCCACGGCCAGGTAGCCGTATATCAGGCCGAAGAGCATCGCGGCTATGCTGTGGCTGATGTTGAACCCCATCCAGAAGTCCCACATCGACGCTGCTTTGGTAATGCCCGGAGAAACCTCGCTCATGCGCGCCTGCAGCGCGGGATCGCGCGGCCTGAGCTTGGGCCCGACGAAGGTCAGCACCAGGTGCAACGTGCCGAGCGTAAGAAGCACCGCTGCGCTGGCGACCATCAGAATCGTAGCTATCACTGAATATCCTAAGTGGACCTGCACTAGAACCGAGCCGCATCGCAAAGCGGCTTGGGTTGAACCGATTGCCGGGCTACACCTACTCGCCGATGGTCGGGTAATCGATGACCCAAAGCCAGGTTCCATCCGCCTGTCGCCGGGCAACCTCCGAGCTGAGGGTGCCGTTGGGGTAGCGGCTTGAGGTCAGCGCCAAGTCGCCGTTCAAGATTGCAGGGTACGGCTCCCCGGCGTGAAACACGAAACCGCTGGCCAGCAGGTTGGTGTAGAACTCGTGTATCTGCGCTCTGCCGCGCGCGAATCGGCCGCCGCCCATGGCGAGGACGGCATCGGGCTCGAACAGCGCGACCATGCCGTCGATATCGCCTGCATGGGCTCTCGCGATCAGTTGCGGCTCGAGCTCTTGCGGATCGTGTATAGGCATAGAACCCTCTGTAATCGATTGGTGTTCGCTGGGTAACGCATGGATGCAGCAGATGGTCGCTTCCGAAGCAGCGCGGTCGCGACTTACGTCGCTCCTACCCCAAAGCCGGCACCGTATCAGGCCACTTCAATCACCGAGCAATGAAGCCGTCAGCGAGTGCGCGATGCCGCTGCGCGCCAGCCAGGCAACCGCTACCAGGTTGGCGAACACGGTGAACCAGAAGACCGATTGAAACGAAGCCTTTACGGTCTTGTGACGCGACTGTTGCTGCGCGATGAGCGCGCCCGGCCAGCCGCCTAGCAGGTCCACGAAATGCAAGGTGCTTTCTGGAGTACGTTGCGCGCCCCGGCCGGCGGCAGCCTTGTCGGCCTTGTACATGATGTACGACAAGCAGCTTAAAAGCATGTACCCGATCGTGATCGCGGCAGGGAGGATGCCGAACAGGGTTCCGATTACGGTCACCAGCAGAAAGACGGCACCGATCGCCAATCTCGGTATCGGCCTGGATGGCTTTCGCACCTCAATTTTCTGGCCGGCGAATCGCACGTCTACCGCGTTCGTGCGGCCTTGGCTGTCTTTGGAAGTCGAGTACGAGATGAGGTCGCCATCAACCGGTCTACGCGACCCGAACTGGAATGCCTTCGCATGGACGAAAGCGCGATCTCCGCCGTTGTGCGGCACGACGAAACCATAACCCCTGTCTTCGTTCCAGCCTGAGATTCGTCCTACAAGTCTCATAGACACTTCTAATGGTGGCCGAGTTTCGATCAGGATGAGTTTCTGGATACGATCAGGCCTTTCCGTGGAACAGAACATTCAAGTAGATCTTTTCGACAGGATCCCAGTACGCATCGAAGTAGCACGTACCGCCATCAAGAACGAACACCATTTCCCCGGTGGCGGTTGGCGGAGGCTCGCTGCAGAAGGCATTGACGTAGATGACCGGCTTGCCGCGCAACTCCTGGCCCTGGTATTGGAAGGTATACTCGCTCCAGTTCGGGAGCGTCTCCCCGCTCAGGCTGGCCTGTCGCGACACGTAAGGCATGAGTTGCGAGCGTGCCTCATCCAATTGCAGATCGCTCGGCTGCCACGAGCCGCCCGGGACGGACAACCAGCTTCCGATTGCAATCGCCAATGCAGCTAGATATTCCATAGAGACCTTGTGTCAGAGCAGGCCGCGTCGACGGGCGACGTTGTGCGCCGCCGAGCTGCCCAACCATGAGGACCCGATCAGGGAACCTTCTCCCTCGTGGCGCATTCCGTCGCGGCCAAGCTTAGCGCCCTGTTCTTCGCCGCCGCCAGTTCGACGCGAAGGTCGAAGCCCGACCAGGTGTCGTTGAACTGCTCGACCTTGAGCAAGCGACGTTCCAGCTCAGCGAACTGCTCGTTTACCGTTTCGGCCGACTCGGCGCATGCGCCCTGCTTGAGGCGCTCCGCGACTTGGACACTGTCGTTCTCGAACACAGCAATCTGTCGCTCATAGCAGGCGCCCAGGATGTTTCCGCATCCGCCGAACGAGCATTCCTTCCGGGCCTGCTCGGACTCCTTAAGACAAGCTTGATACTCGTCTGCCGCAACGGATCGGAGATCCTCGGCGTGGACCAAGCCGGCGAGTGCAGCGAGCGCGATCGTCAGGAGCAACTTCTTCATGGCCACCTGGCGCTCACGCCTCGACCTTGGCACACAGACCGAAAATCGCGTTCGGCCCCACCCAGCCATTGATGAGGCCGCGATTGTTGCCGATCTGAAATCTCTGCCCCTGGATGGCTTTGACGAGATGCAGGTACTCGTTGCCGTTCACCTTGCACAGAACGATGTCGCCGACGCTCAAGCCCGACAGGTCCGCGATCGGCTCGACGGTGCACAGCTGCCCCGACTCGATCTTTCCCGTCATCGATCCGCCACGAGGACGAAACGACACGGCCTCGCCATTCTTGAGTTTCGCGATGTATGCCGTTGCCCATCCCATGGCTTCTTCTTGATCTCCCAGATTCGCCTGACGACCCATGATCGCCGAGTCGCGCTCGAATCGCACTCATTCGTCCCGGGTAGGCCAATGAAGGAGCCGCTAGACCACGTCTCTTGGGCCGTGCCCCGCTAGACCGCGCTCGGCTGCGCATCCAGCAGCACCACCCGGTTGCGCCCCTCGTGCTTGGCGCGGTACATCGCCGCGTCGGCGCGCTGGATCAGGGTCGCGGCGCTGTCTTCGGGTCCGCACTCGACCACGCCGATGCTGAGGGTCAGCGCGACCGGCACGCCCTTGACTTCGCAACAGCCGCGCTCGACCTTGCGCCGGATCTGTTCGGCGGTGTCGCGCGCGACCGCGTCGCCGACGCCCGGCAGCAGCAACAGGAACTCTTCGCCGCCGATGCGGCCGAGCTGGTAGACCGGCATGGTCTCGGAATGGATGCTCTCGGTGACCGCGCACAGGCAGGCATCGCCGACCGGGTGGCCGTAGTTGTCGTTGATCGCCTTGAAGTGGTCCAGATCCAGGAACAGCACCGACAAGGGCTGGCGTTTGCGGCGCGCGTCGGCCACGGCGCGGTTGAGGCGGGTGATGATGCCGGCGCGGTTGAGCACGCCCGTCAGGGCGTCGTGTTCGGCATGCAATTGGGCGACGTCGCGCTCGCGGCGGAAGGTCAGCATGCGGTCGGCCAGGCCCAGCACCAGCACCACCGCGGCGAAGGCCTGCATCACCGGCAGGCCGTATTCGAGCAGCGGCGTCAGCGGCACTCCGGCACTGAGCTGCATGGCGCGCGCGGTCGACACCACCACCAGCGGCACCCAGGCGATCAGCACGAAACCGGCGTGGCGGCCGCCGCGCAGCCAGACCGTGCCCAGGGTCGCCACCGCCAGCAGATTGGCCAGCATCAGCAGGCCGTTGCCCAGCAGCGGGAACCAGGCTTTGTTCGTCGGCCACGGCGACACCAGCCCGACCAGCAGCGCCAGCGGCAACCAGGCGCCGACGATCAGCAATGCACGGGTCAGCCACGGCGCGCGCGGGCGCAACTCGGCGAACTCGATCAGGAACAGCACCGTGACTATCGTCGAGGAGGTGGCGACGAACCAGATGCCGGCGACCCCGAACCGTCCCAGCCAGGCCAGCACCGGCAGCGTGTAGGCGTCGCCATAGGCGCACAGCACGTACAGCAGCTGCAGCAGCATGCTGGCCGAGAACAGCAGATAGACGCGCTCGCGCAACTGGGCCCAGAACAGCAGCACCACCAGCGACACGCCGACCAGGATGCCCATGCTGAGCCAGAGCACGCGCACGTGGCGGTGGTCCTCGACCGCGTAGTCGGCGCTGGAACGCACCGCGATCTGCAACGGGTAGCGCGCGCCCTCCACCCCCACGTACACCGGCCCGGCCGCGCTCAGCGGGAACGCCAGCGCGCGCCGCGAATGACTGGGCTCGGCCTCGGGGCCGAAGATGGTGGCGTGGCGGGCGCGGTAGTCGGGCGGGGCCAGCACGGTGATGCGGGCGCTGTAGGGGTGATAGACCAGCAGCACGCGCGGCTCTTCCGAAGACTCCGGGCGCAGGCGCCACCAGCCGCGGCCACCCTGGGCGCCGGCAAGCTGGAGGGTGGAAGGCTGGGCCTCGTAGGCCGAATCGGGCAGCGCGCGCAGGGCTTCGGCCGAGGCCGGCGGCGGTTGCGCCAAGCGTTCGACGCGCACGATGCCGACCGCCCACGCCGGCACGCAGACTGTGCACAACACCAGCCAGGCCGCGATCCAGATCCGTTTCATCGGGCTCCCCGCGTCCGCGCCAGTGTCGGCCGCGCCGGTGCGCGCCACAAGCCCCCGTGGGACGTATGCTGGCGGCATTTCGCCCCCGGCACGCAGGAAGCTACCGATGTCATCGTTGTCATTGCCGCCGTTGATCCTGGCCGCCGCGATCGCGCTGCAGCCGCCCGGGCAGTTCCACGGCGACGAGCCGGTCGCCCGCGACGGCGAAACCTGGCTGGCGCTGCGCGCCTCGACCGAAAGCGCCTCGCTGACCTCGACCCGGCTGCGGGTGCAAGCCACCGAAGACCCAATCCTGGACGAGCCCGGCCAGACCAGCGGCCGGCGCGTGTCTTCGGCACTGGAACCGGACCCGGACGCCGAGGGCGCCCAGGTCGTGGCCTATCTGCGCGGGGGCGGCTTGGCCGCGGGCGCGGTGACCGCCGCGCGCATCCCCGAACGCAGCGAGGGCGTCGAGCTGCCGCACTACCGGCTCGACTTCGCCGGCCAGGACTACCGCATCCGCACCCAGTGCCCGCCCATGCGCGGCACCCCGCCGGTCGCGCGCTGCGCGGTGCTGCTGGTCGGGCCTGACGGCACCGAACAGGCGTTGATGCGCGTGGACGCCCGGCGCGAGGTCGACATCGTCCTGCTCGGCGACGACGCCACACCGGAGCTGCTGTTCGCCGGCGACCTCGACCGCGACGGCCGGCTCGACCTGATCTTCGATGTCAGCGACCACTACAACGTAACGCGACCGACGCTGTTCCTGTCGTCGCAGGCCAGGGACGGCGAACTGCTGCACGCGGTATCCACCTACGAATCCGTCGGCTGCTGAAGCCGCCCAGTCCCTGTTCCGGAGCGAGACCCCATGACCCTGCCTCCCGTCGACTTCAACTGGCTGGCGGTGATCGCCGCCGCCGCGTCCGCGTTCCTGCTCGGCGGGATCTGGTACGGGCCCTTGTTCAAGAAGGCTTGGTGCCGCGAAGCCGGGGTCGATCCGGATTCGGCGCCGCGCCATCCGGCGCGGATCTTCGCCATCGCCTTCGTCTGCAGCCTGCTGTCGGCGGTGATCTTCGCCGCGATGATGCCCAGCGGCGCCGGCGCGGCCGACGGTTTCGGGCTCGGCTTCGTGGTCGGCCTGTTCTTCGTGGCGATGAGCTTCGGCATCAATTACGCCTTCGCCCAGCGCAGCCTCAAGCTGTGGATGATCGACAGCGGCTACCACATCCTTCAGTTCATCCTGTACGGGGTGATCCTGGGCGCCTGGCGCTGAGGGCCGCGGACATGACGACCATCGACTGGTACTTCGATTTCATTTCGCCGTTCTCCTACCTGGCCTGGCAGAAAGTGAAGACGCTGCCGCCGACGACCGCGTCGCTGCGGCCGGTGCCGATCGTGTTCGGCGCGGTGCTGGCCGCGTGCGGCCAGAAGGGCCCGGCCGAGATCCCGGGCAAGCGCGAGTTCACCTACCGCCACGTGCTGTGGCAGTCGCGCCAGGAGGGGGTGACGCTGCGCTTCCCGCCCGCGCATCCGTTCAACCCGCTGCCGGCCCTGCGCCTGTGCGTGGCCGCCGGCGCTACCGCCGAAGCGGTCGACGCGGTGTTCGACTGGATCTGGGGCCAGGGCCACGCCGGCGACAGCCTGGAGGCGCTGGCGCCGCTGGCCGCCGCGCTGGGCGTGGATCCGGCCGCGATCGGCAGCGATGCCACCAAGGCCGCGCTGCGCGCCAACACCGAGGCCGCGATCGCCGCCGGCGTCTATGGCGTTCCGACCCTGGTCTTCGACGGTTCGATGTTCTGGGGCAACGACGCGCACGCGTTCGCCCTGGCCGCGCTGCACGACCCGGGCGTGCTCGACGATCCGGAGATGCGCCGGGTCGGCACACTTCCGGTGGCAGTCCAGCGCCAAGGCTGAACGCCGCGCCGGAGGCGTTCAGGGGCGTAGACACGCCCTTGTCGCATGCCGGGTATGCTGCCCGTCACAATTCGAATGTCTTGGCGCCAACACCCGGGGGGGGACTATGCGCATCGGACTCGTCGTCGACTCGGCTTGCGATCTGCCGTTGGAGTACCTGCAGCAGCACGATATCCATCTGCTGCCGATCACCGTTCGGATCGGGGAGGCCGTGCTGGCCGACCACCGCGACGAACAGGCCACCCTGCACTTCCTCAACACCCACCTGGGCGAACGCGGCTTCGAGGCCGAGACCACGCCGTTCACGGTGCAACAGGTGCGCGACCTGTTCGTGAGCCAGCTGGCGATCGACTACGACTACGTGTTCTGCATGACCATCACCCGGACCCGCAGCCCGGTCTACGACAACGCCAACCAGGCCAGCTTCGCGATCCTCAACGATTACAAGCCCGTACGCAGCGCCGCCGGCAACAACACCCCATTCGCGCTGCGGGTGGTCGACACCCAGAACCTGTTCGCCGCCCAGGGCATCCTGCCGGTCGAAGCCGCGCGCCTGCGCGACGCCGGCGAGGGCGCGCCCAAGATCCGCGCGCGCCTGGAAAATCTGGCCCTGCACACCCACGGCTATCTGATTCCGCGCGATCTCAACTACATGCGCCAGCGCACCCGCATCCGCGGCGACCGCAGCGTGAGCTTCCTCAGCGCGACCCTGGGCACGGCGCTGGACATCAAGCCGGTGCTGCACTGCAACCGCGGCGAGACCGGGCCGGTGGCCAAGATCAAGGGCTACGACGCTGCCGCGCAGAAGCTGTTCGACTACTGCGGCAAGCGCGTGCGCGAAGGGCTGATGACCCCGACCATGTGCCTAAGCTACGGCGGCGAGCTCGAGGAAATGCGCGCCCTGCCCGGCTACCAGCGCCTGCGCGAGGTCTGCGCCGAACACAACGTCGAGCTGTTCGAGAGCGTGATGAGCCTCACCGGCATGGTCAACATCGGCAAGGGCGCAGTCGCCGCGGGCTTCGCCGCCGAGGGCGGCAGCAAGTTCGACGCCTGAGTCGCGCCCGACGCGCGCCCAGGACGGAGCGCCGCGGCGTCGTGCCGGATCGGGCCGCTGGGTCCAGGCACGACTTTATGCCTAGGGTCATGCGCGGCCGTGCGGGTTAGGCTCGGGACCTCGTCCGCTCGAACCCGACTCGATGCCCAGCCACCGCCTGCTCGTCCTTGCGCTCGCCAGCGCCCTCGCCGCCACTCCGGCGCTCGCCCAGAACCCACCCGCGCCGCAGCCCGCGCCACCGCCGGCACCGCAGCCCGCGCCGCAAGACAAAGACAAGGCCGACAAGCCGCGCGACCAGCTCGAACAGGACGCCCTGGACCCGGCCGGCAACGATCCGGCGCGCGCCTCGGCCCAGACCGCCAAGGGCGCGAGCAAGCCCGGCGAAGCCAAGGACGAAAAGAAGTGGGACGTCTCGGCCGCGCACGGCCCGACCAAGAGCGTGCGCTTCGAAACCGACGAAGGCACCTGGATGGACGTGGACGTTTCGCCCGACGGGCGCGAAGTCGCGTTCTCCCTGCTCGGCGATCTCTACCGCCTGCCGATCGCCGGCGGCGCCGCCCAGCGCGTGACCAGCGGCCCGGCCTGGGATGTGCAGCCGCGCTGGTCGCCCGACGGCCGCGAGCTGGCTTTCACCTCCGACCGCGGCGGCGGCAACAACCTCTGGCGCATCCGCAGCGACGGCAGCAACGCGGTGCAGGTGACCAAGGAAGACTTCCGCCTGCTCAACAACCCGGCCTGGACCCCGGACGGCCGCTTCCTCATCGGCCGCAAGCACTTCACCGGCGAGCGTTCGATGGGCGCCGGCGAGTTGTGGCTGTACCACACCGCCGGCAGCGGCGGCCTGCAGCTGACCAAGCAGAAGAACGACCAGCAGGACCTGGGCGAACCGGCGGTCTCGCCCGACGGCCGCTACGTCTATTACTCCGAGGACGTCAGCGACGGCCCAACGTTCCAGTACAACAAGAACGTCCACGACACGATCTACGCGATCAAGCGCCTGGACCGTCAGACCGGCAAAAGCGAAACCCTGATCTCCACCCCCGGCGGCGCGGTGCGGCCGCAGCCCTCGCCCGACGGCAAGTCGCTGGCGTTCGTGAAGCGCGTGCGCGACAAGTCGGTGCTGCACGTGATGGACTTGGCCAGCGGCCAGGTGCGCCCGGTCTGGGACGGCCTCTCGCACGATCAGCAGGAAGCCTGGGCGATCTTCGGCCCCTACGCCAACTTCGACTGGACGCCGGACTCGCGCGCGGTGGTGATCTGGGCCCAGGGCAAGCTGTGGCGCGTCGACATGGCCAGCGGCAAGGCGAGCAACCTGCCGTTCACCGCCCAGGTCGATCAGACCGTGACCGCACCGCTGCGCTTCGAACAGACCCTGGACGAAGGCCGCTTCACGCCGAAGATGATCCGCGACGTCGCCACCAGCGCCGACGGCAAGACCCTGATCTTCCACGCCGTCGGCCACCTGTGGCGCAAGCGCCTGCCCGACGGGGCGCCCGAGCGCCTGAGCCGCGACGACGGCCATTACGAATACCAGCCCAGCTTCAGCGCCGACGGCCGCAAGCTGCTGTACACGACCTGGTCCGACCAGGACCTGACCGCGATCTACGTGGCCGACGCCAACGGCGGCGGCGCGCGCAAGATCAGCCGCGAGCCGGGTTTCTACTACGGCCCGCGCTTCTCGCCCGACGGCCGTCGCATCGTCTACGCCAAGAGCGGCGGCGGCGGCCTCACCGGCAGCCTGTGGTCGCGCGATCAGGGCATCTACGTGATGCCGGCCGACGGCGGCGCCGCGGTGCGCGTGGCCGAGAGCGGCGAATCGCCGCAGTTCAGCGCCGACGGCAGCCGCGTCTATTACCTCAGCGGCGGCGGCTTGAAGAAGAAGCTGATGTCGGTCGGCCTGCACGGCGAAGACCCGCGCGAGGTCTACAGCCTGAAGTACGTCGACGCGGTCAGCATCAGCCCGGACGGCAACTGGATCGCCTTCACCGAACTGTTCAACGCCTACGTCGCGCCGCTGGTCGCCACCGGCACCGCGGTCGAACTGTCCAAGGACAGCAAGGCCATGCCGGTGACCCAGGTCAGCGCCGACGTCGGCAGCTACCTGCACTGGAGCGCGGATTCGAAGTCGCTGCACTGGATGGTCGGCGACCGCTACCACTCGCGCGACCTGCGCCAGAGCTTCGCCTTCCTGCCCGGCGCGCCCAAGGACCTGCCCAAGCCGAGCAACGACGGCGGCATCGCGGTCGGCCTGAGCGTGGCGGTCGACGCGCCCAAGGACACCGTCGCCTTCACCCACGCCCGCATCGTCACCATGCGCGATGCGGAGAAGACCCAGGACGTGATCGAGGACGGCACCCTCGTGGTCCGCGGCGACACCATCGTCGCGGTCGGGCCGTCGTCGTCGGTGGCGATTCCGGCCGGCGCGCGCAGCATCGACGCCAGCGGCAAGACCATTGTGCCGGGCTACATCGACGTGCACGCGCACGCCGCGCACTTCGGCCAGGGCGTGGTGCCGCAGCAGAACTGGGCCTACTACACCAATCTCGCTTTCGGCGTGACCACCATGCACGACCCCTCGGCCACGACCGAGTTCGTGTTCTCCGAAGCCGAGCTGGTCAAGAGCGGACGCATGGTCGGACCGCGCGTGTTCTCCACCGGCACCATCCTGTACGGCGCCGACGGCGATTTCAAAGCCGTGGTCAATTCGCTGGAAGACGCGCGCAGCCACCTGCGCCGGATGAAGGCCAACGGCGCGTTCTCGGTCAAGAGCTACAACCAGCCGCGCCGCGAACAACGCCAGCAGATCGACCAGGCCGCACGCGAACTGGGCATGCTGGTGGTCGAGGAAGGCGGCTCGACCTTCCACCACAACATGACCATGGTGCTCGACGGCGTGACCAGCGTCGAACACAACCTGCCGGTCGCGCCGCTGTACAAGGACGTGATCGAACTGTGGCGCCAGACCGACGTGCGCAACACCCCGACCCTGGTGGTGAGCTACGGCGGCACCTCGGGCGAGTACTGGTGGTACGCGCGCGACAACGTCTGGGAAGACAAGAAGCTCAACCGCTACTTCCCGCGCGAGACCCTGGACGCGCGCTCGATCCGGCGCGAGATCGCGCCGGACTGGGACTACTGGCATATCGAGGTCGCCAAGTCGGCCAAGAAGATGCGCGACGCCGGCATCAAGATCCAGGTCGGCGGCCACGGCCAGTTGCAGGGCCTGTCGCCGAACTGGGAAATCTGGTCGCTGACCCAGGGCGGCTTCAGCAACTTCGAAGCGCTGCGCGCCGCCACCATCGACGGCGCCGACCTGCTCGGCCTGTCCAAACAACTGGGCTCGCTGGAAGCCGGCAAGCAGGCCGACCTGGTGGTGCTCAACGACAATCCGCTGCAGAACATCCGCGCCACCGCCGATACGCGCTACGTGATGGTCGACGGACGCTTGTTCGACGTGGACGCCGATATGGCCGAGATCGGCAACCGCGCCGAGAAGGCGCCGAACTTCTACTGGCAGCGTCACCGCGACGGCCAGACCTTCGGCGTCGAGTTCGGCCCGACCGCGGTCTGCCATTGCCCGAAGGGGCATGGCGCGCACGTGCACCTGGATTGAGGCGCGGCTAGTGCGGCGGTGCGGCGCCGGACGCGCCGATCCGCCGCGCCAGGAACAGCCATTCGCCGGGGCTCGGGTCGGGATCGTCCGAGGCCGCCGGATCGGCGAGCGCCTGCAGCGTCAAGCCGCAGGCGCCCAGCAAGGCCGGCAGCTCGGTGCGGTCGCAGCCCCATAGGAAAGGTTCGCCGCGGCGTCGCAACCAAGGGCGCACCCACGCGTGCTCACGGCGGAATCCTGGCAGGCCGTCGCGGGTTTCCATCGCGGTGGCCACGATGGTCGGACTCGCCAGCTCTTGTGCCAAGCGACTCAACAGAGCCCGCGTCTGCGGCCACGATAGATACATCAATACCCCCTCGGCGACGCACAGGGTCGGGCGGCCGGCGTCGAATTCGGTGCAGTCGCGCAAGGTCGTGAGCGGATCGGCGTACATCAGGTCGGTCGCCAGCAGCTGCAGACGCGGCGGATGCAGACCCAGCTGCTCCAGCGCCCGGCGCTTGATCGCGACGCTGGCATCGCGGTCGAGCTCGAACACGCGCAGTTCGGGATGCTGCCGCGCCAGCGCGCAGCCCAAGCCGTCGTAGCCGGCGCCGATCAGCAGCACTTGCGCGCTGCCGTCGATGCAGGCCTGTCTCGCCCACTGTGCGATGCGGCGCTTTCGCCAGGCGTAGTGCGCGCGCAGGCCCGGCAAGAGCAGGCGCTCCAGCAGCGCCAGGAGAATGCGCCCGGGCGCGCTATCGATCAGCCGTAGCAAACCGGTGCCGGCGTTCCCGCACAGGCGCAGACAGGCACGCGCGATCGCCGCGTCTTCGTTGCCGGGCTGGCCGCGCGCATGCTGCACCGTTGCCGCCGCCACCAGCATGGACGTGGACACACGGCTCATCGTTCGCCGCTCGCGAACAAGGCTTCGTGGTGGCGGTACCAGTCGCTGTCCCAACGCCGGTCCGGATCGAGTTCGCGCTTGCGACGCAGGAATTCGCGGAACTGCGGATAGGCCGCCTCGACCTGCGCGCGCGTGGCATGGCGGTGATAGGTGAGGTAGTAGCAACCGCCGTAGCGCAGCGCGTCGTCGATCAGGGCGCGGAACGCCGTGGCCGCCGCCTGGCGCCCGTCCGCGTCGTGACGCAGGTGCAGGTTGAACACGATGCAGGCCCAGTCCTCGCGTGCCCAGGCCAGCACACTAGTCGGATCGCGCGTCACCAGCCGCACGGTACCGTAGATCGGCTGCGCGCGATGGCGGCGCAGACTGTCGGCGGCGGCACCCATGAACGTCGCCAGTCGCGATCGCGGCACGTACAGTTCGGTGATCATTTCCGAACCGCAGTGGCCCAGCGCCGCGTCGATCGGTCGGTGATAGCCGTCCAGGTACACGCCCGACTGTTGGGTATCGGACAGATAGTGCTGGCCGTGGCTGGCCAGATAGAAGTCCGCGTACTCGCGGAAGGCGCGGCTGGGATCGGTATGCGCCAGGTGCAACAGGTGCGCGAAGTCCTGGGCGCGCAAGTGACGGGTCGCCGACTCGGTGCTCGCCTTGTCTTCGGGAACGGGGCGGTAACAGGACACGATGCCCAGATCGAGGAAGTCGTCGCTGCGCGGGTCGATCGCGAACTGGAAGTCGCCGTAGCTGCACCCCTGCGCGATCGCGGTCTCCAGCCGCGTCATCAGCGCCCCCACACGCAGCAGCTCGACTTCGCGGCGCAATCGCGTGCGCGGCACCAGGCGCAGGGTGAGTTGCGCGACCAGACCGAACAGACCGTAGCCGCCGGCGGCCAGCGCGAACCAGTTCGCATTGCGATCACGGTCGGCGACGATCGGCTCGCCGCGATGATCGATCAGTACGATCGACTCCACGTCTTCGACGAAGGGGGCGAACGCGAGGCCACGGCCATGGATGTTGGACGCGAACGCGCCGCCGATGCTGAAGTCGTCGGCGCCGGTCTGCTTCTGGCGGATGGTCCACGCCTTCAGATTGGCCGGATGACGCGCCAGCCAGTCCAGTACCGCCGGCCAGCGCACGCCGGCCTGCACCGTCAGCAGACCGCGCTCGGGATCGAAATCGACGATCCGGTCCAAGCCGCCCGTGTCCAACAGCCAGCCATCGGACAAGAACTGCTGGCCGCCCATGGCATGGCGCGCGCCGACCGCGATGGTCGAACGTCCGTGACGCGCGCAGTCGCGCACCGCCCGACAGGCTTCATCCAGCGTTCGTGGGCTGAGCAGGCCAGCGACGGAGGTGGCGTTGAGACCGGAATGGACATCGTTGAGCTGGATCCGCGGGGCGGCGGCGGGCGCACTCGTGATTCTCATGGATCGGACCGGTGGGAAGGCCGATCGGACCTTGCCGGCGGGTATCGACAGGCGCAACTACAATGATCTCAGTATCGGATTATGATCCTCGCTGTCCCGACCGCCGCCACCTCCTGCCCATGGCCGAACGAGAACGTGTCCTCGCTGCGCTGAAAGCCGTGCTCAAGGAGCGCGGCTGGCGTTACGCCGACCTCGCCCGCGAACTGGGCGTGTCCGAACCCACGGTCAAGCGTCTGCTGTCCAGCGGCCGCATCGACCTGGAGCGGCTGGAGCGGATCTGCGCCCTGCTGGACCTGGACTTCTTCGAGCTGGCGCGTCTGGCGCGCGGCGCGCGCGATGCGCCTCGCCATCTCAGCGAGCGCCAAGAATCCGAACTGGCGCAATCGCCGCGCCTGATGACGGTGTTTCACCTGCTGTGCCAAGGCTGGCGCGCCGATGCGATCCGCGAGGGCTACGATCTGGGCGTGCCGGAACTGATGCGCTTGCTGGCGCGCCTGGATCGGCTCGGGCTGGTCGAACTGCTGCCCGGCGACAAGGTGCGCCTGCGCGTGCCGCGCGATTTCTCCTGGCGCGACGACGGCCCGGTGCGCGCCCGCTACCTGGGCGCGGCCAGCCGCGAGTTCCTGCTCGACGAGTTCCGCGCGCCGGACACCCTGCTGGCGCTGGAAATCCGCGAGCTGGGCGCGGCGTCCCTGGCGGTGCTGCGACGCAAGCTCGAACGCCTGCAGATCGAGTTCAAGGAGGCGGCCGAGCTGGACATCAGCCTGCCGCCGTCGAAACGCCGCAGCGTGGGCATCCTGGTGGCGATGCGGCCCTGGGTGTATTCGCTGATCGACAGCCTGCGCAACGAGTACGCCGCCGACGCCAGCCCGGCCGCGCGCGGGCGCAAGGGCGGGCGCAAGCCCACCGTAGGCTGACCGGCGTCGCATCGCCTCGGATTCGACGCATGGCGTTCACAAACCACGCATGTGCGCCGTCCTAGGCTAGAGGCAGTTCCCGCACGAGACGCCATGATGGCCACCCGTTACTACCTCAGCCTTCCCGATGCCAAACGCGCGCGCGGCAGCGATCCCTCGCTGTCGTTCTCCGCGGTCAGCGCCGAGGGCTTCGCCGAGCAGTTGCAGGACGCGCTGCGAAGCAACCATCTGTTCGAACGTTGGCGCGCCCAGCAGCCCAACCCCGACGAGGTCGACGCCAGCCTCGGCGCCACCGACCCCGGCGCCACCGTCGACGGCCAGCAGGACGATCTGCACATCGATCTGGTGCTGACCTCGACCATTCCCGGCACGGTGCTCAAGCACCGCATGCGGCTGCTGGCCGGCACCGGTTGGGAGCTGCGCGACGTCACCGCCGCGTAGCCCAAGCTCCTCTTCCGATCGGGAAACTGCGCGGCTTCGGAGCCGTGCAGCCGCCGCATCCACCGCTTCCTGCGGGAGCGGCGTAAGCCGCGATCGCGCCAACGGATCGGCGACGCGCAATCCTCGTCCGGCCTCATCGAGGTCGGACATGCACGCTTCCATCAGAAGTCCGCGAAGCGCCAACGATCGCGACTCACGCACCCACAACAGGCTCGAATCCGAGGCGCGACGAAGCCGATGTTGCTCAGTTAATCGCGCAGCGCAGCCGCGTGATGCGCGATGTGCTCGCCGATGAAACTGGCGATGAAGTAGTAGCTATGGTCGTAGCCCGGCCGCATCCGCAGTTGCAGCGGATGACCCGCCGCGGCGCAGGCGTCGCGCAGCAGTTCCGGCTTGAGCTGGGTGGCCAGAAACTCGTCGGCCTCGCCCTGATCGATCAGCAGCGGCAGCCGCTCGCGCGCCTGCGCGACCAGCGCGCTCGCGTCCCACTCGCGCCAGGCATCGCGGTCGTCTCCCAGGTAGGCGGCAAAGGCTTTCTCGCCCCAGGGCACTTGCGACGGCGCCACGATCGGCGAGAACGCCGACACGCTGCGGTAGCGGCCCGGGTTCTTCAGGGCGATGGTGAGCGCGCCGTGTCCGCCCATCGAATGCCCGCTGATGCCGCGCGCGCCGCTGGTCGGGAAGTGCGCATCGACCAGCGCCGGCAGCTCGTCGACCACGTAGTCGTACATGCGGTAGTGCGCCGCCCAGGGCTCGCGAGTCGCGTTGAGATAGAAGCCGGCGCCCTGGCCGAGGTCGTAGCCCTCGGCGTCGGCCACGCTGGCGCCGCGCGGGCTGGTGTCGGGCGCAACCAGGATCAGGCCGTGCTCGGCGGCGTAACGCTGCGCGCCGGCCTTGGTGATGAAGTTCTGCTCGCTGCAGGTCAGGCCGGACAGCCAGTACAGCACCGGGCAGGCTTCGCTCTGCGCCTGCGGCGGCAGGTAGACGGCGTAGCGCATCGTGCAATCGAGCACGCTGGACTCGTGTTGCCAGACTTCCTGGCGGCCGCCGAAACAGGCGTGGGATTCGATGCGCTGCATGTCAGTAGTGGATCACGGTGCGGATCGACTTGCCCTCGTGCATCAGGTCGAAGGCCTCGTTGATGCGTTCCAGCGGCAGGGTGTGGGTGATGAAGGAATCGAGGTCGATCTCGCCCTTCATCGCCTGCTCGACCATGCCCGGCAACTGGGTGCGGCCCTTGACGCCGCCGAAAGCCGAACCGCGCCAGACCCGGCCGGTGACCAGTTGGAACGGACGCGTGCTGATCTCCTGGCCGGCGCCGGCGACGCCGATGATCACCGACTCGCCCCAGCCCTTGTGGCAGCACTCCAGCGCCGAACGCATGACGTGGACGTTGCCGATGCATTCGAAGCTGAAATCGACGCCGCCGTCGGTCATCTCGACCAGCACGTCCTGGATCGGGCGCTCATGGTCCTTCGGGTTCACGCAGTCGGTCGCGCCCATCTGCCTGGCGAGTTCGAACTTGCCCGGATTGGTGTCGATGCCGATGATGCGGCCGGCCTTGGCCTGCACCGCGCCCTGGATCACCGCCAGGCCGATACCGCCCAGGCCGAACACCGCGACCGTGTCGCCGGGCTGGACCTTGGCGGTGTTGTGGACCGCGCCGATGCCGGTGGTCACACCGCAACCGAGCAGGCAGACCTTCTCCAGCGCGGCCTCGGGATTGACCAGCGCCAGCGAAATTTCCGGCACCACCGTGTACTCGCTGAAGGTGCTGCAGCCCATGTAGTGATGGATAGGCTGACCGTTGTAGCTGAAGCGCGAGCTGCCGTCCGGCATCACGCCGCGGCCCTGGGTCGCGCGCACGGCCTGACAGAGATTGGTCTTGCCCGACAGGCAGAATTTGCAATGCCGGCATTCGGCCGTGTACAGCGGAATCACGTGATCGCCGGGCTTGAGGCTGGTGACGCCCTCGCCGACTTCGACCACGACGCCGCCACCTTCATGGCCGAGCACGGCCGGAAACAGACCTTCGGGGTCGTCGCCGCTGAGCGTGAAAGCATCGGTATGGCAGACGCCGGTGGCGACGATGCGTACCAGTACCTCGCCCTTGCGCGGCGGCTCGACATCGATCTCGACGACCTGCAAGGGCTGTCCGGCGGCGAAGGCGACGGCGGCGCGGCTTTTGATGACCCGGCTCATGGGATTGATTCTCCTGCGTTGACGTTCCGCGATGCGGAAGGAAAGACGGGCTGCGACCGGACGTTTGGGCGCAGCGGGTAACGGTGTCGCGAATTCATTTCAGATAGGAGCGCACCAGCGCGGCGACCTCGTCGATGCTGGCGCTGCGGGTCTTCTGCGAAGACACGGCCTGGCCGAGTTCCTCGCGGATGTGACTCTCCAGCACTTCCGACATCAGGCCGTTGATGGCGCCGCGGATCGCCGCGATCTGCTGCAGCACGGCCGCGCATTCGCTGCCCTGCTCCAGCGCACGCTCCAACGCCTCGGTCTGGCCCTTGATGCGGCGAACACGGGTCAGGACTCGCTTTTTTTCTGCGGGGGAATGCGGCATGGGGTGGCCTCGGACTACGGGCGCCTGATACTGGGGGATAGTATCAGATCGGCCGCGCGACGAAGCCTGACCGGCTGGCTTCAATCGTCGATTCGGAGGGGCGCGGCTACGCGCGGATGCGGGTGGCGACAGGATGCGAGGACCTCGGCGATGGCCTGCCCGGCCGTAAGCGATCGGCGCGCAACGATCGTTACTGCGGCGGCCAGGGCTGGTTGATCGGCACGTCCACGGTCCGTGCCCGCACCTTCATGAAGGCCCAGATCAGGCCGACCACCATGCCGATCGCCCAACCGATCAGCGGCAGCAGATGCGGTCCCAGGAACGTGACCACCACCCAGCCGAGCCAGACGAACAGTCGCTCGTCCGAGCCGGCATGGGTCACCGCGAAAGTCTCGTCCAAGCTCATGCTGGGGAAGAGCAGGACCAGGCCATTGAGCAGCAGGCCGCCGATGGTGGCGCAGGCGATGACGCGCAAAGCGAACAGGAACGCCTTGCGCCGGATCGCGGAGAACGCCAGCACGATCACGCACAGCAACAGCCACCAGGAGAACAGGAACACCACGGCTGGCGAGGTGGCGGCGGCGGCAGCCGGCGTCATGCGCGCAGCACCCGGTCGAGCGAGCGCTGCGCGGCAGCTGCCGAAGCCTGGTGTCCTTCTTGCATGCCTTGCATCCGTGACGGCCGGTGGCGGCCCGGCCCGGATGTTCACACAAAAGCGCGACGATTCGCGTGTGCCCTGGCAAGAACGACGCGCCCGTTCGAAGCGCGCCGTCGGCGTGCGTAAGCGCGAACCGGCCGCGAATCAGCCAGTGTTCTGCACGCCCGCGGCGATGCCGTTGACCGTCGCCACCAGCGCCTGCTGCAAGGCATCGTCGGGCCGTCCGGCCGCACGCCAGCGTGCGAGCAGATCGACCTGGAGCAGGCTGATCGGATCGACATAAGGATTGCGCAGGCGGATCGATTGGCGCAGACGGTGATCGCCGGTCAGCAGCTCGCGGCTGCCCTTGATCGCCAGCACCGCCGTGCGGGTGCGCTCGAATTCGGCGGCGATGCCGGGATGGAAGCGCGCGTGCAGGTCGCCTTCGGGCAGGGCCGCGGCGAGCAGCGAGTAACGCTCGAAGATCGCCGGATCGGATTTGGCCAGGACCATTTCCAAGTCGTCGATCAGGGTGGTGAAGAACGGCCAGTCGCGCGCCATCTCGGCCAGGGTCTCGCGGCCGTGGCGCGCGAGCGCTTGCTCCAACGCGGTGCCGACGCCGTACCAGGCGGTCAGGCCGGCACGGTTCTGCGACCAGGCGAACACCCAGGGGATTGCGCGCAGCGAACCGATATCGCCGGCACCGGCGCGCTTGGCCGGCCGGGAGCCTATCCGCAGGCGTTCGATCACGTCAATCGGGGTCGCGGCGCGGAAGTAGGCGGGGAACAGCGCGTCTTCGTGCACCAGCGCGCGGTAGTGCGCACGCGCGTCGCGAGCCAGTTCGGACGCGATCGCGCGCCAGCTCGCTTCGCGCGGCTCGGGCGGGCGCGGACGCAGAGTCGCGCGCAGCACCGCGCCGGTGGTCTGCTCCAGGTTGCGCAGGGCGATCGCGCGGATGCCGTACTTGCGGTGGATCACCTCGCCCTGTTCGGTCAGGCGCAGGAAACCGTCGACCGAACCGCGCGGCGCGGCGATCACCGCGCGCTCGGTCTTGCCGCCGCCGCGGCTGATCGAACCGCCGCGGCCATGGAAGAACGCGATGCGCACGCCGCTGTCCTGGGCCAGCGCGGTCAGCGCGACCTGGGTCTGCTGCAGCGCCCAACGGGAGGCCAGCATGCCGCCGTCCTTGGCGCTGTCGGAATAACCCAGCATCACCACCTGGCGGCCGCCGCGCGCGTCGAGGTGGGCGCGGTAGACCGGGTCGGCGAACAGCGCGCGCAAGGTGTCGGCGGCGGCATCGAGGTCGTCGACGGTCTCGAACAGCGGCGCTACGTCCAGCGGCACCCGGCCGGCGGCGTCGATGCAGCCGGCGGTGCGCGCCAGCGCGAGCACGGCCAGGGCGTCGGCGGCGCTGCGGCTCATGCTGACGATGTAGGGGCCGAAGGCATGTTCGCCGTAGCGTGGGCGCAGCCGCGCGACCGCGCGGAACACGTCCAGGCTGGCGCGCGCGGCGCCGTTGCCGTCGCTGCGCGGCGGCGCGCTGCCGTCGAGCAAGGCATGCAGGCGTTGCGCGCGCTCGGCCGGCGCGCGGCGCTCCCAGTCCGGATCGCCGAGCACGGCGGACAGAGCGGCGTCGTGGGTGGCCGAGTCCTGGCGCAGGTCCAGGCTGGCGAGGTGGAAACCGAAGCACTCGGCGCGACGGCGCAGACGACGCACCGCGAAACCGCCGGCATGTCCGCCCTGGTTGGCGTTGAGGCTGTCCTCGATGGCGACGATGTCGGCCAGGAACGCGGCCACGTCGGGATAGCCGTGCACGCTCTCGTCGGCGGTCGCCTGCAGGCGCGCCGACATCAGGCTGAGCAGGTTGCGATACGGCATGTCGGCGTGGCGCGGCTTGAGCGCGGCGGCGGCCTTGGGCAACAGGTAGCTGTAGTCTTCGACCCGCGCCAGCACCGCTTCGTCGACGTGCACGCGCGTCACCGACTGGCTCAGCAGTTCGCCCAGCGCGTCCAGGTCGCGGCGATAGGCGCGCAGCACCAGCGCGCGCTGGCCGACCAGGGTCGCCGCGATGGTGTCGGCGCCGACGTTGGGATTGCCGTCCATGTCGCCGCCGACCCAGGTGCCGAAGCCGAGCACGTCCGGCAGCGACTGTGTGTCGCCGTAGGCCTCGCGCAGGGCTTCCTCGAACATCTCGTAAAAGACCGGCAACACGCGGTAGAGCACGTCGGACAGATAGAAGCCGACGTGCTCGAACTCGTCGGCGACGCTGGGCTTGGCGGCTGGCGCCTCGGCGGTCTGCCAGCTCGCGGTCAGGGCCAGGCGAATGCGTTCGCGGTCGGCGCGGCGCTCCGGCGGGGTGCGGCTGCGGTCGATGTCGGCGACCAGACAGCCCACGATCTGGCGTTCCTTCTCCAGCAGGGCGCGGCGCACGGCCTCGGTGGGATGAGCGGTGAACACCGGTTCGATGCGCAGCCGCGGCAGCAGCTGCGCGAGTTCGTCGGCACCGACGCCTTCGCGGGCCAGCGCCGACAGCACGTCGCGCAGGCCGCCCGGTTGCGCGGCCGCGCCGCTGCGCTCGTAGTCGCGGCGGCGGCGAATGCGGTGCACGCGCTCGGCCAGGTTGACCGCCTGGAAATAGGTCGCGAAGGCGCGCACCAGGTCGGAGGCCTGCTCCAGGTCAATGTCGGCCAGGGCATCGGCGAGCGCGGCGAGCGGGCGGTCGGATTCGCGGCGCCGGATCGCGGCGCGGCGTAGGCGCTCGACCGCATCGAGGAAGCCGGCGCCGCGTTGTTCGGCCAGGATCTCGCCGACCAGCGCGCCCAGGATTTTGACGTCCTCGCGCAGCAGGGCGTCGGTGGGCGCGAAATCGATCGCGCGCAAGGGTTCGTCGCTGGTGTCGGTCATGACATTCATATGGCTAGGCTATAACAGCAACTTGTGCGTTGCAGCAATTTGTCGGTCGCGAATTTGGTTACATCGGTAACGACCTGCGCTATGCGTTTCGCCCCCTCCCGCGTCTGGTCAGAAGGCGGCGGAACCCCGACACTGTGCCCCGGTCGAAACAGGGGAGACCGTATGCCGTTCCTGGGTTTGGGCGTCCACGTGCTGGTGGCGCTGTTCTTCGCCGTACACGCCGTGCGCAGCGGGCAGGAGCGCTACTGGCTCGGCATCCTTTTCATGTTCCCGCTGCTGGGCAGTGTGATCTACGGTCTGACCATCTGGCTGCCCGAGATGCGCCACAGTCGCCACGGCCGCGCCCTGGTCGGCGGGGTCAAGCGCGCGCTCGATCCCAGCCGCGAACTGCGCGAGGCCCAAGAGGCGTTCGAGGACGCAGCCACCACCGATCGCCGCCTGCGCCTGGCCGATGCGCTGCTCGCCAGCGACCGCGCTTCGGAAGCGGCCACCCACTACGAATCGGCGCTGCAGGGCATCCACGCCGACGACCCCGACATCCAGGTGCGGCTGGCGCAGGCGCTGCTGGAATGCGGCCACGCGCGGCGCGCGCGCGAACTGCTCGACGAGCTGATCCGACGCCGGCCCGACTACCGCTCCAACGAGGGCCATCTCACCTACGCCCGCGCGGTCGCGGCCGAGGGCGACCGCGCCAAGGCGCGCGAGGAGTTCGACACCCTGGTCGGCTACAGCAGCGGTTTCGACGCGCATGCGCATTACGCGCAGACCCTGGTCGACTGGGGCGACACAGAACGCGCGCGCCAGCTGTGCGAGGGCGCGCTGGCGAAAGCGAAGCGCTTGCCGCCTTATGCGCGGCGCATGAACAAGCCGGCGCTGAACCAGCTCAGGCAGCTGTCCAAGCAGTTGGCGACTGCGAACGCGACGACGGGCTGAAGCACCGCAGCGCTGCCGGAATCAGGGCGGCACATCCGACGCGTCCGCGGTATGCGCTGCGCGTCAAGCGATGACGGATAGCGACGGTGCGGTTATCACCGCACCCTACGCAGGATGCGGTAAGCCGAAGGCGCACCGCATCGGGCGCCGCCTCAATACGCGAAGTCGGTGAACACCGGATCCACGCTGCCGCCCCAGGCGCCGTGGAACAGCTCGAGCTTGCGCTCGGCCGGGGTCTGGCCGCGTGCGACGAACTCCAGCAGCGGATCCAGGTAGATCGATTCGTCGGCGCCGTTGCTGTTGAGTTTGCCGCGCCGAGCCAGGCCGTGCGCGGAAATCTCCAGCGCGCGCCGGGCCAGGTCCAGGACCTTGCCGTCGCGGAACGGCAGTTGCAGCGCCTGCTTGGGCACGCCGTCGCGCAGGGCGTGGCGCTCTTCGGGGGTGAAGTCCAAGACCAGGTCCCAGGCCGCATCCAGCGCGCTGGAGTCGTACAACAGGCCGACCCAGAAGGCCGACAGCGCGCAGATGCGGTTCCACGGTCCGGAGTCGGCGCCGCGCATCTCCAGGTATTTCTTCAACCGCACTTCCGGGAACGCGGTGGTGGTGTGGTCGGCCCAATCCTTCAGGGTCGGTCGCTGGTCCGGATAGGCCGGCAGCTTGGCGTCCATGTAGTCTCGGAACGACTGGCCGGCGGCGTCGATGTAGGTGCCGTCGCGGTAGACGAAGTACATCGGCACGTCGAGCAGGTAGTCGACGTAGCGCTCGTAACCGAAGCCGTCCTCGAACACGAAGTCGAGCAGGCCGGTGCGGTCGCGGTCGGTGTCGGTCCAGATGTGCGAGCGGTAGGACAGGAAGCCGTTGGGCTTGCCCTCGGTGAACGGCGAGTCGGCGAACAGCGCGGTCGCGATCGGCTGCAGGGCCAGCGAGACGCGGAACTTCTTCACCATGTCGGCTTCGTCGCGCACGTCCAGGTTGACCTGCACGGTGCTGGTGCGGGTCATCATGTCCAGGCCCAGGGTGCCGACCTTGGGCATGTACTCGCGCATGATCTTGTAACGGCCCTTGGGCATCCACGGCATTTCGTCGCGGCGCCATTTGGGCTGGAAGCCCATGCCGAGGAAGCCCAGCCCCATCGGCTCGGCGACCGCGCGCACTTCGCGCAGGTGCTGCGCGGCCTCGCAGCAGGTGTCGTGCAGGGTCGCCAGCGGCGCGCCCGACAGTTCCAGCTGACCGGCCGGCTCCAGCGACACCGAGGCCTGGTCGCGGGTCAGGGCGATCACGCGGCCGTGTTCTTCCACCGGCTCCCAGCCGAACTGGGTCAGGCCCTTGAGCAGGGCTTCGATGCCGCGTTCGCCATCGAAGGTCGGCGGACGCAGGTCGTCGGTGCGGAAGCCGAACTTCTCGTGCTCGGTGCCGATCTTCCAGTCGTCGTCGGCGCGCGCGCCGGACACCAGGTATTCGATCAGCGCGGTGCGACCGCCGCTGGCCATCGGCGGAATCGGGACATCCTTGACCTGGCTGGGACCGGACACACGCACCTCGTTCGTCGACACTCCGCTGCAAGGCGGGATGCCTTGCTCGCGCGCCGCCATCGCGACGCGCGGAGGGCCGGCGGCGTCCTGCGACGCCCGGCCCTTGCTGCTTTCCGGGGATATGCGGCCACTGACCTACAATCACCAGACCCCGGCAGTGTAGCCCTCGCCTTGCACCGAACAACGTCCGCCCTGCAACGCTATGGTCCGGCCCTGCTACTGGCGCTGATGCCCTGCGCCGTGCCTGCACAGACGCTGGAGCGCGGCAACGGCCCCGAGCCGAGCACACTGGACGCGCACCGCTGCCAGGAAGTCGCCTGCGGCAACGTGCTGCGCGACCTTTACGAAGGCCTGGTCACCGAAGACGCGCACGGCCGACTGGTGCCGGGCATGGCGCAGCGCTGGTCGGTGTCGGCCGACGGCCGCACCTGGACCTTCGTATTGCGCGAGGGCCTGCGCTGGAGCAACGGCGAAGCCCTGGACGCGCCGCAGATCGTCGCCAGTTTCCGGCGCGCGTTCGCGCCGGCGACCGCGGCGCCGTTCGGCGAACTGTTCGACGCGCTGGAGAACGCGCAGGCGGTGCAGGCCGGGCGACAGCCGCCATCGGCATTGGGCGTGTCGGCGCCGGATCCGCGCACGGTGGTGTTCCGCCTGCAGCGCAGCGCGTCGCTGCCGGCGTTGTTGACGCTGCCGATCGCGTTTCCGGTCTACCTGCCGGCGGTGGAACGCTATCAGGCCCAGCACACCCGGCCGGGGCGGCTGGTCTCGAACGGCGCCTACACGCTCGCGGCGTGGACGCCGCAGGCCAATCTGCTGGTGCAGCGCAATCCGCGCTTCCACGACGCCGCTCGGGTGGCGATCGCGCAGGTGCGCTACCACGTCACCGAGGACGCGGCCGCGGAACTGCAACGCTTCGCCGCCGGCGACCTGGACATCACCGAAGTGGTGCCGCCGCAGCCGCTGACGGCCTTGCGCGCGCGCTTCGGCGAGCGCCTGCGCCTGTCGCCCTACCTGGGCGCGTTCTGGTTGGGCATGAACCTGAGCCGCCCGCCGCTGCGCGACGAACCGCAGTTGCGCCGGGCCCTGGCGATGGCGATCGATCGCGACAAGCTCACCCGCCACGTCACCGGCCTGGGCGAAACCCCGGCCTACGGCATCGTCCCGCCCGGCATCGCCGGCTACACCCCGGCCAAGGCGGCGTGGGTGGCGAAAAGTCAGGCGCAGCGCGAGGCGCAGGCGCGCGCGCTGTACCGCGCCGCCGGCTACACGCGCGAGCGGCCGCTGGTGATCGAGCTGCGCTACAACACCTCTACCCCGCACCGCCGCCTCGCCCTCGCGGTCGCAGCAATGTGGCGCCAGACCCTGGGCGTGCAGGTGCGGCTGCGCAACGAGGAGTGGAAGGTGTTCGTGCAGAACCGCCGCCAGCGCGCGATCACCCAGGTGTTCCGCGGCGGCTGGATCGGCGACGTGCCCGACGCACGCAACTTCCTGGCCGCGTTCGGCAGCGACGGCCCCTTGAACTGGAGCGGCTATGACGACGCCGGCTTCCGCGAGCGCCTGACCAAGGCCGACGCCGCCCAGACCCAGGCCGCGCGCAACGCCTGGCTGCACGCCGCCGAGACCCGGCTGCTGGGTTCAGACGCGGTGATTCCGCTGTACTACTACACCTCCAAGCACTTGGTCGCAGAACGCGTGCTCGGCTACGAATCCAATGCGCTCGACCGCCACGCCAGCCGCTGGCTGTCCTTCGAAGGCACGCCGCGATGAAGCGCGCGCTGGGACGGCTGGCGGAAGCGCTGCTGACGCTGTGGCTGCTGGCGACGCTGTGTTTCGTGCTGCTGCGCGCCGCTCCCGGCGGCCCCTTCGATACAGAAAAGGCCGCGCCGCCGGAAGTACAGGCCGCGCTCGCATCGCAGTACCGCCTCGACCGGCCGCTGCCCGCGCAGTACGCGGCCTGGCTGGGCGACGTCGTCCGCGGCGACCTCGGGCCTTCGTTCCAGTACCCCGATTACCGCGTGACCCAGCTGATCGCCAGCGCGCTGCCGGTGTCGATGCTCAACGGCGGCCTCGCCCTGCTGCTGGCGCTGTTGCTGGGCATACCGCTGGGCGCATGGGCGGCCTTGCGAGCCGGGCGCTGGACCGACCGCGTGTTGATGTTCGCGGCGGGGCTGGGCCTGGCGATACCGAAGTTCGTCGCCGCGCCGCTGCTGGTGCTGTTGTTCGCGGTGACCCTGCATTGGCTACCGGCCGGCGGCTGGGGTGGCTGGAGCCACGTGGTGCTGCCGGTGATCGCGCTGGCGCTGCCCAACATCGCCTACTGCGCGCGCCTGACCCGCGCCTCGCTGCTGGAAACCCTGTCGGCCGATTACCTCAAGGCGGCGCGCGCACGCGGCCTGTCGGAAGCGCGGCTGCTGCTGGCGCACGCGATGAAGCCGGCGCTGCTGCCGGTCGCAGCCTGGCTGTCGCCGGCGCTCATCAACGTGGTCACCGGCTCGGCCGTGGTCGAACAGGTGTTCGGTATCCCCGGCATGGGCCGCTACTTCGTCCAGGGCGCGCTCAACCGCGACTACACCCTGGTGCTGGGCGTGGTGCTGGTGGTCGGCGCGCTGATCGTGGCGATCAACACCCTGGTCGACGCCTTGCGCGCGGCCATGGACCCGCGTTTGCGCGAAGCGGAGCAGTAACGCGTCGAAATATCGACAGGCAGGCGCATTCGGCGCGGCGCATGAAGACTGCAGCCTCTCACGCGCCTACGACACTGCCGCGGCCTGAACAGGCATCGCGTGCGGCGATGCGGCATGCGCCGCATCCCTGCGCTCACTACACTGCGTGCTCCCTCCTCTCGCCGGCCCCGTGCATGCGCACCCGCAGATCCAAGGCCACATCGCTGGACATCGCGCACCGCGCCGGCGTGTCGCAGGCCACGGTCTCGCGCGTACTCAGCGGCAGTCCGCTGGTCAACGCCGAGACCCGCAAGCGCGTCGAAGCGCTGGTCCGCGAGCTGAACTACAAGGTCGACCGCCACGCATCCAGTCTGCGCACGCAACGCTCGGGCACGCTGGCGCTGCTGCTGTTCGAGGACCCGACCCCAGACGAGTCGCACATCAATCCCTTTTTCCTGTCCATGCTGGGTTCGATCACCCGCGCCTGCGCGCGCGAGGGTCAGGACCTGCTGATCTCGTTCCAGCAGCTCTCCGACGACTGGCACGCCGACTACGAGGACAGCATGAAGGCCGATGGTCTGATCCTGCTCGGCTACGGCGATTACCTGGCCTATGAGGGCAAGTTGGAGAAGCTGGTCGCGCAGGGCACGCGCTTCGTGCGTTGGGGCGCGGTACTGCCGGATCAGCCGGGCGTGTCGATCGGCTGCGACAACTTCAGCGGCGGGCGCCTGGCCGGCGAGCACCTGGTCAGCCTGGGCCATCGCCGCATGGCCTTCCTCGGCGGCGCCTCCAGCCACTGTCCGGAGTTCTTCGACCGCTTCCGCGGTTGCGACGCCGCGCTGCGCGAGGTCGGCGGCGCCATGGAAGCGATCCTGCAGGTCGACGCGGAAAGCTTCGAGGAAGACGGCTACGCCGCCGCGCGCGAGCTGATGGCACGCGGCGGCCGCTTCGACGCGGTGTTCGCGGCCAGCGATCTGATCGCGATCGGCGCGCTGCGCGCCTTCACCGAGGCCGGCCTGCGCGTGCCCGAGGATCTGGCCGTGGTCGGCTTCGACGACATTCCGATGGCGCGCTTCGCGAGCCCGCCGTTGACCACGGTGTTCCAGGACACCAAGCGCGCCGGCGAGCTACTGGTGGAAACCCTGCTGCGCCAGATCCTCGGCGAGACCACCGAAAGCATCACCCTGCCCGCCTCGCTGGTGGTGCGGCGTTCCAGCGGGAACTGAGCGCGCACTTCAGGGTCGCAGCTCAGCGTACGAGCTTGCGCCGCATCAAAGCGTCCAGTGCGCGGCGCAGGTCCTTGCGCGCGGGCGGCGCGTCGAGCACGAACACCTTGACGTCGTGGGCCGGAACCGTGGCCGATAGCGTGCCGTCGCGGGCGACAGTGACGCTGCCGTCGCCCAAGGCATCGCGCCATACACCGGCTTCCAGGTAACGTCGGACCTCGAAGTCCGCCGGCGCCGCACCCTTGTTGAGCAGCACCAGCGCGATCTGCGCTGCGCCATCGTACCGGTAGACACGATAGAACGCGGCGCGATCGCCCCGGAACGCCACATCCACCTGCAGACCGCGCTGCAGCGCCGGCGTGGCCGCGCGCAGCCGCGCAATGCGCTTGAGCCGTTCGTAGATCGGCTGCCCGGGCGCCGCGTCGATGCGCGCTTGGCCGTAGTAGTTGCGATTGCCGGCGTGTTCGGCGCGGCCGCGCATGAAACCGGTTTCCGATCCGTAGTAGATCACCGGGATGCCGCGCGCGGTGAACAGCCAGTTGTGCGCGTCGATGAAACCTTCGTCGCTCGCGTCCAGCCGCGGCATGTCGTGGTTGTCGTAGAAGGTCATCAGCTCGTACGGGTTCGCGTACGGGCCACGGCGCAGGTACAGCCGCTCCTCGATCCGTTCGTAGCCCGCGCTCTGGCGGCCGAAGACCTCGGCCATCCGCTCCTTGAGCGGGAAGTCGAGCACGCTCACGCCGCCGTTCTCGGGCCAGGTGAACGGCGCGATGTTGCGCGCCTGGTAGTCGAAGGCCTCGCCGAACATGAACAAGCCCGGCCGCTTGGCGCGGATACGGTCGGCGAAGGCTTTCCAGAACGCATGCGGCATGTGGCGGATGGTGTCGATGCGGAACGCGTCGGCGCCCTGGTCGATCCATTGCGTATAGGCGCCGACGAAGTAGTCGAGCACCTCGGGATTGCCGTCGTCGATGTTCGACAGCTGTACCAGGTCGGCCTGGGAATGGAAGTAGCGGTGCAAGGGTTGATGCGCGGGATCGAGCCGGTCCGGCGCCAGGTTCTGGTGGTCTGCAACCAGCACGCCGTCGCGATAGAGCTCGCCGAACTTGGGCTGGTCGGCCGGCATCGTGAACGAGGGCGAGCCGTGGTTGGCGACGATGTCGAGCACGGTCTTGAGGCCATGACGCCGCAGGCCTCGGGTGAGCCCGGCGAAATCCAGGTCGCGGCTGGGCAGGTGCTCGTCGAGACGATAGAAGTCCACGCCCCAGTAGCCGTGGTAGCCGGTCTTGCCGCGGTCCTGAAAGGCGCCGCCCCAAGTCACCGCATCGCCGCCGGTGAAGGCCTGATCCGGGTTGTCGACGATGGGCGTGAGCCAGACGGCGCCGAAACCGAGGTCGCGGATGTAGCCGGCGTTGGCGAGCAGGCCTTTGAAATCGCCGCCGAGGTAGCCGATGTTGTCGCTCTCGCCGGCCGGCGCGCCGGGCACGGGCCGGTCGAAACTGCGCGTGGCCGGATCCGGGCCGCCCTGATCGCGCTGATCGTTGGAGGGATCGCCGTTGACGTAGCGGTCGGTGAGCACGAAATAGACGGCATCGCTGGCGAAGGGTTCCAGCGTGCCGTAGTAGTCGCCCGGCGCCTCGCCGGCGACAGCCGCGCCGGCGGCCAGGGCGAGCGCGACGGCGAACATCCGCTGCATGAGAGTGCAGTTAAGTAGTGACTTCGCGCTCGCTCTCATCGAGCGGCTCCTCTGGGTTCGCGCACGAACAGTACACACAGGCCGGCGACGATCATGCTGACTCCGCCGCCGATCGCCAGGGTATGGAGCGAATGCCCGCCGAAAACATACTTCAACAGCAGCGGCAGTGTGCTCACTGCGATGATTTGCGGGATCACGATGAAGAAATTGAAGATGCCCATGAACACGCCCATCTTCTCCGCCGGCACGCTGTCGGACAGCAGCGCATAGGGCAGCGACAGGATCGAGGCCCAGGCGAAGCCGACGCCGACCATCGACAACAGCAGCCACTGCGGATCGCGGATGAACAGGAACGACAGCAAGCCCAGGCCGCCGAGACCGACGTTGATCAGATGACTCAGACGCAGACCGAGGCGGCGCACCATCCACGGGATCGCGATCGCCGCGAGCGCGGCGAAGCCGTTGTAGGCCGCGAACAGCACGCCGACCCAGTTGGCGCCTTCGTTGTAAGCCGCCGAGGACGGATCGCTGCTGCCGTAGTGGACCTGGGTGACCGCGGCCGTGGTGTAGATCCACATCGCGAACAAGGCGAACCAGGAGAAGAACTGCACCACCGCGAGCTTGCGCATCTCCGCCGGCATGTCGTGCAGGTCGCCGATGATGTGGGCGAAGGCGCGATCGCGCCGCACCAGGCCGACCGCCACCAGCGCCAGGCCGTAGGCAGCGAGCAGGCCGGCGAGAATATAGAGCTGAGGATCGAAGCCGAGCTGCCGCACCGCGCCGGCTCCCGCGATGCCCACGACCAACCAGGCCAGGCCGTGGCGACGCGCACGCGCGACGTCGAGCGCGCGCTGCGGCGGGCGCGGCGCGGTGTCGTGCGCGCGCAGCATCTCCGGCGGGTACTCGCGCGTGCGCAGCACGGTCCAGCCCACCGACAGCAGCAGCACCGCGCCGCCGAAGTAGAACGCATAGCGCACGGTGTCGGGCACGCCGCCGGGTGCGGCGGTGTTGTCGACGCCGAAATTGGCGAGCGCATAAGGCAGCGCGCTGGCGATCACCGAGCCCACGCCGATGAAGAAGCTCTGCATCGCATAGCCGCCGGCGCGCTGCGAGGTCGGCAACTGATCGCCGACGAAGGCGCGGAACGGCTCCATCGAGATGTTGATCGACGCGTCCAGCACCCACAGCAGGCCGGCCGCGATCCACAGCGTCGGCGAGTTGGGCATCGCGAACAGCGCCAGCGTGGCCAGCACTGCGCCGATCAGGAAGTAGGGACGGCGCCGGCCGAGCCGGGTCCAGGTGCGGTCGGACAGGTAGCCGACGATAGGTTGCACGATCAGGCCGGTCAGCGGCGCGGCGATCCACAGCACCGGGATCGCCTCCATGCTGGCGCCCAGGGTCTGGAAGATGCGGCTGACGTTGGCGTTCTGCAGGGCGAAGCCGAACTGGATGCCGAGAAAGCCGAAGCACATGTTCCAGATCTGCCAGAACGACAGCGTCGGTTTGGTCGTCATCGGATCGGGGTCGTCATGGATCGGGGCCGTCATCGCTCGTGCGCCGCCACCGTAACCGCCCTCCCCGTGCGACGGGAAGGGCGGCCGGCCGAGCGGCGGCATCGGTCAGAACTTCGAGGCGAAGCGCAGCCCGAACATGCGCGGCGTGTTGAGGTAGCGGATGTTGACCGAGTTGTTGATGAAGCCCTTGCCCGAATACGCCTCGTCGGTGAGGTTGGAAACGAAGGCGTCGACGCGGAAGCGCTCGTCCTGGCCGAAGTTGAGGCCGGCCGACAGGTTGAGCGTGGTGTAGCCGTCGACCTTGTCGTTCATGGCCAGGCCGTTGGCGGCGGGCCCGGCGCCGGCCGGGTTGGAGCCGTTGTTGAAGGACATCTGCGACAGCGGAATCTCGATCACGTTGCCGTTCGCGTCCAGGCCGAAGCCGCGACTGTTGTATGCGGTCAGGTAGTAGTCGGAGCGGTAGGCCAGGCTGAGCGTCCAGTCGAAGGAGCTGACCGCGCCCCAATCCACACCCATGTTCTGCGACAGATTGAGGTTGAGGTTGTACTTCGAGGTGTTGGGCAGGCGGTTGCCGTCCAGCGGCACGATCAGGCTCGAGCGGGTGTCGAGCACGTCCGAGTCCTTGAACTCGGTGTCCAGGTAAGTGAAGTTGTAGCCCAGGCTGAGGCCGTGTTCGAAGCCGAAACGGCCCTCGAACTCCAGGCCCAGCACGCTGGCGTTGGCGGCGTTGTCGTTGAGCACCTGACGCGTGACCGCGTTCGGGTTGTCCGGCGTCGGCGCCGGAACGTCGATCATGTTCTGCAGCACCTTGTCCTGGTAGTCGTAATAGAACAGGGCGGCGTTGAAGCGCACCGGCATTTCGCCCCAGTGGACGTCGCTCTTGTAGCCGACTTCGTAGGAGGTGAGCTGCTCGGGCTTGAACTGGACCGACAGTACCCGACCGTCGGCCAGGGTCATGGGGCGGTTCAAGCCGCCCGAGCGCGTGCCGGTGGACACGGTCGCGTACAGCATCTGGTTGTCGGCGAGGTCGTACTCGGCACCGACGCGCCAGTCGAGGTAGTCGTCTTCGTAGACGCTGACGTTGGTCGCGCTGGGACCGAAGTCCGAGCGCATGATCACGTCGATCTGGTCGCGGTAGCGATTCAGGAACTCGTCCCAGTTGTCCTGATAACCCAGGCTCTGGAAGCCGTTGAGGAAGTAGTCCAGACCGTTGTTGCAGCCGGCGGTGGCGGCCGGGGTCCAGTCGTTGTTGGTGCACACCGTCGGCACCGGCATGCGCGCGCCCGGGTCGCGCAGGCGGAAGCCCGGCGAGAGCAGGGTCAGGCCGGTGGTCCACGGATTGGTGCTGGTGTTGGGCGCAGTGCCGAAGAACTGCTCGAACAGCGCATCGGGCACCACGAACTGGTACTTCACGTGGCGCTCGCGCGCGGTCTTCTTGTCCTCGGTGTAACGCAGACCGGCGAGCAGGCGCAGGTCGTCGTTGACCGAGAAGGTGAAGTCGCCGTACACGGCATTGGAACGCACCTTGGAGCCGTCGCCGCGGTTCTCGCCGCCCAGGCCGTCCTGCCAGCCGCAGGTGGTGCCCGGTGCGAACCATTCGCAGTCGCCCCAGTAGCCGTTGCCGACGTCCCAGGACACGTAGTCGTACTTCTCCTGGTAGTTGAACACGCCCGCCGACCAGATCAAGCGGCCGGTGTCGCCGTAGAAGCGCAGCTCGTTGATGGCCGTGCTGGATTTGTCGGCCTGCATGAAGGTGTCGTACCACTGCAGGCGTTCGGGGTTGTGGTAGGCCTCGACCTCGCTGCCCGGGTACACCGGACCCAGCTGCCACTCGCGCGAGGCGTTGCGGTTGTAGAAGTCGTATTTGCGGTAGGCGGTGCTGAACTCGACCGCGAAAGCGTCGTCGAAACGGTAGGTGAAGGTGCCGGAGATGCCTTCGATGTCGTTCGTGGTCTCGCCCTGGGTGCGGAAATACTGTTTGAACGGATCGTCGAGGTCGTCGATGTCGATGCCGCGCGCCTGCGCGCGCTCGGTGAACATGCCCGGATCGCCGGTGCCCTCCTCCTTGACCTTGTCCATCATGACGAAGGCGGTGAAGTTCTCGTTGGGCTCCCACAGCAGGCTCAGGCGCGCGGCCGAGTTGTCGATGGCGCCGGGGCCTTCCAGATCGAAGGGATAGCCGTTGCTGATGTAGGAGTCGCGCGACTCGTTGAACAGGGCCAGGCGCGCGGCGAAGGCGTCGCCGAACGGAACATTGAGCACGCCCTCGTAGGTGCGGAAGTCGTGGTTTCCGGCGCCGATCTTGAGGTTGCCGTTGAAGGCGTCGAACTCGGGGCGCTTGGAGATCACGTTGATCGAACCGGCGGCGGCGTTGCGGCCGCGCACCGTGCCCTGCGGGCCCTTGTGCACTTCCACGCGCTCGACGTCGAAGAACATCGGGCCGATCGAGCGCGGACGCGGCAGGTAGATGCCGTTGTAGTAGGTCGCCACCGCGGGATCGGAGGAGAAGTCCGAGTCCGAGGCGCCGATGCCGCGCAGGTACATCTCGTACTTGCCTTCCTGCTTGGTGATCTGCAGCGCCGGCACCACGTTCTGCAGGTTGCGGATGTCGGCGTTGATGGCGAGCTTGTCGAGCTCGTCGCCGGTGAAGGCCTGAATCGAACCGGAGTATTTCTGGATCGATTGCTCGCGGCGGTTGCCGGTGACGGTGACCGCGTCGATCTCGTGTGCCTGCGCCTCGGTCGCCGGCGCTGCATCAGCGACGGCGGGCGCCGCGGCGTCCTGCCCGGCCGCCCATGCGGTCCAGGGACTGCACAAACCCAGCGAGGCCAGCGCGACGGTCAACAGGTTGGGCTTCAACGAAGCCGACTTCAATTTCAACATGCCCCCTCCCAGAAGCTTGTTTCGTGTGCGGCTGCGCCGATGGCGCCGCGCCGCTTCGTTCGCCGGTCGCGTCGCTCCGGCGGTGCGGCCAATCTTAGGCAGGCCGATCGCCTTGCAGCGCACCTTGCATACGTATTCATGGCCTTGCATGCGCATCGATGTCGCATTCATGCGCAACGCTGCAATGCAGCATCGCAGTGAATACGTATGCAGCTTCGCGCAGGCGCAGCGCCGACCGGTAAGCTCGCCAGCACTCCGCGGCGACGCAGGCGCGCCGCCCGCATCTACTCGAGGTGGCTTTGAACGAATCGGCCCACACCGGCGTTGCGCTCGGCGATACGCAAGGCAGCGCGGCGACGCGCGCGGCCCAGTGGTGGCGCGGCGCGGTGATCTATCAGATCTACCCGCGCAGCTTCCGCGACGACAACGGCGACGGCGTCGGCGATCTGCGCGGCATCATCGACAAGCTCGACTACGTCGCCGGGCTGGGCGTCGACGCGATCTGGATCTCGCCGTTCTTCAAGTCGCCGATGGCCGACTTCGGCTACGACATCGCCGACTACCGCGAGGTCGATCCGCTGTTCGGCAGCCTGGACGACTTCGACGCGCTACTGGCCAAGGCGCACGGCCTGGGCCTGAAGGTGATGATCGACCAGGTGCTCAGCCATACCTCGGCCGAGCACGCCTGGTTCAAGGAAAGCCGCGCTAGCCGCGACAACCCGAAGGCCGACTGGTACGTGTGGGCCGACGCGCGCGAGGACGGCACGCCGCCCAACAACTGGCTGTCGCTGTTCGGCGGCGTGGCCTGGAAGTGGGAACCCCGGCGCGGCCAGTACTACCTGCACAACTTCCTCGCCGCGCAGCCCGATCTCAATTTCCACAACCCGCAGGTGCGTGCGGCGGTGCTGGACAGCGTGCGCTTCTGGCTGGACCGCGGCGTCGACGGCCTGCGCCTGGACGCGATCAACTTCTGCTTCCACGACGCGCTGCTGCGCGACAACCCGCCCAAGCCCAAGGAACGGCGCGTCGGCCGCGGCTTCAGCCCCGACAATCCCTACGCCTTCCAGTACCACCACCACAACAACACCCAGCCGGAGAACCTGGCCTTCCTGGCCGAGCTGCGCGCGCTGCTGGACCGCTACCCCGGCGCGGCGGCGCTGGGCGAGATCTCGTCCGAGGACTCGCTTGCGACCATGGACGAGTACACCCGCGACGGACGCCTGCACATGGGCTACAGCTTCGAGCTGCTGACCCAGGACCGCAGCGCGGCCTACATCCGCGCCACGGTGCGGACGCTGGAGGCGCAGATGCGCGAAGGCTGGCCGTGCTGGGCGATCTCCAACCACGACGTGCAGCGCGTGGTCACCCGCTGGGGCGAAGGCGGCGAGCCGGCGCATTACGCCACCCAGCTCAGCGCGCTGGTGTGTTCGCTGCGCGGTTCGGTCTGCGTGTACCAGGGCGAGGAGCTGGGCCTGCCCGAGGCCGAGGTGCCGTTCGAAGCCCTGCGCGACCCCTACGGCATCGCGTTCTGGCCCAGCTTCAAGGGCCGCGACGGCTGCCGCACGCCCATGCCCTGGGACGACAGCGCCGGCGCCGGTTTCAGCGACGGCACGCCGTGGCTGCCGATTCCCGACAGCCATCGCGCGCGTTCGGTGACCGCGCAGGAAGCCGACCCGCAGTCGCCGCTGCACGGCTTCCGCCGTTTCCTGGCCTGGCGCCGTCGCCAGCCGGCGCTGCGATTGGGCGAGATCGCGTTCCGCGAGGTCGCCGAACCCTTGCTGGCGTTCACGCGCCGGCTCGACGACGAGGAACTGTTGCTGGTGTTCAACCTGTCGGCGCAGCCGCAGGAGATCGCGCTGGACGCGCACGAACGCTGGCAGCCGCTGCAGGGCCACGGCCTGGTCGAGGGCGAATGGGACGGCCGACGCCTGCGCCTTCCGGCGCACGGCGCCTACGTCGCACGGCGCGCTTGAGCGCGGCGTGCGCTAGTTAGACAGGTCCAGCCAGCGCGATCGAGCTAGGCGACTACAGCTCCAGCCAGCCACCGACCACCGCGCGCGCCTCGTCGACGCCCTGCTTGGACTCGCCGGAGAAGGTCTGCACGCTGACCGAATTGCCGTAGGCCGCGAACAGGTCCTTGCGTACCGCCAGCAAGGCCTGCGACTGCTGGCCGCGGCCGAACTTGTCGGCCTTGGTCAGCAAGGCGTGCGCGGGCAGGCCGCGCGAGACCGCGTAGCCGAGCATCTGGCGGTCGTAGTCCTTGAGCGGATGGCGGATGTCCATGACCACGACCAGGCCGCGCAGTGCCTGCCGGGTCTGGAAATACTGATCGATGAAGGCCTGCCAGTGCGCCTGCAGGTCCTGCGGGACCTTGGCGTAGCCGTAGCCGGGCAGGTCGACCAGGTAGCGGTCGGTGCTGGGCGGAATGTCGAAGAAGACCAACTGCTGCGTGCGGCCGGGCGTCTTGGACACCCGCGCCAGCGCGTTCTGCTGGCACATGGCGTTGAGGGCGCTGGACTTGCCGGCGTTGGAGCGGCCGGCGAAGGCGACTTCGAAGCCGCCGTCGGGCGGGAGTTGCTTGGGCGTGTGCGCCGCCAACAGGTAGCGGGCACGGGCGAGAGGATTGGCCATGGGCGCTAGGATCGCACGGCGACGGTGCGAAACGCCCGCCGCGGAGCGCGTTGCAGGCCCAAAAACCGAGGCCGCGCGGCCTGCGGACAGCAATTCGCGTTGACCCGCCCTGCCCCCGCGACGATAATTCCGAGGTTCCGGCGACCGCATCGCGGCCCGCCATCCCAGTGTTTCGGAGCCCAGCTACATGAGCCAAGCCCGCGTCCTAGGCATCGTCGGTCTGACCGTTCTGGCGGCCGTCGCCGTCGCCTACGCCCAGCCCACGATCACGCCGATCCCCGACAAGGAGCCGGTCCAGGCCGCGCCGCTGGTCGAGAAGCCGGCCAGCTGGGGCGACGTCAAGGCGGGCGCCACCAAGGCCGGCACCTGCGCCGCCTGCCATGGCCTGGACGGCAATCCGACCGATCCGCAGTACCCGCGCCTGGCCGGCCAGAGCGAGCGCTACATCGCCCACCAGATCGCCCTGTTCAAGAGCGGCGAGCGCAACACCGGCATGGCCGCGGCGATGAAGCCCTACGCCGATGCGCTGACCGCGCAGGACGCCCGCGACCTGGGCGCCTACTTCGCGACCCAGAAGTCCGGCGCCGGCGTGGCCGACGACACCGTGATCGCGTCGGGCCCCAACAAGGACAAGAAGTTCTTCGAAGTCGGCCAGCAGCTGTTCATGGCCGGCGACAAGGCGCGCGGTATTCCGGCGTGCATGGCCTGCCACGGTCCCGGCGGCGCCGGCAACCCCGGTCCGGCCTACCCGCACGTGGCCGGCCAGCAGGCCGCCTATGCCCAGCGTCGCCTCGAGGAATACCGCGCCGGCACCACCACCCAGCGCGATCCGCACCTGTTCAACGTGATGGCGGCCGTGGCCAAGAACCTCACCGACGAGGAAATCGGCTCGCTGTCCAGCTACCTGCAGGGTCTGCACGAGCGCGCCGACGACTTCGCCGCCGCCGATGCGCCGGCCCCGGCCGTCGCTGCGCCCGCCGCGGCACCGGCTCCGGCCGCGCCCGCTCCGGCGGCGCCGGCCAAGGACGCCGCTCCGGCCAAGCCGACCACCGGCGCCTGAGACCCGCGGCGCGCGGCCCGTTCCGCGCAACCGTTACGAAACGCCGGCCCCGTGGCCGGCGTTTTTGTTTGCGCGGGCGCGGCGATCCTTCGTCCGCGATTTCTTCTATCGTGGGCGCCGAAACGGCCCGCCCGGGCCGGCCACGATCCGAGCCGACCATGTCCCCGACCCGTCTCGTTCCGCTGCTGATCGCATTGTTGGCGCTGAGCGCCTGTAAGCCGTCCGCACCCGCCGACAGCGCCGCGCCCAATTCCGCCGATTCCGCCACACCCACCGCCAGCGCCCCGGTCGGCGCCGAACCCGCCATCGAAGGCGAGCCCGCGGTCGCAGCAGGCGCCGAACCCGCCGCGGCGACACCGGCCGCGGCCCCCGCAGCTACCGCGCCACCGTCCGCTGCGCCCCAGGGCCTAGTCGCCGGCAAGGACTACGCGGCCATCGACGGCGGCCAGCCGTTCGCGCCGGTGCCCGGCAAGATCGAGGTGGTCGAGGTGTTCGGCTACGTCTGCCCGGCCTGCGCCCAGTTCCAGCCCCTGGTCAACGCCTGGAAGGCCAAGCAGGCCGCGGACGTGCATTTCACTTATGTGCCGGCGCCGTTCGGCCCGGAGTGGGAGCCCTACGCCCGCGCCTATTACGTGTCCGACTCGATGGGCCTGGTCGCGCGCAGCCACGACGCCCTGATCCGCGCCATCCACCTCGAACAGAGCATGCCCGGCGAAGGCGACAAGCCCGACGACGCCGCGATCGGCCGCTTCTACGGCCGTTACGGCGCCGACCCGCAGCAGTTCGTGGCCACCATGAACAGCTTCGCCACCGTGACCCGGGTCAATCGCGGCAAGCAGTTCATGATGCGCAGCGGCGTCGAGCAGACCCCGACCCTGATCGTTAACGGAAAATACCGGGTGATCGGCACCAGTTTCGAGGACATGCTGCGTATTACCGACGTTTTGGTCGCACAGGAGCGTGCCGCGCGCGTGCCGGCCGCCGCAGCTGCGCGCTAAGACTGGCCACGGAACTTCCGCTCGCGACGCCGGTCACATCCAATACTCCTGGTTCGAGACGCCGGCCGTTATGCTTAACGCCGGCGTCTTTTTTTGTCCGGACGCCACCCCAACGCGGTCCTCACCGCCCCCGATCCGATCGCCGCGAGACCCTGCGATGACCCCACGTCCGAACCCGTTCCGCCTGCTCCCGACCCTCGCCGCCCTGGCCTTGAGCGCGCTGCTGCCGCTGGCTGCGTCGGCCGCCGGCAAGACCGCCGCCCCGGCACTGGAAGCGGGCCGCGACTACGTCGTGATCGACGACGGCCGTCCCTACGCGCCGGTGCGCGGCAAGATCGAGGTGGTCGAAGTGTTCGGCTACACCTGCCCGCACTGCGCCCACGCCCAGCCGCTGATCGCCGCCTGGAAGGCCAAGCAGCCCAAGGACGTGAACTTCGTGGCGGTGGCGGCGCCGTTCGGCGGCTATTGGCAGCCCTACGCCAAGGCCTACTACACCGCCCAGGCCATGGGCCTGACCGCCAAGACCCACGATGCGGTGTTCAAGGCCCTGCACGACGAACGCAGCCTGCCGATCAACAACGCCTCGCCGCAGGAAATCGCCAACTTCTACGCACGCTACGGCGCCGACGCCGAGAAGTTCGCCGCGACCATGGAGAGCAAGAGCATCGAGGACCAGCTCGACCGCGCGCGCGACTTCATCACCCGCAGCGGCGTCGACGCCACGCCGATGTTCGTGGTCAACGGCAAGTACCGGGTCGCCGGCAGCAGCTTCGAAGAGAGCCTGCGCATCGTCGACCAGTTGATCGCGCGCGAGCGCGCGGCCAGCAAGTCGCGTTGAGCCGTCGCGACCGCCCCGGTCGCGCCTACACTCAGTGTTCAGCGCGTCGGCCGTTATCCTGACGGTCGACGCATTCCCCGGCGTCGCGACGGCCCTGCCGTCTGCGCGCCGCCAATCCGATCCGACCGTTTTGTGGAGATTCGATCCATGACCCTGCGCCTGGCCCAGCCGCACCGCTACCCCATCCTGTTCGCCGCCCTGTTCGCGCTGGCCGCCTGCACCCAGCAGCAGGAAGCCGCCGCTCCCGCCGCCGAAACCGCCGCCGCGCCGAGCGCCGAAGCCGCGCCCGCCAACGCGGTGCCGACGCCGACCCAGGAAGCCGCGCCGGAGGATGTGATCTCGCCCGCCGCCGTCGCCACCGCGCCGACCGGCCCGGCCCCGGTCGCCGGCACCGACTACGTCGAGATCCCGGGCGGCACGCCGTACGCGCCGGGCACCGGCAAGATCGAAGTGGTCGAAGTGTTCGGTTACACCTGCCCGCACTGCGCCGAGTTCGAACCGCTGGTCAATTCCTGGCGCGCCAAGCAGACCGCCGACGTCAACTTCGTCCCGGTCGCCGCGCCGTTCGGCGGCTATTGGGTGCCCTACGCCAAGGCCTTCTACACCGCCGAATCGATGGGCCTGATCGGCCGCACCCACGACGCGATGTTCCGCGCCGTGCATCTGGAGCGCAGCCTGCCGGTCAACGGCGTCAAGCCGGTCGACTTCGCCGAGTTCTACGCCAAGTTCGGCGCCAACAAGCAGCAGTTCGAAAGCACCTACGCCAGCTTCGCGATCGACGCCAAGCTCAAGCGCGCCGAGGCCTTCCTGACCCGCAGCGGCGTCGAGTCCACGCCCAACATCGTGGTCGACGGCAAGTACCGCGTGATCGGCAAGAACTTCGAAGACATGCTGCGCATCACCGACCACCTGGTCGCGCAGGAACGCGCCGCGCGCGCCGGCGGCGCCGCTCCGGCCGCCGAGGGCAGCGCTCCGGCTACCGGCCCGGCCGCAGCCGCCGCGCAGTAATCGTCGTATGGACCCGGCCGGCATGGATACGCGCAGACGACTGCGTCTGCTCAGCGCCAACATCCAGGCCGGGTCCAGCACGCGCCGCTACAGCGACTACGCGACCCGCAGCTGGTCGCACGTGCTGCCCGCCGGCAACAAGCGCGGCAGCCTCGACACCATCGCCCAGTTGGCCGGCGAGCACGACATCGTAGGCCTCAACGAAAGCGACCCGGGCAGCCTGCGTTCGGGCTTCACCAACCAGACCCACTACCTGGCCCAGCGCGCCGGCTTCGACTACTGGAGCCACCAGCCCAACCGCCGCGTCGGCAGCGTCGCCTCCAGCGCCAACGGCCTGCTGAGCAAGCTCGAACCGCGCGAGGTCATCGACCATCCGCTGCCCGGCCGGGTCAAAGGCCGCGGCGTGCTGATGGCGCATTTCGGCGACGGCGACGACGCTCTGACCGTCGCGGTCGCGCATCTGTCGCTGGGCGCGGCCTCGCGCGCCTCGCAACTGGCCTTCATCGCCGAACTGCTGCACGACCACCCGCACGCGGTGCTGATGGGCGACTTCAACTGTTCGGTCGATCAGCCGGAAATGCGCACCCTGTTCCAGCGCACCCGCCTGCAGCCGCCGCAGTCTGCGTTGCCGACCTTCCCGAGCTGGCGCCCGCAACGGGCGATCGACCACATCCTGATCGGCGACGGCCTGAGCTGCACCTCCGCGCGCGCCGTGCCGGCCGCGCAGTCCGATCATCTGGCGCTGTCGCTGGAACTCGAAGTCCCGGATCACGCGCTGCTCTGAGCGCGCGTTGCCTCAACGCCTGACGTGATATCCGTCCTGGGCGACGAAGGCGGCGACTTCCTCGGCGTCCAGCAGTGCGAAATCGCCGGGCACTGCGTGCTTGAGACAGGCCGCTCCCCAACCGAACTGCAGGCTGCGCGCGTCGTCCATGCCCGAAATCAGGCCGTGCAGCACGCCGGCGGCGAACGCGTCACCGGTGCCGATACGGTCGACGATAGCGCTCAGTTCGCACACCGGCGTCTGCGCGGCGCCGCCGTCGCGATGCAGCGACAGCGCCGACAAAGACTGGCGGTCGACGCTGTGCTGCACGCGCACCGTGCTGGCCACGCGCTGCAACTGCGGGAATGCGGCGAACGCGGCCCGCGCGGCGTCGGCGAAGCGCTGCTCGGCGCTCGCGGCATCGGTTTCGAAGCCGAGCACGACCGCGAAATCGCGATGATCGGCGAAGATCAGTTCGGCCTGCGCCATCAGCTCGCGCAGGATCGCCGCGGCGTCGCCGCTCCAGGCCTGCCAGAGCTTGCTGCGGAAGTTGCCGTCGAAGCTCACCCGCACGCCGGCGCGGCGCGCGGCCTGGGCGGCGGCGATCGCGGCCTGCGCCGCGACCGGGCCCAAGGCCGGGGTCACGCCCGACAGATGCAGCCAGGCCGCGCCCTCCAGCAGGGCCGGCCAGTCGTAGGCGTCGGCGCCTGCGCGCGCGAAGGCCGAATCGGCGCGGTCGTAGAGCACGCTGCTGGGCCGATGGCCGGCGCCCGTTTCCAGGAAGTACAGGCCCATGCGACCCGGCGCGGGCTGCACGGCGCGGGTATCGACCCCATGCCGGCGCAGTTCGGCCACGGCCGCCGCGCCCAGGGCATTATCGGCGACCCGGCCGACCACGGCCGCCTCGTGGCCGTAGCGGGCCAGGGCCACGGCGACGTTGGCTTCCGCGCCGCCGACGTGGACCTGCAGCGCCGGCGATTGCAGCAGGCGCTCATGGCCGGGGGCCCCCAAGCGCAGCAGCAGCTCCCCGAAACACACTATGCGTTGACTCATTCCACCCTCTCCGCGCCGGCCCCGCCGGTCCCCTGAATACCCGATTGCGCACCGCAGCATGATGTTGGCCCGAGCTTTTGCTAGGGTTTTGACCAGCGGTGTCATTCGACCGCCCGAGACACCATAGCAAGCGCTGCAAGCTAGTCAACAAGCGCTATACAGCCGTCGGACCACTTTGGGAGGGGATCCAGATGCAATCGCAACGCGCGGCAAAAAAGACACCGGTTACCGTTCTTGCAGGCGCCATTGCCCTGGCGCTGCAAATGGCGCCGGCGGTGGGGTTCGCGCAGCAGACCGCGGCGCCGGCCACAGCGGCGGCCGCTGAGCAGAACAGCGCAGACGCGGCTCCGGCCGCGTCCGAACAGGCCAAGGACCTGGAAACCGTCACCGTGACCGGCTTCCGCGGCAGCCTGGAACGCGCGCTGGACATCAAACGCAGCGAGACCGGGGTGGTCGACGCCATCGTCGCCGAGGACATCGCCGACTTCCCCGACCTCAACCTGGCCGAATCGCTGCAACGCATCCCCGGCGTGTCGATCGCCCGCGACGCCGGCGAAGGCCGGCAGATCTCGGTGCGCGGCCTGGGCCCGGACTTCACCCGCGTGCGCATCAACGGCATGGAGGCGCTGACCACCACCGGCGGCACCGACAGTTCCGGCGGCGCCAACCGCGGCCGCGGCTTCGACTTCAACGTGTTCGCCTCGGAACTGTTCAACAGCCTGAAGGTGCGCAAGACCGCCTCGGCCGAAGTCGAGGAAGGCTCGCTCGGCGCCACCGTCGATCTGCAGACCGCGCGTCCGTTCGACTACGACGGTTTCACCTTCGTCGCCGGCGGCCAGCTCGGCTACAACGACCTGTCCGGCGACACCGACCCGCGCGCTTCGGCCTTGATCAGCAACACCTGGGGCGACGGCCGCTTCGGCGCGCTGCTGTCTGTCGCCTACACCGACCGGCGCCTGGTCGAGGAAGGCCACAGCACGGTGCGCTGGGACAACGGCCCGAGCAGCGGCGGCTTCAGCGCGACTTCGCCGTTCGCGGCCGCGCGCGGCGCCGGCGTGTTCCATCCGCGCATTCCGCGCTACGGCATCCTCGAACACGATCAGCAGCGCCTGGGCGTGACCGGCGCGCTGCAGTGGAAGGTCAGCGACCGCACCGATGTCGGCCTGGACCTGCTCTACGCCAAGTTCGACGCCACCCGCACCGAGAACTTCATCGAGGCGGTGTCGTTCAGCCGCACCGGCACCGGCAAGCCGCAGACGGTGGTGCTGGACGGCCAGATCGACGGCAACGGCAACCTGGTCTACGGCCGCTTCAACAACGTCGACGTGCGTTCGGAAGCGCGTTACGACGAGCTCAGCACCAAGTTCACCCAGTTCAGCTTCTACGCCGACCACGAGCTCACCGACGACTTCAAGCTGCACGCCCAGGTCGGCCGCGCCAAGTCCGAATTCGAAAACCCGATCCAGACCACGATTACGCTCGACCGCCAGAACGTGCAGGGCTACAGCTACGACTACCGCGGCAACGACCGTCTGCCGGTGATCGACAACGGCTTCGACGTCACCGATCCCAGCCAGTGGACCTTCGTCAACGGCATCTCCGAGATCCGCCTGCGCCCGCAGTTCGCCACCAACACCTACGACACCGCCCAGCTCGACTTCGCCTGGGACCTGAGCCCGGCGTTCAAGCTCAAGGGCGGCGCGCAGTTCAAGGAATACACCTTCGAAAGCCGCGAGTTCCGGCGCGCGTCCGAACTGGCGGTGCCTGGGCTGCCGGCCGGCACCACTCTGGCCGACCTGACTTCGCTGATCGGCCTGGAGAACACCCGCACCGGCGCGGGCAACGATTCGGTCTGGCTGATTCCCGACATCGACGCCTTCAACCGCGTGTTCAACCTCTACGGCAACACCGGCACCTTCGCCGTCAGCGACAAGGTCGCCGCGGTGCTGGGCAACAACCGCAGCGTCACCGAGCGCGATCAGGGCTTCTACGTGCAGGGCGATTTCAGCACCCAGCTCGGCTCGATCCCGATCAGCGGCAACATCGGCGTGCGCCAGGTCGACACCAAGCAGACCTCGACCGGCTATGCCATCGTCGCGGGTGTGCCGGTGCAGACCACGGTGCAACGCACCTACGACGACACCCTGCCCTCGCTGAATCTGGTCGCCGACCTGACCCCGGATTTCCTGGTCCGCTTCGGCGCCGCCAAGGTGATGTCGCGTCCGGGCCTGGGCAACCTCACGCCCGGCGTCACCGTCAACGTCAGCGGCGGTGCGCGCACGGTCAACGGCGGCAATCCGCTGCTGGAACCGTTCCGCGCCAAGACCTACGACCTGAGCCTGGAGTGGTACTTCGCCGACGAGGCCCTGCTCGGCCTGGGCCTGTTCTACAAGGACATCAGCACCTTCGTGCAGACCTCGCGCGAAACCCGTCCGTACAACACCTCCGGCCTGCCCGACAGCCTGCTCGCCGGCACCGGCGCCTCGCCCACCGACGATTTCCAGTTCAACATTCCGGTCAACACGCCCGGCGGCACTCTGCAGGGCTTCGAGCTGAGCTATCAACAGCCCTTCACCTTCCTCCCGGAAGGCTTCTGGCAGGACTTCGGTGTGCAGCTCAACTACACCTACGTCGATTCGAAGATCCAGTACGTGACCTCGACCGGCGCGGCCTCGCTCAAGACCGACCTGACCGGTCTGTCCAAGAACGCCTACAACGCCACCCTGTACTACGAAGGCGAACGCTTCGGCGCACGCGTCTCGGCGTCCTACCGCGACGACTACCTGACCACGGTACCGGGCCGCAACAACAACGACGTCGAAGGCACCAAGGCCACCACCACCATCGACATGTCGGCCTCGTGGAAGCTCAACGACCGCATCGAGCTGACCCTGGAAGGCTTGAACCTCACCGACGAGTACAACGACCAGTGGGTGGATTCGCTGGGCGACCGCGCCTCGGTCTATCACCACACCGGCCGCCAGTACTTCCTGGGTATCCGCTACAAGCTGTGATCGCGCATTGACGATCGTGCCGGCCGCGCGCGGATGCGACGCGGCCGGCTTCGGCGGTTTCGCATCCGCGCCGGCCTAACTTCCGGCGCTCCAGGCAGTACGGATCACTGCAACCAGTCCCGACGAATCCAGGCAGCGCAGGCATCGCCCAGCGATCCGGTCGCAACGCCGTCGCCCGCGCGCGCCTTCCGTGTTCGTCGTCAATCGACTGCACCACGACAAGGAGCTCCCCGGAATGAACGCTGCGAAACTCGTCCTGTGCGTCGGCATCGCGCTGGCCCTGCTGTCCACGGCCGCGCAGGCCGGCCATGCCCGCAACATCGACCGCGAGACTTTGCCCGCCAATGACGGCTGGGCGGCGCTGGCCACCGCTGCGCTGCCGCAGGGCACCACCGGCGGTTCGGCCGCCGCCGAAGATCGCGTGCACGAGGTGCACGACCGCAACGAACTGGTCGCCGCGCTCGCGTTCCCGGACCCGACCCCGAAGATCATCCGCATCGTCGGCACCATCGACGCCAATGTCGACGCCGACGGACAGCCGCTGAGCTGCGCCGACTACGCGCGCCCCGATCCGCAGACCGCGACCCCGTACACGCTCGAGGCTTTCCTGGCCGCCTACGATCCGGCGACCTGGGGACGCGTCAATCCCAGCGGCCCGCTCGAGCGCGCACGCCTGGCCTCGGTCGCCGCGCAGCAGGCGCGCGTGCGGATCCGGATTCCGGCCAACACCACGCTCGTCGGCGTCGGCCGCGACGCGCGCGTGCGCGGCGCCTGGTTCGACATACGTCCCGGCAGCACCAGCGGCAACCAGCCGATGAACGTGATCGTGCGCAATCTGCGCTTCGAGGACACCTACGACTGTTTCCCGCAGTGGTCGCCGACCGACGGCGCCACCGGCAACTGGAACTCGCAGTACGACGCGATCTCGGTGCGCAACGCCACCCACGTCTGGATCGACCACAACGAGTTCAAGGACGCGGCCACCGACGACGCGACCCTGCCGACCTACTTCGGCCGGCTCTACCAGATCCACGACGGCCTGGTCGACGTGACCAACGAATCCGATCTGGTGACCGTTTCCTGGAACCGCTTCGGCGAGCACGACAAGGCGATGCTGGTCGGGTCTTCGGACAGCGCGGTCGCCGATCGCGGCAAGCTGCGGCTGACGCTGCACCACAATCATTTCCACAACCTCGGCCAGCGCGTGCCGCGCGTGCGTTACGGACAGGTGCACGTCTACAACAATCTCTACAGCGCCGATCGCGCCGGAGCCGAGCGCTACGCCTACAGTTGGGGCGCCGGTATCGAGTCGCAGATATTCGCGCAGAACAACCATTTCCTGACCGATCGCGCCCTGACGCCGGAACTGTTCATCCAGCGCCTCAACGGCACGCGCCTGCAGGCCGCCGGCACCCTGCACAACGGCCGCGCGGTCGACCCGGTCGCCGCATTCAATGCCGCCAACGGCGATAGCCTGATCGGCACGGTGGAATGGACGCCGACGCTGTACCGCCGGATCGATCCGACCTGGCTGGTGCCGATCCCGGTGCTGATCGGCGCGGGTCCGTCGCGGTGATCGACGACGCCACGCGCAGCCGGCGGCGCTTCCTGCAGGCGGCGCTGGCGTCCGCCGCCCTCGCCGCCAGCGCGCGCGCCGCGGACTCGGCCGGCGCCGGCTTCGATGCCGTGGTCGTACGCGGCGCCAGCCGTGGCGACGCGCCGGTCTTCGGATCGGTGCAGGCCGCGATCGATGCGGCGCCGCGCGACGGCCGGCGCCCGTACCGGGTCCGGATCGGGCGTGGCGTGTGGCGCGAGAAACTGCTGATCGACAAGCCCAGCATCCATCTGATCGGCGAGGACCGCGCCGGCAGCGTGCTCAGCTACGACGCCGCGGCCGGCATGGCGCGGCCCGACGGCGAAGCCTGGGGCACCTGGGGCTGCGCCAGCGTGATCGTGCGCGCGCCGGACTTCCGCGCCGAACGCCTGAGCATCGAGAACGCATTCGACTACGTCGGCAACCTCAGCGCGCCGCGCTTCGAGCCGATCGGCCCCAACGGCGCGCAGGCGGTGGCGCTGATGCTGGACCGCGGCGCCGAGCGCAGCGTGCTGCACGACGTCGATCTGCGCGGGCACCAGGACACCCTGTTCGTCGACGCCGGCCGCAGCCTGTTCCGGCGTTGCCGAATCGCCGGCAGCGTCGATTTCGTGTTCGGCGGCGGCAATGCGCTGTTCGAGGATTGCGAACTGCATTCGCGCTACCGGCCGAGCAAGGAGCGCCAGGGCTACGTGGCGGTGCCGTGCACGCCCAGCGCGCAAGCCTACGGGCTCAGCTTCCTGCGCTGCCGCCTCACTCGCGACGCCGAGGTGCCCGACGCCAGCGTCGCGCTCGGCCGCGCCTGGCGGCCCGGACGCACGTTCGCCGACGGCAAGTACGGCGATCCCGACGCGGTCGGCGCGGCGGCATACCTGTCGTGCTGGATGGACGCGCACATCGACCCGCGCGGCTGGGACGCGATGGGCTACACGGCGCGCGACGGCAGCCGCACGATGCTGGCGCCGGAAGCGGCGCGCCTGTACGAACACGACAGCCGCGGTCCCGGCGCGGCGCGCACGCCCGGCCGACGCCGGCTCGACCGCGCCGCGGTCGCGCGCCATCGCCGCGATCTGGTGCTCGGCGGCTGGCAACCCGAACTTTGACCGCGAGGAGACGTATGCGCCGCTGGCCTTACCTGCTGTTGCTGTGCCTGAGTCTGGCGACGGCGGCGAGCTTCGCTGCCGAGCGCGCGCCGGCCGTCGCGATCCACCTCGCCGGCGACTCGACCATGGCCGAGAAACTTCCGGAGAAGCGCCCGGAAACCGGCTGGGGCGAGCACCTGGCCGCGCGCTTCCGGCACGGCACGGTGCGCGTGGTCAATCATGCGAAGAACGGCCGCAGCACCCGCACCTTCATCGAGGAAGGCCGCTGGCAGGCGCTGCTGGATGGCCTGCACGCCGGCGATTGGGTGCTGATCCAGTTCGGCCACAACGACCAGTCGGTCGAGAAGCCCGACCGCTACACGCCGCTGGCCGACTACGAGCGCAACCTCGCGCGCTTCGTCGCCGACGTGCTCGCCCGCGACGCCACGCCGGTCCTGCTGACGTCGGTATCGCGACGCCGCTTCGACGACGACGGCCGGGTCCAGGACAGCCACGGCGAGTACCCGGGCCGGGTGCGGGCGCTGGCGGCGCGCGAGGGCGTCGCCCTGATCGATCTGGAACGGCGCAGCCAGGCGCTGCTGCAGGAAGCCGGCGTCGACGGCTCCCGCCGGCTGTTCCTGCAACTGGCGCCGGGCGAGCATCCGAACTATCCGAACGGCGTCGCCGACAACACCCACTTCTCGCCGGCAGGCGCGCGCCGGATTGCGATCGAATTCGCGTCGGCCCTGCGCGGCTCGGACCTGGCGCTGGCGAAACTGCTGCGCGATGACGACGCGACGCCCTGAGCGTCGCGCCGGCGTCGCGCGGAACTCACTTCAGCGGCGCACGCCGCGGCAGCGGCTTCAGCGGTTCCATGGTCGCCAGATCCCAGTCCTCGGGCACGAAAGCCTGCTGGGTCGGTGCTTGTTTGGGATAGCCGCCGACTTCGCTTTCGCCGTCGATGATCTTGCCGCGGCCCTCGATGGTGTCGGCGAGAATGCGGCGGTCGATGTCGTCGCGGTCCCAGGGCCGCGCACCGGCCTGCGCGACCACCGCGTCCTGCACCTGCGCGGACGGCAGCAGCTTCACCCCGAACGGCAACGGCGGCGCCTTGGCGTTCTCGATCACGCGCACCGGCGCGGTGGTATAGCGGCCCTGCTGCGGCAACGGGCGGCCGAGGCGGTCGACGACGAGGTTGTCCTCGGCGTAGAGCTCGACATCGCCGGAACCGCCGACCATGAAGAACGCCAGTTCCTGCGTCGACGGCCCGGCGCGCATCGCGTTGCCGCGCGCGACCATCTGGCCCGTCGAATACGGATGGCCCAGCCATTCTTCGGCGATCAGGTTGTAGTGCACAGCGCGCTGGCCGGGGTCGTAGATCAGATTATTGATGACCTGGCCGCGCGCGCCGCCCTTGAACAGCGGGTTGCGTTCGTAGTTGTGCGCATAGAGGTTGCCGACGATCAGCACCTCGTTGACGTGGTCGTGGATCAGCGAGCCCTTGGAGTGCTCGCCCTTGGCGTGGGTGGCGTTGGCCAGGCCCTCGGCGATCAGGTTGTGGCTGAAGGTGATCCGGCGCGAGGCGCTCTCCATCCAGTCCTTTTCGCTCTCGCCGAAGAAGCGCGTGCTCGAGGCCGACAGGTTCTCGTCGGTGGCCCAGGTCAACGAGCAGTGATCGACGATCACGTCGCGCGCACCGCGCACGGTGGTGATGGCGTCGAAGTCCAGGCCGGCCATCTTGCCCGCGCCGGCTTCGCCGGGACGTACGCGGATATGCCGCACGACCACGTCGTGGGTGGCGACGATCAGGCCGCCGCGGATGAAGGTGACGCCCGGCTGCGGCGCGGTCTGGCCGGCGATGGTGAGGTAGGGCTCGGTGATGCGGACTTCCTGGCGCTCCAGGTCGATCACGCCGCCGACTTCGAATACGACGATGCGCGGGCCCTTGGCCGCGACCGCCTCGGCGAACGAGCCCGGCCCCGACGCGGCCAGAGTGGTCACGCGCAGGATGCGGCCGCCGCGCCCGCCGGGCGTGTGCGCGGCCCAGCCCTGGGCACCCGGGAACGCTAGCACCGGCGCCTCGGCGGCGATCGCCGGCGCCAGCGCGGCCAGGCCCAACAGCGCGCCGGCCAGCCAACGCAGCCTGCGTCCGCGACGGCCGGCGCCTGTCCCGCCAAGTTTTTGCCCCTGCAACTGGATCATCGATCTGTCCCCTCCGGCGCCCGAGTGTAGGCCCGGATTGTCAATGACACCGGTTTCCTATACAACACTTCCGACGAGGAAACGTTCCAGGGGATCCGATCCGGCATGGATACATCGACCATCGAAGACGGCAGCGAAGACAGCGCGATCGCGCGGCGCCTGGTCGCGGCGCGGCGCGCCGCGCAGGCGCTGCCGGACTATCCGGGCACGCTGCCGCGCACCCTGGACGAGGGCTATGCCGTGCAGGACCGGGCGATCGCGCTGTGGGGACAGCCGATCGCGGGCTGGAAGGTCGGCCGTATCCCGGAAGCCTGGGAGCGCCGGCTGGGCGAGGAGCGCCTGGTCGGGCCGATCTTCGCCGACGCGGTGCAACTGGCAACCGGTGGACATCCAGGCCGGTTCGCGGCCATCGGCGGCGGTTTCGCCGCGGTCGAGGCCGAGTTCGTGTTCCGGCTCGGCGCCGACGCCCCGCCCGAGCGCACGCAGTACAGCCACGAAGACGCCGCCGCCCTGGTCGACGCACTGGCGATCGGGATCGAGCTGGCCGGCAGCCCCTTGCCGGACATCAACCTGCTCGGCCCGCCGATCGTGGTCTCGGACTTCGGCAACAACGCCGGCCTGATCGTCGGCCCCGAGATTCCGGGCTGGCGCGACCTCGCCGACGCCGAGCTGCGCTGCGAAACCTTCATCGACGAGCGATCGGTCGGCCACGGCGGCGCCGGATCGATCGCCGGCGGCCTGCTCGCGGCGCTGGCCTTCGCCCTGTCGCGTTGCGCGCAGCGCGGCTATCCGCTCAAGGCCGGCATGTGGGTGACCACCGGCGCGGCCACCGGCATCCACGACATCCTGGCCGGACAAAGCGCGATGATCTCGTTCGGCCGCTGGGGCCGCCTGCACTGCGAAACGGTGCGCGCCGTCAGCGTGGATCCGCAACCGGAGAACGCCGCATGACCAGCCGCCGCGACGTGATCCGGGGCCTGGGCGCCGCCTGCGCGCTCGCCGCGACGCCGGCCGCCCTGCGCGCCGACGACGGCAGCCGCCTGCTCACCGCCACCGACGTGCACGTCAAGGACTACCCGACCGTGGCCGCGGTGCAGTGGATCGGCCGCGAGATCGAACGCGCCAGCGGCGGCCGTCTGCGCCTGCGTCTGTACCACTCCGGTCAGCTCGGTCGCGAGTCCGAAGCCATCGACATGGCGCGCTTCGGCGCCATCGACATCACCCGCGTCTACAGCGGCGCGCTCAACAACGCGTTCCCGCTGACCCAGGCGCTGTCGCTGCCGTACGTGTTCGATTCGGTCGCGCACCTGCGCCGCGCGCTGGACGGCGAAGTCGGCGCGGCGGTGCTGCGCGATTTCGACCGCCGCGAACTGGTCGGCCTGGCGATCTACGACTGCGGCGCGCGCTGCTTCTACAACGTGCGCCGGCCGATCCACGGCCCGGCCGACATGCACGGCCTCAAGTTCCGGGTGCCGGCCTCGGACATCTTCATGCGCATGATCCGGCTGCTGGGCGGCAACCCGACCCCGCTGGCCTACGGCGAAGTGTTTTCGGCGCTGCAGACCCACCTGATCGACGGCGCCGAGAACAACCTGCGCAGCTACCACTCCAGCCGCCAGTTCGAGGCGGCGCGGTTCTGGTCGCAGACCGAACACTCCTACGCGCCCGACGTGCTGCTGATGTCGCGGCGCAGCTTCGACGCGCTCCGGCCGGACGACCGCGAACTGCTGCGCGATACCGCGCGGCGCTCGGTCGCAGTGATGCGCACGCTGTGGGACGAGTCCGAAGCGCTCGCGCGCGCCGCTGTGATCGAAGGCGGCGTGCGCATCAACGACTGCGACCTGCCGACGTTCCGCGCCGCGGTGCAGCCGCTGCTGGACGAGTACCACCGCGACCCGGCGATCGAAACCCTGTACCGCCGCATCCGTTCCCTGGCCTGAGGCAGATCCCTTGGCAGACGCTCCCATCGCCCTCGCTCCGGACAGCGCCCTCGAACACGACGAGGCCGCGCCGAGCGGCCCGTTCGACCGCCTCGCCGGCTTCGCGGTCGCGGTCGCCGGCACCGCTCTGGTCGGCATGGTCGCCGTGCAGGCGCTGCAGGTGTTCGCGCGCTACGTGCTCAACGATTCGCCGGGCTGGACCGAGCCGGTGGCCCTGCTGCTGCTCAACACCGCGATGAGCTTCGGCGCCGCCGCCGGCGTGCACCGCGGCTCGCATTTCGGTTTCTTCATCCTGGTCCACCGCTCGCCGCCGCGCGTGCGGCGCTGGCTGCTGGCGTTCTCCAACCTGGTGATCGCCAGCATCGGCGCGGTGCTGGCGGTGTGGGGCGGCGAGCTGCTGCTGGACGGGCTGGACGTGCCGATGGCCGGCGCGCCGCTGCCGCAGAGCGCGGTCTATGCGCCGATGGCGCTGGGCGGCGTGCTGATGGCGGTATTCGCGCTGCAACGCCTGGTCGCGGCTCTGACCGCGCCGCTCACCGATCGTCCCCGGAGCGAATGATGGAAGTCGCGATCCTGTTCGGCGTGTTCGCCGTGATGCTCATCGTCGGCGTGCCGGTGGCCTACGCGCTGTCTTCGGCGGCGCTGGCGACCTTGATCTACATCGGCCTGCCGCCGATCGTGGTGGTGCAGCAGACCGCGGCCGGTGCCGGCTCGGCCTCGCTGATCGCGATTCCTCTGTTCATCTTCGCCGGCGAGATCATGCTGCGCGGCGGCATCTCCGAACGCCTGATCGGCTTGGCCTCGGCCCTGGTCGGGCATCTGCGCGGCGGCCTCGGCCAGGTCAGCGTGCTGTCCTCGCTGTTCTTCGGCGGCGTCTCCGGCTCGGCCATCGCCGACGTCTCGGCGATCGGCGGCGCGATGATCCCGCAGATGGTCAAGCGCGGGTTCGATCGCGACTTCGCGGTCAACGTGACCATGACCGCGTCGATGGTCGCGCTGCTGGTGCCGCCCTCGCATAACCTGATTCTGTATTCGGCCTCGGCCGGCGGCAGCATCTCGATCGCCGACCTGTTCGCGGCCGGCATCATCCCGGCGCTGCTGATGACGGTCACGCTGATGGCGACCTGCTGGGTGATCGCGCGCCGCCGCGGCTACGCGGTCGAGCCCTTCCCCGGCTTCGGCATCGTGGTTCGCCGTTTCGTCGCCGCGCTGCCGGGCCTGATGCTGGTCGCGCTGATCTTCGTCGGCATCCGCGCCGGCATCTTCACCGCGGTCGAAAGCGCGGCCATCGCCGTGGTCTACGCGCTGCTGGTGACCGCGCTGGTCTACCGCAACCTGCGCTGGCGCGATTTCCTCGAAACCGTCACCGGCGCCGCGCGCACCACCGGCATGATCCTGTTCGTGATCGCCTCGGCGGCCTCGTTCGGCTGGCTGCTCGCCTACCTGCAGGTGCCGACGGCCGCGGTCGACGCGCTGACCTCGCTCACCACCGACAAGAACCTGCTGCTGTTGCTGATGATCCTGATCCTGCTGGTGCTGGGCACCTTCATGGACCTGGCGCCGATGATCATCATCTGCACGCCGATCTTCCTGCCGCTGGCCAAGGCGATCGGGGTCGACCCGGTCCACTTCGGCGTGATCCTGATCCTCAAGGGCGGCATCAGCCTGATCTCGCCGCCGCTGGGTTCGGTGCTATTCGTGGGCACCGCGATCGGCAAGATCAGCATAGGCGAGACCCTGCGCACGATCTGGCCGTTCTGGCTGGCCGCGCTGGCGGTGCTGCTGGTGGTCACCTTCGTTCCGCAACTGTCGCTGTGGCTGCCGGCGCTGCTGAAGTAAGCTGACGATGTCCACCGGGGACATGCCCGGCTAGAATCGAACCAGCACCGGTCCCTGGACCGGACCGTTCCCCGCCTTCGAGCCGCCATGAATCCAGCCCCTCCGCGCGGCTCGCGCCGCGGTCCGCGCAGCGCCCGTCCCGCCGATGCGGCCGCGGGCGACGGCGCGCCCGGCAAGATGCCCGCGCTGGGCAAGGCCACCATCAACGACATCGCGCGCCTGGCCGAGGTGTCGAAGAAGACGGTGTCGCGGGTCATCAACAATTCGCCGCTGGTGCGGCCGGACACGCGCGAGAAGATCCAGTCGCTGATGAAGCAGCTGGGCTACGCGCCGGACCCGCAGGCGCGCGGGCTGGCGTTCCGGCGCTCGTTCCTGATCGGCCTGGTCTACGACAACCCGACCGCGCAGTACATCGTCAACATGCAGTACGGCGCGCTGGACGCCTTGCGCGACTCGGGCTACGAGCTGGTCGTGCATCCCTGCGACAGCAACCGCGAGGACTACATCGACGGCATCCGCCGCTTCGCCCTGCAGCAGAAGCTGCACGGGGTGATCCTGATCCCGCGCGTGTCCGAGGACGACCAGCTGGCCGCCGCGCTGCGCGAGATCGACGTGCGCTACGTGCGCATCGCCTCGATCCCACTGGACGAGCCGGCCAACATGCTGCACACCCAGGACCGTCTGGCCGGCGTGGAAGCCGCCAACTACCTGCAGTCGCTGGGTCACCGCAACCTGGGCCTGATCACCGGCCCGCGCCGCTACCGCTCCTCGATCGAACGCGGCGGCGGCTTCCGCCACGGCCTGGCCCAACGCGGCATCGAACTGGGCGAAGACTACGTGTTCGAGGGCGGCTACACCTTCGAGTCCGGCGTCGCCGGCGCCGAATACCTCCTGGCCAAATCGCCGCGCCCGACCGCGATCTTCGCCTGCAACGACGAGATGGCCGCCGGCGTGTACAAGGCCGCGATGCGCCGTGGCCTGTCGATCCCGGCCGACCTGTCGGTGGTCGGCTACGACGACAGCCCGCTGGCGACCCAGCTGTGGCCGGCGCTGAGCACGATCCACTCGCCGATCCGCGACCTCGGCCGCCAGGCCGCACAGATGCTGCTGGTGCCGGAACCCGAAGACGGCGACGCGCCCAGCGAGCCGGTGTCGGTGACCCCGCATCTGGTGGTGCGCGATTCCAGCCAGCGCCCGCCGGCTTGAGGGCTGAACCGATAGCCGGGCGCGTCGGTTCGCTTCGCCGCAACGTCGCAGGTTTTGGGGTAGGAGCGGCGTAAGCCGCGACCGCGAACACACCACTACCGCGAAACCAACGACGCACGCCGAGCTCCGGGCCGCGGCTCACACCGCTCCTACCCCAAGGCAGAGCGACGTGGTCCGATGCGGCGTGCGCTACCAGGGGTAGTTCGTTCGCGATTTACGTCGCTCCCACATATGCGGAGTGGGTCGGCTACGCCCGGTCGGGATGGCTCTCGGACCGGTTCCATCCGAACTTTTGACACCGGTTACCAAAACCCCGTTATGATCCCCGGATCAGCCGCCGCGGGCGGCATCGCAGGCATGCGCATTCCGGAGGCCCGATGTTCCGCAAGACCTACCACGCCACCCACCCCGACATGATGGTCGGCGCCAGCAACGACCAGCTGCGCGACCGCTACCTGATCGCCGACCTGTTCGCGGCCGGCGAAGTCCGCCTCAACTACTCGCACAACGAGCGCTTCGTGATCGGCGGCGCCGCCCCGGTCGCCGCGCCGGTGTCGCTGCCGGCGCAGACCGAGCCCGCCTCCGCCGCCGGCCAGCCGCTCCTGGCCCGGCGCGAACTGGGCGTGGTCAACGTCGGCGCGGGCGCCGGCACGGTCACCGTCGACGGCCAGACCTACGCGCTCAAGCCCAAGGACGGCCTGTACGTGCCGATGGGCAGCGCCCAGGTCGAGTTCGCGTCCGACGACGCCGCGACCCCGGCCAAGTTCTACCTGGCCTCGACCCCGGCGCACGCGCGCTACGAGACCGTGCACATCTCGATCGACAAAGCGGTGCCGCTGGAACGCGGCGCGCTGGAGACCTCGAACGAACGCACCATCTACCAGTACATCGTCCCGGCGACCTGCAAGTCCTGCCAGCTGCTGCTGGGCCTGACCGTGCTCAAGACCGGCAGCGTCTGGAACACCATGCCGCCGCACCTGCACGACCGCCGCTCCGAGGTCTATTTCTATTTCGACCTCGGCGACCAGAGCGTGATGCACTTCATGGGCGAGCCGGCCGACATGCGCCACCTGGTGATCCGCAACGACGAAGCCGTGGTGTCGCCGCCGTGGTCGATCCACATGGGTTCGGGCACGCGCAACTACTGCTTCATCTGGGCCATGGGCGGCGAGAACCTGGACTACACCGACATGCACCAGCTCGACCTGTGCCAGCTCAAGTGAGGCCGCAGACATGAGCCGTTCGCCTTTCAGTCTCGAAGGCCGGGTCGCCCTGGTCACCGGCGGCAACCGCGGCCTCGGTCAGGGCCTGGCGCTGGCGCTGGCCGAAGCCGGCGCCGACATCGCCACGGTCAGCACGCGCGCGGCCAGCGACACCGGCGAGCGCGTGCGCGCGCTGGGCCGGCGCTTCCACGCGATCGAAGCCGACCTGTCGACGCTGCAGCCGATCGCGCGCATCGTCGAGGAAACCGTGGCCGAACTGGGCGCGGTCGACATCCTGATCAACAACGCCGGCCTGATCCGCCGCGCCGACGCGGTCGATTTCAGCGAAGACGACTGGGACGCGGTGATCGACGTCAACCTCAAGAGCGCGTTCTTCCTGTCGCAGGCGGTCGGTCGGCGCATGATCACGGCCGGACGCGGCAAGATCGTCAACATCGCCTCGATGCTGTCGTTTCAGGGCGGCATCCGTGTGCCGTCCTATACGGCCAGCAAATCCGGCCTGGCCGGCATCACCCGCCTGCTCGCCAACGAATGGGCCGGCAAGGGCGTCAACGTCAACGCGATCGCGCCGGGCTACATGGCCACCGACAACACCGCCCAGCTGCGCGCCGACGAGAACCGCAACCGCGACATCCTGGCGCGCATTCCGGCCGGGCGCTGGGGCGAGCCCTCGGACCTGGGCGGCGCGGCGGTGTTCCTGGCCAGCGCGGCGTCCGACTACGTGCACGGCGCGATCCTGCCCGTCGACGGCGGCTGGCTCGCGCGCTGAGCCGCCGCCCGCGCGAGGAGCTAACCGTGTCGAACCACCGCTTTGGCCGCACCGCGACCCTCATCGCGCCGGCCCTGCGCAGCAGTGTCACGCAGGACCGTGAACTCGCAGGCTGAGCGCTACCCACGCCAGGAGCGAACCATGTCCGATCATCTGCGCCGTACCGCGATCCTCACCGCATGGGTCCTGTGCAGCGGCGTCGCACAGGCCGGCGAACCGGTCTGCGCCAAACGCAGCGACTCCTACGTAGAGCAGGCGCGCGAACTGGCCGTCGCCCAGCCCGGCCCGCACGAAGGCGCCGGCACCACCACCGCCTACCCGTTCTTCGAACAGGCCGCCGGTTTCGACCTCGTCTTCCGGCAGCGCGCGCTGCACCGCGGCGCCAGCATCGGCGAACATCGCAACGACAAGGACGAGATCTACTACGTGCTCGGCGGCCGCGGCGAGCTGATGCTCGACGATGCGCGCCGCGAAGTAGGCGCCGGCGACGCCGTCCTGACCCGCAAAGGCAGCACGCACGGCCTGAAGCAGCTCGGCGACGAGGACCTGGTCATCATCGTGGTCTACCGCAAGCCCAAGCCCACCGATTGCTGACCTGCACCGCATGCCCTGGGGTAGGAGCGGCGCGAGCCGTGACCCGGAATTCGGCGTGCGGCGCAGGCTCCGTCGTAGCCGCGGATTCGCGGTCGCGGCTTGCGCCGCTCCTACCCGAAGGCTCCGCGCGCGATACGCGATACGCGATACGGTAAACCTGGAGTTACCCATATACCGCCGCTCCGCGAGCTCTCTGTGGGAGCGGCGTGAGCCGCGATGAAAGCCACGCACTCGCAGCGCAAGCATCGCCCTGGCCGAACGCCGATCGCGGCTTACGCCGCTCCCACAGCGATCGTGCGCCGAGCCCTCAACACCGCACGCTTTGGGGTAGGAGCGGCGTGAGCCGCGACCCGAGCTGCGGCGTGCGGCGCGGGCTTCGTCGTAGTTGCGGGTTCGCGATCGCGGCTTACGCCGCTCCTACCCCAAGGCCGAACCGAGCGAGCGACAGACGACAGGAAGGCATGCTTAGCTCGGCGCACGGCATGGCACGGCAAAACCGGGCTACCTCCATATCGCGACCTCGCGACCCGAGCTCTCTGTGGGAGCGGCGTGAGCCGCGATGAAAGCCACGCACTCGCAGCGC
>CAMLID010000014.1 GCA_946480055.1 uncultured Lysobacter sp. | reverse complement strand
TCTTCTTCTGCAGGCCGGGCAGCTCGGCGTCGCCGATCTCCACGCCCAGGTCGCCACGCGCGACCATGACCACGTCGCTGGCCTCGACGATCTCGGCGAGGTTCTCGATCGCCTCGGCGCGCTCGATCTTGGACACCAGCGCGGCGTCGCTGCCGGCGGCGCGGGCGATCCGGCGGGCTTCGTTCATGTCGGCAGCGTTGCGGCAGAACGAGACTGCGATGAAATCGGCGCCGAGTTCGGCGGCGACCGCGATCAGCTCCTTGTCGCGCTCGGTCAGCGCGCCCAGCGACAGGCCGCCGCCCTGCTTGTTCAGGCCCTTGCGGTCCGAGAGCGCGCCGTCGTTGAGCACGGTGTTGACGATGCGCTGGCCTTCGACCGCGTCCACGCGCAGCTGCAGCAGGCCGTCGTCGAGCAGCAGCACATCTCCGGGCTTCACGTCGTTGGGCAGGCCCAGGTAGCTGACCCCGACTTCGCGCAGGCTGCCCGGCGGCGCGTCGGTGCTGGCGACCAGGTCGAAGCGGTCGCCGGCCTTGAGCAGCACCCGGCCTTCGGCGAAACGCTCGATGCGGATCTTCGGGCCGGGCAGGTCGGCGAGGATGCCGACCTCGACGCCGACCCGCTGCGCGGCTTCGCGCACCGCGGTCGCGCGGGCGATCTGCGAGGAGGGATCGCCGTGGGAGAAATTGAGACGGACCACGTCGACGCCTGCGGTCAGCAGCGCATCGAGCACGCCCGGCGGATCGGTGGCCGGGCCGAGGGTGGCGAGGATCTTGGTGCGACGAGGATTGGCGGGCATGGCAGACTGCGGTTCCGTGACTGCGGGCCACGCTAGCACAGCTGCCGCGTCCTTCCATCGGTTCCGCGCCCATGTCCTCTCTTGTCCACGATCAATCGGCCGAGCGCGACGACCTGCCGCTGCTGCGCGGCGAACGCCTGCGCCTGCGCGGCTTCCGCAGCGACGACCTCGGCGATTTCTTCGCCCTGCACGCCGACCCGACGGTGATGCGCTACTGGAGCTTCCCGGCCTGGACCCAGCGCCGCCAGGCCGAGGACTACCTGGCCCGGGCGATCGCGGCGCGCTCTGACGAGGAGATGCTGTGCTGGGCCGTCGTCGGGCGCGACGACGACCGCCTGATCGGCGCAACCACCCTGTTCGATATCCAGCGCGCCCAGGGCCGGGCCGAGATCGGTTATGCGCTGCGACCCGCGCATTGGAGCCGCGGCTACGCCCAGGAAGCGCTGCGGCTGGTGCTGGACCACGCGTATTCGAAACTGTCGCTGCGCCGCATCGAGGCCGACATCGACCCGCGCAACCTGCCCTCGTGCCGGCTGGTGGAACGCCTGGGTTTCCGCCGCGAGGGCCTGCTGCGCGAACGCTGGAACGTCGCCGGCGAATGCCAGGATTCGGCGATCTACGGCCTGCTCGCGCGCGAGTGGCAGGCGCAGACGGATTGAAATGGCGCAGCCGCGGGACGCGATAAGCCATGGGCGAACCGCATCGCCGCGGCGCCTGTTGGCCGACGTATATACCGGCGATCCGTAACGATGCGGTTCGCTGCGCTCACCGCATCCTAAGTTGAAGGGCTTACGCCGCTAAACAGCGCGGCGGCGGCGCAGCGTCCGCGCTCACGGTGGCGCGGGCGGCACACAACGCCGCGCACGGAAACGCGCGACAACGGCTTGCGGGCAACGGCGAAACCGCAGGATGCGATGAGCCAAAGGCGAACCGCCTCGTCGCGATGCTTCGCTACGCGGCGCCTGTGTCGGTGATTCGCAGCGATACGGTTCGCTGCGCTCACCGCATCCTGCGTCGGGGAGGCCGACGCGAGACCCGACTGCGCTCAGTCGCAGATCCAGGTGTTGCGGGTGTAGTGGGTGGTGCGGATGCCCCAGGACAGGTACTGGCCGCCGCAGTTGGCGGTGGCGCCGCCGACCTCGTTGCCGGCGTCGTCGAAATAGATCACCGAATAAGCCTCGCCGGCGCGCCCGGCGACGGCGGCGCCGGCCAGCAGCAGCCCGAGCAGGGCCGCGGCGATCAGCGTGTTCGACAGCAGAAATCTCTTGCGACGCATGATGCGATCTCCGGTTCGACGCGGTCTCCTGACCGCAGCCGGACGCTACCCCCCGCCGCCGCCGCAAACCTTGATCCGGTTCACAGGCGACCACGCGGAGGCCGCGAACTGAGCGCACCGGCACATCCACACACGTGCCGGCCGACGTGCGGCGCTTGCGGCGCCGCGCGATGCCGCAGTGCGGCACGGCTCAGGCCGCGAGCAGTGCCGGCAGTTGCTCGGGCGCGTCCGCCAGGCGTTGCGCGCCGGCCAGACGCAGTTCCTCTTCGCCGCCGAAGCCCCAGAGCACGCCGATGTTGCGCATGCCGTGGTGGCGCGCGCCTTCGATGTCCATGCGCCGGTCGCCGATCATCCAGCAGTCCTGCGGGGTCAACGACAGGCGCTGCAGCGCTTCGGCGATCAGCTCGGGCTTGTCGCTGAGGCGGCCGTCCAGGGTCGAGCCGATCACGTCTTCGAAGCGGTGACCGAACGGCAGGTGATCGATGATCTTGCGCGCATGCGGCTCGTTCTTGGCGGTCACGATCGCCAGCCGATGCCCGGCCGCATGCAGCGATTCCACGGTCCGTTCGATCCCGGCGTAGACCTCGTGCTCGGCCCAGCCGTGGGTTTCGAAGCGTTCGCGGTAGTACTCGACCGCGCGCTCGACCTGCTCGGGCTGCGCGAACATCGGCCCGAAGCTGGTGCGCAGCGAGGGGCCGATCCAGCGCCGCAGTTCGGCCTGCGGCGGCACCGGATGCTGCATCTGGGTCAGCGCATGGGCGACGCAGCGGGTGATGCCGACCGCCGAGTCGATCAGGGTGCCGTCCAGGTCGAAGAACAGCGTCGGCGTGGCCGCGGCCACGCTCAGGCGCTCGCCTGCTTGAGCGCGGCGACCGCCGGCAGTTCCTTGCCTTCGAGGAACTCGAGGAAGGCGCCGCCGCCGGTGGAGATGTAGCTGACGTCGTCGGCGATGCCGTACTTGTCGACCGCGGCCAGGGTATCGCCGCCGCCGGCGATCGAGAACGCCTTCGACGCCGCGATCGCACGCGCCAGGGCCTGCGTACCGTGGCCGAAGGCATCGAACTCGAACACGCCGACCGGGCCGTTCCAGACCACGGTGCCGGCGCTCTTGATCAGCTCGGCGTAGCGCGCGGCGGTGTCCGGACCGATGTCGAGGATCATGTCGTCGGCGCCCACCGCATCGACGGCCTTGACCGTGGCCGGCGCGTCGGCGGCGAAAGCCGGCGCGACCACCACGTCGGCCGGCACCGGAATGTCGGCGCCGCGCGCCTTGGCGTCGGCCATGATCTGCTTCGCCGTGCCGATCAGGTCGGTTTCGACCAGCGACTTGCCGACGCCGTGGCCGAGCGCGGCGATGAAGGTGTTGGCGATGCCGCCGCCGACGATCAGCTGATCGACCTTGCCGACCAGCGACGACAGCAGTTCCAGCTTGGTCGAGACCTTGGAGCCGGCGACGATCGCGAGCAGCGGGCGCGCCGGCTGGTCCAGGGCCTTGGCCAGGGCGTCGAGTTCGGCCATCAGCAGCGGGCCGCCAGCGGCGACCTTGGCGTGGCGGATCGCGCCGTGGGTCGAGGCCTGGGCGCGGTGGGCCGTGCCGAAGGCGTCCATGACGAACACGTCGCACAGCGCGGCGTACTTCTTCGACAGGGCTTCGTCGTCCTTGCCCTCGCCGAGGTTCATGCGGCAGTTCTCGAGCAGGACCAGCTGGCCGGGCTGCACTTCGACGCCGTCGACCCAGTCCTTGACCAGCGGCACGTCGATGCCGAGCAACTGCGACAGGCGCGCGGCCACCGGCGCCAGCGAATCGGCTTCGCTCCACACGCCTTCCTTGGGCCGGCCCAGGTGCGAGGTCACCATCACCGCGGCGCCTTTTTCCAGCGCCAGCTTCAGGGTCGGCAGCGCGGCCAGGATGCGTTGTTCGGAGGTGATGCGGCCGGCGTCGATCGGCACGTTGAGATCTTCTCGAATCAACACGCGTTTACCGGCGAGATCGAGATCGGTCATGCGGACGATGGACACGGAGGCCTCCTGGGCGCGAACAAAGGGGGAAGGCGGCGGCGCGCGCGGGGCCGGCTGCCGGAGCCGGATATTGTAAGGGGCGGGGTTTGGGATTCGGGATTCGGGGTTCGAAAAAAGCGAAAGGCCCGCCGATGGCGGGCCTTTGCGTGGTGGTTGCGACGAATCCCGAATGCCCTATCCCGAATCCCGGCCTCTCACGCCGCCGGCGGCGCGCTGCCGCGCAGCAGGGCGAACGCGAATCCCGCGACCACCAGGGCGCCGACCACCAGCACTGCCCATAGCAGCCAGGTGCGCCAATTGCGCTCGGGCTCCATCGGTACCAGCGCAGCGGCACCGGCCAAGGCCTGCATCGGGCCCAAGGCGGCCTCGGCCGGTCGCCAGCTGGGGCCGCGCTTGGCCTGCAGCGCCAGCATCGTCTGCGGCAGCGGCAGGTCTTCGCGCGCCGTGCGCGCACTGCCGGCGACCAGAGCATAGGGCGGTGCCCCCTGGGCGATGAACACCATCATCTCGGGCTGGTAGCCCAAGCGCAGGGTCGGTTCTCCGGGCACCGCTCCGTCGGCGCTCAAGCGCCAATAGCGGTCGTCGCTGCGCACCGGCAGCGCCCGCGATGAGGAGCGGCCGTCGCTGCCGACGCGGTAGCCGGTCCACGGCGCCAACCGACGCTGCCAGGGCGCGTCGGTCCGGTCGCGGCTTTCCAGGTTCCAACTGACCGCGTAATTGCCGGGCAGCGCGACGTCGATGCGCTGGATCGGGAAACGGCCGTCGAGTTCGAATTCGAAGCGCGCGCCCTTCTCGTCGGCGCGCTCGGCGGGGATCCGACGGCCCTTGAGCTGGCGCCAGCGCAGCGGCGAGGGATCGGCGGTGGCGTCGAGCTCGGCGCTGACCGAACGGATCGGCGCGACCGCGTCGGGGTTGGTCGGGCTCAGGCGCAGGTAGCGCGCGCGCAGGCCGTCGGGGTCGAACGCGATCCGGCGCTGCAGCAGACGGCGGCCGCCCTGCTCCAGATCGACCAGGCGTCCGCGCGCGACCACATCGCGCCAATGTTCGAGATCGTCGCTGGCTTCGACGCGGTAGGTCGCGTCCAGCGCGGTGCCCGGCGCCCAATCCAGTTCCAGCGCGCGGATCGGCGCGCGCAAGGTGCTGGCGTCGATCAGCAACGCGGTCTGCGGCCCGATCGAAGCGCCGCGGCCGATGCCGCGCGCCTCGACCCGGCGCAGTCGGCCGTCGGCTTCGACTTCACTGACCAACTGCCACTCCTGGGCGCCGCTGGCCGGACGCGCCGGCAAGGCGAACCAGGGCAGGCTGGCGCGGATCGCTGCGCGCGTTTCGCCTGGACCGGGCCGGTACAGCGCCGCCGGCACCGGATTGCCGGCGCCGTCGATCACGTCGACGTCGCGCAGACCGGAGCGGCGCGCATGCCGGTAGACGCTGTCGTCGAGCGCGACGCGGTACGCGCCCGCACCTTCGCTGCGCAGTTGCAGCGGCCATTGCTGGGCGTAATCGTCGCGCGGTCCGGCGCTCGCCAACGCGGGCAAAAGTACGAGAGCGAACGCGGCGACAGTACGGGCCAGACTCATGCCGGCATCTCCGGTTGGCGGTCTTCGGCGTCGGCGGCCCGGCTCGGCGGCGCCGGCGCGAGGTAGCCGACCAGCGTGCACAACAAGCCGTATGCGATGAACGAGGCGATGCCGAGCAGGTTGCCCAGGTGGGTACGGTCGACCAACACCAACTTGGCCAGCACCACCGCCATCAGCACCGCACCGGCCAGCCACAAGGCGCGCTGACCACGACGCGAACCGATCACCCAGCCGAGCACGCCGAGCAGGCTCCAGACCACGGTCAGGCAGGTCTGGACCAGACCGGTGCCGAACATCGCGCCGTCCCAGGGCACGCCGCCCCAGTGATGGGTCGCGCGCAGGGTGATGACGGTGATCAGGGCGAAGCCGGCGGTCGCCAGCAGTGGGACCCGGCGTGCGCGCAGATCGTCCGGCCCCGTCGGCGAGGCCAGCCAGAACGCGAACAGCGCCAGCACCGCGAGCTGGCTGAGGTCGAGCGGATTGAGCAGCGGCAACCACGGCAGCGGCGCGCTCGCGCCGGGCTGGCCGAGCGCGGCGATCGCGCCCACCATCAGCGCGAACAGGAACGTGCCCTGGACCACGCCGCGCCATTGCCCGAAACGCTCGCTCAGCGGCGGTGCGATCGCGGCCGGGCGCCATTGCAGCGCCGCCGCCATCGCCAGGAACGGCAGCGCCAACGCGGCCCAGGTCCAACCGTCGCCGACCGTGTTGCGGCCGACGAACTCGTGCAGCGACAGGCTGGCCGCGACCGGCCAGGCCCACAACCAGGCCGCATGCGCGAAACCGAGCTCGCCGCCGGCCCGATCGCGCAGGCAGCGCAAGGCGCGCGCACCGGCGATCGCGTAGACCAGCCAGGCCGCCAGGCCATAGCCGCCGAACGGGTGCAGATGCGCCGACTCCTGCGCGAACGCCAGCGGCAGCGCCGCGGCCAGACCGGCCGCGACCGTCCAGGCCAGAGCGCGCGTCGGCAGACGGCGATAGGTCTCGGCCGCGAGCCAAGCGCTGAGCGCGGCGAACGCGAGCACCGCGTCGGCGCGCACGTCCGACAACAGGAAGCGCTCGATCTCGCCCAGCGCGTTGCCGCACCACCAGGCCAGGCCCCACAGGTAATAGGCCAGGGCAAAACCGCGCTGCTCGGCGCGGCGATAGCTCCAGGCGCTGGCGAAACCGGCCAGCGCGATCAGCAAGGCGCCCATGAAACGCGCGTTGAGCAGCGCGGTCAGCGGCTCGGGACCGTCGCTGACGCCGATCGCGAAACCACCCGCGGCGAACACCTGCAGCGCGAAGCCGGCCAGCTGCGGCAGGATGCGTTGCTGACGCAGCCCCAGCCAGACCAGTGCCGCGCCTTCGACCGCGAACACACAGGCGGTGCTCTGCGCCGACAGCGCCAGCGGCACCGCCAGGGTCGCGAAACCGACCGCGAGCAGCGCGTACGGCGTGGCCAACGCGGCGAAGTGCTCGCGCCGCTGCAGCCACCACGCCAGCGCCGCGTACAGCGCGGCCAGGCCCAGCGCGTAGAACGCCAGCGGCATGCGCTCGCCTTCCAGCAGGCCGGCTTGCAGCATGAAGGCGATCAGCGGCGTGCCGAACACCAGGCAGCCGTCGATCAGATCGCGTTTGCCGGCCGGACGGCGCCAGGCGTACAGGATCGGAATCAGCAGATAGAACCCGAAGAACACCAGCAGGAACGGCTCGGTGGTCGCGTAGTCCTCGGCGCGGTAACGCAACACGCCCCAGGCGGTGCCGATGCCGAAGGTGAAGACGAAGCCGAGCAGATTGAGCGCGCGCCACGGCCGCCACCAGGCGATCGCGAAGATCGCCGCGTTGAGCACCGCGTAGTAGCCGAACAGGGCGACGTGGTTGCCCTGCCCGGTCGAGAGCCAGATCGGCGCCATGAAACCGGCGAGGATGCCGAGCAAGGCCAGCGCGATCGCGTTCTGCCGCACCGCCAGCACGCCGGCGCCGGCGACCAGCACGATGCTCAGCCCGAACGCCGGGCCCGCTTCGATCAGGCCGTACAACTTGAAGGCCGCGAACACCACCAGCAGCAGCACGCCGATCGCGCCGCCCTGCAGACTCAGGGCGAAGCTGCGCTTGCGCTCGCGCTGGTACCAGCCGAACACCACGCCGCCCAGTGCGGCCAGGGCGATGCCGGCCAGGCGCAGCTCGATCGGGAAGCGCATCCAGCCCTGGTCGGTCGCGTACTTGAGCAGGGCCGCGACGCCGGCGAACAGCACCAGCATGCCGACCTTGACCGGCACGTTGCCTTCGGTGAACCAGCGTTTGACCGCACGCACGAAGACGGTGGCCGGATCCGGCGGCGGCGGGCGGCGCACGGCCGCAGGCACGGCGCGCGCGGGCGTGGCAGCTTGCGCGCCCGGCGGCGGCGTGTCGAACACCGCGCGCGGTGGCGTCGACGGCAGCGGCGGCGGTGCGACCGGCGGCGGAACCGACGATTCGGGCACAGGCGTCCGTGGCGGGGAAATCGGTGTGGCGTCGACGCGGCTTTCGGGCACCGGCGGCGTGGCCGGCGCGCTGCGCATCAGCTCGCTCAGAGTCGGCTCGGCGGCGGCCGCGGCCTCGCGCGCATCGACCGGGGCGCTGGTCGCACGGGCGGCGCGCGAGCCGAGCTCGTCAACCCTCGCCTCCAGCATCGCGACCCGGCCCTTGAGGCCGGAGATCATCACCAGCGCCGCGATCAGCAGCGCCGGCACCGCCAGCAGCACCAGCACCAACAGCGTCACCAGTCCTGCCATCGCGCCGCGCCCCCTGTCCTTGTCGCCCCGCACGTTAACACCAAGCGCGACGCGGCGAGGGCGCGGGGATTTTATTTCGAATCTGCTGTCGCTCACCACATATCGTGTTGACGGATCGAAGCACCCCGAATATGTTGTGTCCGTCGGTGCCGATCGCGAGATCGGCTTAATAGGGAAGCCGGTGCGGATCCGTCCTCTGGGACGGCGACAAAGCCGGCGCTGCCCCGCAGCGGTATGGGAAACGAACGTGGTCATTGCACTGGGCGCCCGGCGCCTGGGAAGCGGCCGCTACTAGGAGGAGCTGAGGAGCGAGTAGAGAGGAGTGAGACGCGGGCCGAGGCCTGCCGACCACCGCTCTTAACTCGCCCCTCGCTCCAAGTCCCGAGCCCGAAGACCTGCCGACAGCCGCGCGTCGCACACCGCGCGGTACCGGCTCAGGAGTCTTCGGGGGAAGGCGGCCGGTGTCGTCCCGCCGCCTCGGTCTTCCGTCGCGGCCGCGGTCCGTCTCGGACTGCGCGACACCCTGTCGTCATCCTCGAACACTTCGCGCCCGCGGGGGCGCAAGCCGCAACGCCGACTCCACCCGGCGTTGCGTCCTGCGTCCGCGCACGTCGGCCCTCGAGGGAAGGCCGGCGACACGTGCGCCCACGCATCGGAGTCCCCATGACCACCACCACCGAAGCGCCCGCCGCAGCGAGCACCTCCTCTTCCGCCCCCTCCCCCGCCGAAGCACCCGCGCGCAAGACCGACGCCGCCCCCGGTTTCGCCCTGACTCCGCCGGCCGCCAACCTCACCATGAGCGTGACCAAGCGCAGCGGACGCCGCGAGCCGGTCGACCTCAACAAGATCGTGCGCGCGGTCACCCGCTGCGGCGAGGACCTGTACGCGGTCGATCCGATGCGCGTAGCCACCCGCACCATCTCCGGCCTCTACGACGGCGCGACCACGCGCGAGCTCGACGAGCTGTCGATCCGCACCGCCGCCCTGCTCACCGCCGAGGAGCCCGAGTACGGTCGCCTCGCCGCGCGCCTGCTCAGCAACGTGATCGAGAAGGAAGTCGCCGGCATCGAGATCCATGCGTTCTCGCAGTCGGTCGTGCGCGGCCACGAGCTGGGCCTGATCAACGACCGCCTGCTGACCTTCGTGCAGGCCAACGCGCGCAAGCTCAACGACGCCATCGACCGCAGCCTGGACGCACGCTTCGACTACTTCGGCCTGCGCACCCTGTACGACCGCTATCTGCTGCGCCACCCGACCGCGCGCACCGTGATCGAAACCCCGCAGCAGTTCTTCCTGCGCATCGCCTGCGCGCTCAGCGAAGACGTCGGCGATGCCCTGGCCCTGTACCGGCGCATGGCCCAACTCGACTACATCCCGTCCTCGCCGACCCTGTTCAACGCCGGCACCACGCACGAGCAGCTGTCGAGCTGCTTCCTGCTCGACTCGCCCGAGGATTCGCTGGAGTCGATCTACAAGCGCTACATGGACGTGGCCAAGCTCAGCAAGTTCAGCGGCGGCATCGGCCTGAGCTACACCCGCATCCGTTCGCGCGGCTCGCTGATCCGTTCCACCAACGGCCTGTCTAACGGCATCGTGCCCTGGCTGAAGACGCTCGACGCCTCGGTCGCCGCGGTCAACCAGGGCGGCAAGCGCAAGGGCGCGGCCTGCGTCTACCTGGAGCCGTGGCACGCCGACGTCGAGGAGTTCCTGGAACTGCGCGACAACACCGGCGACGAAGCGCGCCGCACCCACAACCTCAATCTCGCCAACTGGATTCCCGACGAATTCATGCGCCGGGTCGAGGCCGACGCCGACTGGTCGCTGTTCGATCCGGCCAAGGTGCCGCAGCTGACCGATCTGTGGGGCGAAGCTTTCGAGCAGGCCTATGCCGCGGCCGAAGCCGCCGGCCTGGCGGTCAAGAAGGTCAAGGCGCGCGACATCTACGGCCGCATGATGCGGACCCTGGCGCAGACCGGTAACGGCTGGATGAACTTCAAGGACAAGTCCAACCGCGCCTCCAACCAGACCCTGCGCGACGGCAACGTCATCCACCTGTCCAATCTGTGCACCGAAATCCTCGAGGTCACCTCGCAGGACGAGACCGCGGTGTGCAACCTGGGCTCGATCAACCTCTCCCACCACGTCGAGATGTACGAAGACGGCAAGGGCGCGTTCGATTTCGAAAAGCTCGCCGAAACCGTGCGCCTGGCCGTGCGCCAGCTCGACCGCGTGATCGACCTGAACTTCTACCCGATCGAGACCGCGCGCCGCGCCAATCTGAAGTGGCGCCCGGTCGGCCTGGGCTCGATGGGCCTGCAGGACGTGTTCTTCAAGCTGCGTTTGGCGTTCGACTCCGAGGCCGCGCGCAAGCTGTCGCAGGACATCGCCGAGGCGATCTACTTCCACGCCCTGTCGGCCTCGAACGAGCTGGCGCTGGAACACGGCCGCCACCCCGGCTTCGACGACACCCGCGCCAGCATCGGCGAGCTGCAGTTCGAAGCCTGGGGCGTGACCCCGTCGCAGCCCGAGCGCTGGGACGCGCTGCGCCAGCGCATCGCCGAACACGGCCTGCGCAACTCGCTGCTGATCGCGATCGCGCCGACCGCGACCATCGCCTCGATCGCCGGCTGCTACGAATGCATCGAGCCGCAGGTGTCCAACCTGTTCAAGCGCGAAACGCTTTCCGGCGACTTCCTGGTGGTCAACAAGTACCTGGTCGAGGAACTCAAGAAGCTCGGCCTGTGGACGGCGGACATGCGCGACCGGATCAAGATGGCCGAAGGCTCGATCCAGTCCGTGCACGAAGTGCCCGAATCGCTGCGCCAGGTCTACCGCACCGCCTGGGAACTGCCGATGCGTTCGCTGATCGACATGGCCGCCGAGCGCGGCGCGTATATCGATCAGAGCCAGTCGCTGAACCTGTTCATCGAAAGCCCGAACATCGGCCAGCTCAGCTCGATGTACATGTACGCCTGGAAGAAGGGCCTGAAGACCACCTACTACCTGCGCTCGCGCCCAGCCACCAAGATCGCCAAGAGCACGGTCAGCGCGCCGGTGGCGGCACCGCAAAAGCCGGAATACAGCCAGGACGAGGCGATCGCCTGCTCGCTGGAAAACCCCGAGTCCTGCGAAGCCTGCCAGTAAACCCGCACCGCTTCAGCCCCTCTCCCATCGGAGAGGGGTTGGGGTGAGGGTCCGGCGCGAGCGCGCTGCCCGAACTCATCCCGAACCCTCATCCGGCCCTATGGGCCACCTTCTCCCAGCGGGAGAAGGGAAAAGAGAAACGCCCATGTCCCTCGCAACGCCTCGCCTGCTCGACCCCGGCTTCGATCTCACCCTGCGGCCGATGCGCTACCCGCATTTCTACGAGATGTACCGCGACGCGATCCGCAACACCTGGACCGTCGAAGAGGTCGATTTCTCGCAGGACGTCAACGACCTCAAGCACAAGTTCGGCCCGGCCGAGCGCCATCTGGTCGAGCGGCTGGTCGCGTTCTTCGCCACCGGCGACAGCATCGTCGCCAACAACCTGGTGTTGAACCTATACCAGCACATCAACGCGCCGGAAGCGCGCATGTACCTGTCGCGGCAGCTGTACGAGGAAGCGCTGCACGTGCAGTTCTACCTGACCCTGCTCGACACCTACCTGCCCGACCCGAACGAGCGTGCCAAGGCCTTCGACGCGGTCGAGAACATCCCCTCGATCCGGGCCAAGGCCGAGTTCTGCTTCCGCTGGATCGATTCGGTGCAGGGCATCAAGCGCATCGAGACCCGCGAGCAGCGGCGCCAGTTCCTGCTCAACCTGATCTGCTTCGCCGGTTGCATCGAAGGCCTGTTCTTCTTCGCCGCCTTCGCCTACGTCTACTACCTGCGTTCGCGCGGCCTGCTCAACGGCCTGGCCTCGGGCACCAACTGGGTGTTCCGCGACGAAAGCTGCCACATGGCCTTCGCCTTCGAAGTCATCCGCACCGCGCGCGAGGAGGAGCCCGACCTGTTCGACGCCGATCTGCGCGCGCAGGTGGTAAAGATGTTCGAGGACGCGGTGGATTGCGAACTCCAGTTCGCCCAGGACGTGCTGTCCGGCGGCGTGGTCGGCCTGTCGCTGAAGGACATGCGCCAGTACCTGGAGTACTGCGCCGACCAGCGCATGGCGCAGCTCGGCATGCCCAAGCATTTCGGCTCGACCAACCCCTTCGGCTTCATGGACCTGCAGGACGTGCAGGAAGTGACCAACTTCTTCGAGCGCCGGGTCTCGGCCTACCAGGTCGGCGTGCAGGGCGAGGTCGCGTTCGACGAGGCGTTCTGAGCGGCGAACTCTTCTCTCGCAACGCTCACCCAGCGCTCTCGATGCTTTAGCCCCTCTCCCGCTCACGGCGCCCGACAGGGAGTGCAAGGCTGAGAGGGCTTGGGGGAGGATATGAGCGCCAAAGGCGCGAATGCCTTTGCTCTCGTTCATCACTCCTGAAGCAAAGTGCCCCTCTCCCGGAAGCGAGAGAGGGAACTATTCGCTGCGGCGCCACTCTCGTCGCTTATCTCCGAGACACGAGCCCCATGACCGAAGCCCGCATCATCGAAATCGTCTTCCCCGACCACACCAACCACCTCGGCACCCTGTTCGGCGGCCAGGCGCTGGCGTGGATGGACAAGGCCGCGTTCGTCGCCGCCTCGCGCTACGCCCGCCGCACGGTGGTGACCGCGCGCTCGGAGCAGATCGACTTCCATACCGCGGTACCCAAAGGCGCGCTGGTCGAACTGATCGCGCGCGTGGTCTCGGTCGGGCGCACCTCGATGCAGGTGGAGGTCGAGATGCATAGCGAGGACCTGCTCAGCGGCGAGTCGCAGCTGGCCACGCGCGGCCGCTTCACCATGATCGCGCTGGATCGCGAGGGCGTGCCGACGCTGGTGCCCGCGCTGGAATCCGCGCCTGCCTGAGCACGTCCGGATCGTCCGACGCGCCGCGTCGAGGCGTTAGGCAGCCGTCGCGGCCGAACGGCGCGACACGTCCGGCTTAGGCGATGGCAGCGGCTGGCGCAGCCGCCCCAACTTCAGCACGATGTCGTCCTCGATCGACGCGGCGAAGCTTTCATGACCAGACTTGTTCTGTTGACCATCGCGGCGCTGATGCTCGCCGCATGCGCATACGTAACGCCGCAGGATCAGGCCGCCACGCCGGCACAGGAGCCGGCTTCGGTGAAGCGGATGACGCTGGCCGACAGTGGCGCCAAGCTCAAATTGAACATGGGCGAGGAGTTCGAAATCGCGCTCGTCGACAACGCATCCACCGGCTACGGCTGGGGCGTGGTCGCCGGCGTGGATGATGCCGGTACCCCGGGTCGGAGCGAGGTCCTGAGTACGATCGTGGCGTTCCATCCGCAACGCGCATCCGACGACGGCGAACCGCCGCCGCCCGGAGCGCCGAGCGACGTCATCTGGCGCTTCCGTGCCATCCGGTCCGGCAACGGCACGCTTCGGCTGCAGTACCGTCACCTCTGGGAACAGAGCGCCGCGCCCACGCCCGCGCGCGAGGCCGTCTATCGCATCGAAGTGGGTGAGCCATCCGATCTCGAAGGCGTGCCGATGGCGACGGCCGCGTCGGAATCCAGCCCGCTCTAACGCATCGGGATCGATTGACGCGCGCCGCCTCGCAGCGTAACTTGGCAGCCGTCATGGCGACCATCTCTTCATAAAGATAAAGCGATGCGACAAGACGCCACCGGGTCGCACCGACGGCGCCTAGAGGGAATCCGGTGCGGACATCTGTCCAATTCCGGAGCTGCCCCGCAGCGGTATAGGGAACGACCTCCGTCAGGCACTGGATGCGAATCCGGGAAGCGACGGACAGTAGGCGGCGTCCAACGACGCCACGCCCCAAGCCCGAAGACCTGCCAAGACCGGAGGGTTCGCCCTCCGTCCGACTCCGGCCCGTCAGGCCGGCGATGCAACGCGGCTGCGGCCCGTTCTCGCCGATCGGACGAAGCCGGTTCGCCCGCGGGGGCGAAGGTCGAAGGCAGGTCGTGCTCCGGCGTCGCCGCATCCGCGGTGGGCGGTCGCGCGTGCGTACCCGCCTTCCTTCGTTGCCCTGCTCATGCCCACACGCATCGCAGGAGACATCATGATCAGCGTTACCCACCTCGGCTTCCCGCGCATCGGCGCGCGACGCGAGCTCAAGCAAGCCCTGGAATCGTTCTGGAAAGGCGAGACCTCGGCCACCACGCTGCACGACACCGCACGCACGCTTCGCGCCCGACATTGGAAGCTGGCGCGCGACGCCGGCGCCGACGTCGTGCCTTGCAACGACTTCTCGCTCTACGACCATGTGCTCGACACCGCCGTGCTGTTCGACGCGGTTCCCACGCCCTACCGCGAGACCCTCGACGCCGATCCGCTGACCGGCTACTTCGCGCTCGCGCGCGGCCTGCAGGACGCGCGCCACGACCTGCGCGCCCTGGAAATGACCAAGTGGTTCGACACCAACTACCACTACCTGGTGCCGCAGTTCGAGCGCGACCAGCGCTTCGTCCTGCGCGGCGACAAACCGCTGGCCGAACTCGCCGAAGCCCAGGCCCTGGGCCTGCAGGCGCGGCCGGTGCTGCTGGGGCCGGTGTCCTTGCTCAAGCTCGGCAAGCGCAGCGACGGCGGCGACCCGCGCGAACTGCTCGATGCCCTGCTGCCGGCCTACGCCGAACTGCTGGCGCGACTGAAAGCCGCCGGCGCGCAATGGGTGCAGTTGGACGAACCCTGCCTGGCTCTGGACCTCGACGACGCCGACCGTCGCGCCTATCGCCGCGCCTACGACGCACTCGCCGAAGCCGACGCGCCCGAGCGCCTGTTGGCGAGCTATTTCGGCAGACTCGGCGACAACGCCGAACTGGCCGCGGCCTTGCCGGTGCAGGCCCTGCATCTGGATCTCGTGCGCGCGCCCGGCCAGCTCGAAGCGCTGCTGCCCAAGCTGCCTGAGGATCGCGTGCTCAGCCTGGGCGTGGTCGACGGCCGCAACATCTGGCGCGCCGACCTGGATGCCGCGCTCAGTCTGGCGCGCCGGGCCGGAGCACGCGCGCGCTGGCTGGCGCCGTCGTGCTCGCTGCTGCACGTGCCGATCGATCTGGAACTGGAGCGCAAGCTGCCGCCGCCGCTGCGGCAATGGATGGCCTATGCCAAGCAGAAGCTGGAGGAACTGCGTCTGCTCGCCGATACGCTGGCCGACAGCGACCGCGCCGCCGATGCGCTGGCCGCGGCCGCGAGCGCGCGCGCCGCGCGTCTGGCCTCGCCGCTGTTGCGCGACACCCAGGTGCGGGCCAAGCTCGCTGCGATCGTACCGGCCATGGCCCGGCGCGACTCGCCCTACGCGCAGCGCGCGCAAGTGCAGGCGCAGCGCCTGAAGCTGCCCGACTTCCCCACCACCACCATCGGTTCGTTCCCGCAAACCGCGCAGGTGCGCCAGGCCCGCGCCGAACACAAGGCCGGGCGCCTGGACGACGCCGGCTATCGCAGCTTCCTCGAGCGCGAGACCGAACTGTGCCTGCGTGAGCAGGAAGCGCTGGGCCTGGACGTGCTGGTGCACGGCGAGTTCGAGCGCAACGACATGGTCGAGTACTTCGGCGAGCAGCTCGACGGCTTCGCCTTCACCGCCCACGGCTGGGTCCAGAGCTACGGCTCGCGCTGCGTGAAACCGCCGGTGCTGTTCGGCGACGTCTCGCGGCCGCAGCCGATGACCGTGGACTGGGCGCGCTACGCGCAATCGCTGACCCCACGCCCGGTCAAAGGCATGCTCACCGGCCCGGTCACGATCCTGCAGTGGTCGTTCGTGCGCGACGACCAGCCGCGCGCCGACACCTGTCGCCAGATCGCCCTGGCCCTGCGCGAGGAAGTGCTGGATCTGGAAGCGGCCGGCATCGCGGTGATCCAGATCGACGAACCGGCGCTGCGCGAAGGCCTGCCGCTGCGCCGCACCGACTGGCCGGCCTACCTGGCCTGGGCCGGCGAGGCCTTCCGCCTGGCGGCGAGCGGGGTCGACGACGCGACCCAGATCCACACCCACATGTGCTACGCCGAGTTCAACGACATCATCGAAGCGGTCGCCGACCTGGACGCCGATGTGATCTCGATCGAGACCTCGCGCTCGCGCATGGAGCTGCTGGACGCGTTCGTGCGCTATCGCTACCCCAACGGCATCGGCCCGGGCGTCTACGACATCCACTCCCCGCGGGTGCCGAGCGTGGAGGAGATGCGCGAACTGCTGGACAAGGCCCTGGACGTGCTGACCCCGGCGCAGTTGTGGGTCAACCCGGACTGCGGCCTCAAGACCCGCGGCTGGCCGGAAGTGCGCACCGCGCTGAAGGCGATGGTGCAGGCCGCGGAAGGTTTGCGCGAATCGGCGACGGCCGCGACCTGAGCCGACGACGGCCCTTCCCTGCGTGCCGGGGAAGGGCCGGGCCGCTGCGTGCGCGACCTTCCAAAGAAGACGTCCCAAAGAAAAAGCCCCGCAACCGCGGGGCTTTCTCGTTTGCCAGGATCGTCGCGGCTTACTTGCCCGCGACCACCTTGACCATTTCCAGGCACTTGTTCGAGTAGCCCCACTCGTTGTCGTACCAGCTCACCAGCTTGACGAAGGTGCCGTCGAGGGCGATGCCGGCGTCGGCGTCGAAGATCGAGGTGCGGGTGTCGCCGCGGAAATCGGTGGCGACCACCTTGTCCTCGGTGTAGCCCAGGATGCCCTTGAGCGCGCCTTCGCTCTGCGCCTTCATTTCGGCGCAGATCTCGGCGTAGGTCGCGTCCTTGACCAGTTCGACGGTGAGGTCGACCACCGACACGTCCGAGGTCGGCACGCGGAACGACATGCCGGTGAGCTTCTTGTTGAGCTCCGGGATCACCACGCCGACCGCCTTGGCCGCGCCGGTGCTGGACGGGATGATGTTCTCGAGGATGCCGCGGCCGCCGCGCCAGTCCTTGTTGGACGGGCCGTCGACGGTCTTCTGGGTGGCGGTGGCGGCGTGCACCGTGGTCATCAGGCCGCGCTTGATGCCCCACTTGTCGTTCAGCACCTTGGCCAGCGGCGCCAGGCAGTTGGTGGTGCACGAAGCATTGGAGATGATCGCCTCGCCCTTGTAGGTCTTGTCGTTGACGCCGTAGACGAACATCGGCGTGTCGTCCTTGGACGGCGCCGACAGCACGACCTTCTTGGCGCCGGCGTCGAGGTGCTTCTGCGCGGTGGCCTTGTCCAGGAACAGGCCGGTCGATTCGATCACGACCTCGGCGCCGACCTCGTCCCACTTGAGGTTGGCCGGATCGCGCTCCTGGGTCAGGCGGATCTTCTGGCCGTTGACGATCAGGGTGTTGCCCTCGACCGCGATCTCGCCCTTGAAGCGACCGTGGACCGAGTCGTACTGGAGCATGTAGGCCAGGTAGTCCGGCTCGAGCAGGTCGTTGATCGCGACGATCTCGATCTCGCCGCCGAAATTCTGCACCGCCGAGCGCAGCACGTTGCGTCCGATGCGGCCGAAGCCGTTGATGCCTACCTTGATCGCCATTTCTGCAAACTCCTGGGCCCGCAACACGCGGCTGGGATGGGAAACCGCCATTGTAGCAAGCGCGGGCCCGCCCCCGGCCCGACTCCGACCCCGGCCCGGGTCGGCCCAGGCGATCCGGGGCGCCCCCCGGCCGGGCGATATTGCAACGAAAGTCAAGGACGGGCAGGATTCGGCGCACATAAAGTGGCTGGCGATCCACGCCGTAACGCGCCGTACTACGCCAAGCCCGATCAAATCAGCTCGATCCAACAGGGGATTCAAGGAATGAACAAGCGTACTTACGGTGGCGCGATCGCCGCCATGGCCCTGGCCTGCCTGTCGCAACCCGCCCTGGCCCAGTCGGCCGGCACCTGGAGCGTCGGCGTCGGGGCCCACCAGGTCTCACCGACCTCCGACAACGGCAGCGTCCTGGACGGCGCCTTCGACCTGGAGGTCAGCGAAAACGTCCAGCCGACGGTGACGCTCGAGTATTTCATCCGCAACAATCTGGGCATCGAAGTGCTGGCCTCGATCCCGTTCGAGCACGACATCGACATCGTAGACGTCGGCCAGGTCGCCACGACCAAGCAACTGCCGCCGACGGTCACGCTGCAGTACCACTTCAACAGCCGCGGCATGGTCTCGCCGTTCGTCGGCGCCGGCATCAACTACACCCTGTTCTTCAGCGAGAAGACCACCGGCGCGCTCGAAGGCACCACGATCAAGCTGAAGGACTCCTGGGGCCCGGCCGCGCACGCGGGCGTGGACTTCATGCTCGGCGAAAGCGGCGCGATCCGGGTCGACGTGCGCTGGATGGACATCGACACCGATGTCGAGGTCGACGGAGTCAAGATCGGCACCGCCCAGATCGATCCGCTGGCCTACGGCGTCGCTTACATCTACCGGTTCTGAGCCCGCCGTCCGAGGCGGCAGCCCCGGCGTTGCGGCCGTACCGCGGCGCCGGGGCGCGAACCGACAAGACCGGCACCGTTCGTGTGCATCGGTTACAGCCGGGAACCCTGCCGTCTCCGGTAAAGTGACGGGATGATCCGCGCCCTCTCCCTCGCCCTGCTCCTGCTGCTGCCGATCGATGCCCTGGCCTGGGGTCCGCTCGGCCACCGCCTGGTCGCGTTGCTGGCCCTGGACGAACTCGATCCGGCCGTGCGCCGCGATATCGACGAGCTGCTGGTCGGCGAACCCGACCCGACCCTGCCCGGCATCGCCAACTGGGCCGACGAACTGCGCGCCAACGACCCCGACCTGGGCAAGAAGAGCGCGAAGTGGCACTACGTCAACATCGCCGAGCACGGCTGCGTCTACCAGCCCGAGCGCGACTGTCCCGGCGACGCGTGCGTGGTCGCGGCGATCCGCGACCAGACCCTGATCCTCGCCGACCGCCGCCGCCCGCGTGCCGAGCGCCTGCAGGCATTGAAGTTCGTGGTCCATTTCGTCGGCGACGTGCACCAACCCCTGCATGCCGGCTACGCCCGCGACAAGGGCGGCAACGACGTCCAGGTCAACCTCGGCGGGCGCGGCACCAACCTGCACGCGCTGTGGGACAGCGGCATGCTCAACCGCGCCGGCCTGGACGAGGCCGCCTGGCTGCAACGCCTGCGCGCACTGCCGCTGGCGGTGGCGCTGTCGGAACCGCCGCTGCCGCCGGATTCGGCGGGCTGGGCCGAGGCCTCCTGCCGGATCGCGCTGCAACCGGGCTTCTATCCGCCGCGGGCGACGATCGACGACGAATACGTGCAGACTTGGCGGCCTGAAGCCGAAGCCCAGCTGCGCCGCGGCGGCACCCGCCTCGCCGCCCTGCTCAACGCCGCACTCGCGCGCTGAGCGCGACGCAAAACGCCATGCGCCGCACACCGCGCGCAGGCCCCCATCGCACGGACGCCGCAGTCAGAGGAAGCCGATGTCCCCGCAGGTGCAGTCCTTCCATCATGCCGACACCGGGACCTGGAGCTACCTGGTCGTGGACCCGGCGACGTCGCAGGCCGCGATCGTCGATCCGGTGCTCGACTACGACGCGCGTTCCGGCCGCACCGGCGGCAGCTCGGCGCAGGCGATCCTCGACGTCGCGCAAGCCTGCGGCGCGGACGTGCGCTGGCTGCTGGAAACCCATGCCCACGCCGACCACCTCACCGCCGCGCACTGGCTGAAGCAGCGCCTGCCGCAGGCGCGCATCGCGATCGGCCGCCGCATCCGCGAAGTGCAGCGCACCTTCGTGCCGGTGCTGGGCCTGGACGCCAAGGTCGAAGCCGACGGCAGCCAGTTCGACCACCTGTTCGAGGACGAGGAAACGTTCGCGATCGGCGACCTGCGCGCACGCGCCATCGCGGTGCCCGGCCACACCCTCGACAGCCTGGCCTACCTGATCGACGACGCGCTGTTCACTGGCGACTCGCTGTTCATGCCCGACAGCGGCACCGCGCGCTGCGATTTCCCAGGCGGCGACGCGGCCATGCTGTACGCCTCGATCCGGCACCTCTACGAACTGCCCGATGCCACCCGCGTGTTCGTCTGCCACGACTACGGCCCCGACGGCCGCGCGCCGTGCTGCGAAACCAGCATCGGCGAACAGAAGCGCGCCAACATCCACGTCCGCGGCGACACCGTCGAAGCCGAGTTCGTGCGCATGCGCGAAGCCCGCGACGCGACCCTGGCGGTGCCTGCGCTGATCCTGCCGGCATTACAGGTCAATCTGCGCGCGGGCGCCCTGCCCGACGCCGAAGACAACGGCGTACGCTACCTCAAGATTCCGCTCAATCAGCTCTGAGGCCGCCATGAGCCCGACACGCATGCTGCCAGCGACCGCCTGTCTGATCGGCCTGCTCTCCGCTGCGACCGCTGTCGCCGCCGAGCCTGAGAAGAACCCGCACGCGCATGCCTCCGATCCGCCGCAGCGCATGGCGCCGATGGACGTGGCCCTGGATGCGGCGAAGATCGCGACCCTACCGCGCGTCGCCGCCACCGGCAGCGCGCACGGCAAGACCCTGAGCTGCGAAGGCGTGTCGCTGGCCGCGCTGCTGCGCGCGTCCGGCGCCATGCCCGAGGAACCGCTGCGCGGGCCGCAACTGGCGCGCATGGTGGTGGTGTCGGCGCGCGACGGCTACCGCGTCGCCTACTCGCTGGCCGAACTCGATGCCAGCCTGGGCGCGCGCGAGGTGGTCCTGACCGACCGTTGCGACGGCGCAGTGCTAGGCGCGGACGACGGCCCTTGGCGCCTGATCGCACCGGGCGAATCGCGGCCCGCACGCTGGATCCGCCAGATCGAATCGATCCGGGTGATCGACGCGCCCTGATCCTTGCCGCGCGACGAGCTCGTCTCTGCGTCGGCACGGTTTCGCGCTACGCTCATCGCGCCGCCCCCGGAGCTACCCCATGATCCTGTCGCGTCGCCGCTGGCTCGCCGCGTTCTGCGCCCTCGGCCTGTCCCTGGCGGCCAGCGCCGGCGCCGCTCCGCCCAAACCCGAACCGATCACCGTGTTCGCGGCAGCCAGCCTCAAGGAAGCGCTGGACGAAGCCGCGGTGGTCTACGAGGGCCAGACCGCTCAACCGCTGCGCATGTCCTACGCCGCCAGCTCGGCGCTGGCGCGGCAGATCGAACAGGGCGCGCCGGCCGACGTGTTCGTGTCCGCCGACCTGGACTGGATGGATTACCTGCAGCAACGCAAGCTGATCGATGAGAGCAGCCGCCGCAACCTGCTCGGCAACAGCCTGGTGCTGATCGCGCCCAAGACCAGCAGCGCACAAGCGCTGACGCTGAAACCCGGCGTCGATCTGCGCCCGCTGCTCGGCGACGGCCGCCTGGCCTTGGCGCTGACCGCGAGCGTGCCGGCAGGCAAGTACGCGCGGGCCGCATTCGAATCGCTGGGCGTGTGGCGGCAGTTGCAACCCAAGGTCGCCGAGGCCGAAAACGTGCGCGCGGCGTTGATGCTGGTCGCGCGCGGCGAAGCGCCGCTGGGCGTGGTCTACGCCAGCGACGCGCGCGCCGAGCCGAACGTGCGCGTGCTCGCGACCTTCCCCGCCAACACCCACCCGGCCATCGTCTACCCGGTCGCGCGCATCCGCGCCAGCAAGCGCGCGCAGACGGCCGCGTTCGTGCGCTGGCTCAAGACTCCGGCCGCGGCGACGGTGTTCCGCCGCCACGGTTTCGCGGTCCTGAACTGAGCGCGACCAGCGCATGTTCGATTTCAGCCCAGCCGAACTGACGGCGATCGCGCTCAGCCTCAAGGTCGCGACCGTGGCGACGCTGGCCAGCCTGCCGCTGGGCGTGGCGATGGGCTGGCTGCTCGCGCGCAAGCGCTTCCCCGGCAAGCTCTTGCTCGACGCGCTGCTGTATCTGCCGCTGGTGTTGCCGCCGGTGGTGACCGGCTACGTGCTGCTGATCCTGTTCGGCTCGCAGGGACCGATCGGGCGGTTCCTGTCCGACTGGTTCGGCGTGAGCTTCGCGTTCCGCTGGACCGGCGCCGCGCTGGCCTGCGCGATCATGGGTTTCCCGCTGATGGTGCGCGCGATACGGCTCTCGATCGAAGCCGTCGACCGCCGCCTGGAACAGGCCGCCGCGACCCTGGGCGCGAACCCATGGCGGGTGTTCTTCGGTATGACCCTGCCGCTGGCCCTGCCCGGCGTGATCGCCGGCGCAGTGCTCGGCTTCGCCAAGGCTCTGGGTGAGTTCGGCGCCACCATCACCTTCGTTTCCAACATCCCAGGCGAAACCCAGACCCTGTCGTCGGCGATCTACGGCCTGCTGCAGGTACCCGGCGCCGAATCCGGGCTGTGGCGGCTGACCGTGGTCGCGGTCGCGATCTCGTTCGGCGCGGTGCTGCTGTCGGAATGGCTGGTGCAGCGTCAGCGCCGCGAGGCGCACGCATGAGCGCGGCGCCGACCTATCTGCTCGACTTCAGCCTGCGGCGCGGCGCGTTCGAGCGCAGCGTGAGCATCCGCAGCGAGCGCCGGGTGATCGCCCTGGTCGGCGACTCGGGCGCCGGCAAGACTTCGCTGCTGTACGCCATCGCCGGCCTGCTGCGGCCGCAACGCGGACGCATCGAAATCGGCGGGCGCTGCCTGTTCGATGCCGCCGCCGGTATCGACCTGCCCGCGCATCGGCGCCGGATCGGCTACGTGTTCCAGGACGCGCGCCTGTTCCCGCACCTGGACGTGCGCGGCAACCTGCTCTACGGCCTGCGCGGCGAAGCCCGGGCCGCGCCGCGGTTCCAGCTCGACGCCGTCGTCGACCTGCTGGGCATCGACGCCTTGCTGTCGCGTTCCACTGCCGGCCTCTCGGGCGGCGAGATGCAGCGCGTGGCGCTGGGCCGCGCGCTGCTGTCGCAGCCGCAGATCCTGCTGTTGGACGAACCGCTGTCGATGCTGGACATGAACCGCCGCGACGAGCTGCTGCCCTATCTGCAGCGGGTGCGCGACGAGATCGCGCTGCCGATGATCTACGTCAGCCACTACCCGGACGAAGTGCGCCGGATCGCCGACGAGGTCCACATCGTCGGCGCGTAGGCTGCGCTCGAACGCATCCTCGTCCTTCGATCAGCCCTGCCTGACCTGGATCGGATCCAGCGCCGCGGCACCGTCCGACGTATCGGGTTCCGCCGGCTTGGACGTAGCGAAGTCCACCGGCACCTGCACCCAGGATTCGACCGGCTCGCCGCCTTCGACGGCGGGCTGGAAGCGCCACGTGCGCGCGGCCGCGATGGTGCTGCTGTCGAGTTCGGCATCGCCGGAACTGCGCGCCAACTTGACCTCCTGAGCGCTGCCGTCGGCGCCGACTTTGATCTGCAGCAGCACACGGCCGCTGACCTTGCGGCCCTTCGGGTACGGCGGCGGCGATAGCGTCCCATAGCCGGCGGCGCTGCGAGCGACCGGCTTCGGCGCGGACTGGGCCTTGGGCGCGGCGGCGGCTTGCGCGGCGGCGGCAGCCGATACGCGTGCTCCGCCGTTCACGGTCACCGTCATGTCGATTCCCTGCAGCACTTCGGCATTCGTCGAGCCGCGCACGCTGCCGATGCTGATGCGCGCCGGCTCGCCGTCGCGCACCGTCAATCGCGGCTCCCCGACCGGCCTGCCGTCGCGTTGCAGCGAGGCTTCCAGCAACAGCTGACCGTTGGCCAGCGGCGAGACCTTGCCCTGCATCGACCACTTCGAACCGCGCTCGTCGCCGCTCACGCCGAACGATTCGCCGTAGCGTTCGAGCACGCGGAAGGTGCTGGGTTCGCCGCCGTCCAGGCGCACCTCGAACTTCACCATCGCATGACCCTGCGGCAGTGCGGCGGCGGTCTCGCGTTGCGGCTGCGCCGACCACGCGGCCGCGCCGGTGGCCGCGGCCAGCAGAGCGACCAGCGCGGCGCCGGCGATCCAGCGCTTCGACGACACGTTTGCATGCTTGAGCATCTCGATTCTCTCCTTGAGCGGGTGGCTGTAGCCCCAATGGCAACCCAGGGGCGCGGGGCGCGACGCCAGCAGGGTCTTGAGCATGGCTTCGCCGTAGGCACGACGCGCCCGCGGGTGGCGCCGGATCACGCGCTGATCGCAGGACAGCTCCTGATCGTGGCGGTAGTGGCGCACGGCGTAGTGCAGCAGCGGGTTGAACCAGTACACGCAGCGCAGCAGCGCGACCACGGCATTGAGCGCCAGATCGCCGCGGGCGATGTGCTCGCGCTCGTGCGCGTGCATCAACGCCTGCTGTTCGTCGCTGTAGCGTTGTTCGAAATCGCTGGGAACGACGATCATCGGTCGCAGCAGCCCGATCGCCGCCGGCAGTCCGGCCATGGCATCGGCCTGACGCAGCCCGTCCGTGCGCAGGCGCAGTTCGCCCAGCGCGCGCACGAAGCGACGCTGCTGCCAGGCCAGGGCAAGCATGGCGAGCGCCGCCCCCAGCGACCAGACGATCAAGGCCAATGCCGTCGGCGCGATCGACGCGGTCTGCGGCGCCGCTATCGCAGCAGGTGCCTGGATCGTGACCTGCACCGGCAAGCTCAGCGGCAACGGCGCCGACGCCGCCGGCAGCAGCACTGCGAACGCCGCCGCCGGCACCAGCGCCCACAGCGCATAGGCCGCACCGGCACCGAAGCCGCGCCGCAGCGGACGCCGCAGCAGTAAGACCAATACGATCGCGCAACTGCTGGCGAGCGTGGTTTCGATCAATGCGGTAAGCAGGTCAACGCTGTTCATCGTCCAACTCCTCGAGCAGCTTGCGTAGTTCGGCGATGTCCTTGCGGCTGAGCTTGCGCTGCTCGCTGAAGTGCGCGACCAGCGGCGCGACTCGGCCGTCGAACAGGCGTTGCAGCAGGCCCTGGCTCTCCTCCAGCACCCAGTCCTCGCGCTTGAGCACCGGCGCATACAGATAACGCCGGCCCTGCTTCTCGGCGCGTACCGCGCCCTTGTTCAACAGTCGGTTGAGCAGGGTCTTGATGGTCGCCTCCTGCCAGTCCTGACGCTCGGACAGCGCCGCGACCACGTCCTCGGCGGCGAGCGGATGCCGACGCCAGAGCACGTCCATCACCACCGATTCGGCTTCGCTGATCTGCATCGATTACATCCGTAATTTTTCTTGAGATTACACCCGTAAACGACGATGTCAAGCGATCCGCCGGGCCGATGCGATACTGCCGCCATGACCGCACCCGCCCGCTTCGAACGTATCGACGATGCCGTCGACTTCCTGCTCGCCCGCACCCAGGGTCCGCTGCACCTGGGCGCCCCGCTCGGCCTGGGCAAGCCGCACCGGCTGTTGAATGCGCTGTACGCGCGGATCGCAGCCGATCCCTCGCGCGCGCTGCACCTGTACACCGCGCTCTCGCTGGATCCGCCCGGCGCCGGCAAGGGCCTGGAGGGCCGCTTCGTAGGGCCGTTCGCGCGCCGCCACTTCGGCGACGACTTCCCGCGCCTGGCCTACGTGGACGCACTCAAACGCAACACCCTGCCCGCGCATATCGAGATCGAAGAGTTCTATCTGCAGTCCGGCGCGCTGTTGAATTCGCCGCCGGCGCAGCAGCGCTACGCCAGTCTCAACTACACCCACGTCGCCCGCGCGCTCGCCGACCGTGGCGTCAACGCGATCGTGCAGAAGGTCGCGCGCCGCGACGGCGACGCGCGGCTGTCGCTGTCGTGCAATACCGACCTGACCCAGGACGCGGTCGATGCGATCGTCGCCTGCGGCCTGCCGCGGCCGCTGCTGATCGCCGAGGTCGATCCGGAGCTGCCCTGGCTGGGCGGCAGCGCGACCGTCGCCGAGGATTACTTCGACGCGGTGGTGACCCCGCCCGGCCCGCACCCGAAACTGTTCGGCCTGCCGCGCCAGCCGGTGACCGACGCCGACTACGCGATCGGCTTCTACGCCAGCACCCTGGTGCGCGACGGCGGCACCCTGCAGATCGGCATCGGCGCGCTCGCCGACGCGCTCTGCCACGCGCTGGCTCTGCGCCACGCCGACAACGCCGGCTACCGGCGCGTGCTCGCGGCGCTCGACCCGGCCCTGGCCTCGCGCCCGGACCTGGCTCCGTTCGCCGAAGGGCTGTACGGCTGCAGCGAAATGATCAACGAGGGCTTCCGGCGCTTGGTCGAAGTCGGGGTGATCCGGCGCAAGGTGGTCGACGACGAGGCACTGATGCGCCGCATCGCCGACGGCAGCGCCGACGAGACCGATCGCGCCACGCTGGAACGCGATGGCGAATATCTGCACGGCGGCTTCTACCTCGGCTCGCCCGAGTTCTACGACTGGCTGCGGCACCTGCCCGAGGACCAGCGCCGCGGCATCGGCATGCGCCGCATCAGCGAGGTCAACGAACTCTACGGTGGCCACGAAGCGCTGGAACGCCTGCAGCGCCGCGACGCGCGCTTCTTCAACACCTGCATGATGGCGACCGCGCTGGGCGCGGCGGTGTCGGACGGCTTGGCCGACGGTCGGGTCGTGTCGGGGGTCGGCGGGCAGTACAACTTCGTCGCCATGGCCCACGCCCTGCCCGACGCGCGCTCGGTGCTGATGCTGCGCGCGACCCGCGACGCCGGCGGCGAGAACCGCTCCAACCTGGTGTGGAACTACGGCCATACCACCATCCCGCGCCATCTGCGCGACATCTACATCAGCGAGTACGGCATCGCCGACCTGCGCGGGCGCGCCGACGAGGACTGCGTGCGGGCGATGGCCGCGATCGCCGATGCGCGCTACGGCAACGGGCTGCTGGAAACCGCGCGGCGCGAAGGCAAGCTGCGCGCCGATGTCGGCCTGACCGCCGCGGCGGGCCGCAATACCCCCGAGCATCTGCACCAGGCCCTGGCGCCGCTGCGCCGCGAAGGCCTGCTGCCCGACTACCCGCTGGGCAGCGACTTCACCCCGGTCGAGGAGCGCCTGGTACGGGCGTTGGGCTGGCTCAAGGCCGCCACCGCGACCCGCACCGGCAAGCTGGGCACGGTCGCGCGCGCCCTGCTCGGCGGCATCAGCAGCACCGGCGACGACGCAGAGGCGCTGGCGCGCATGGATCTGGCAGCGCCATCCGGCCTGGGCGCTCGACTGGAGGCCCGGCTGCTGGCGCTGGCGCTGCGCGAAACGCGGAGTTGAGCCGGCCCGCTTCTGCTTTCTGTGGGAGCGGCGTAAGCCGCGTTCGCGCATTCGCCAGTCGCCGCGCCGATCCCGGCCCGTAGCCATCGCGGCTTACGCCGCTCCCACAGAAAGCCAGGCGCTCCGCGCACGGAACCAGCGCCGCGGACCGAGAGGTCGCGATTTACGCCGCTCCCACAGGGGCCGGGCGCGGCGCCGATAGCCGGGACTGCGGCCGCTTATACTTCCAGGCTACGCCCCCTGGAGCGCGCCGAGGATGTCCGCCGAGAACGTCTACAAGCATTTCTATCGCACCGTACGCCTGGGGGCTGCCGAGCTCAGCGACGGCGGCGGGCCGTTCGGTTTCGACATCACCACCGCGCTGGAATTCGACTACCTGATCGATCGCTATCAGTGCGACGCGATCATCGAGACCGGCTGCAATGCCGGCGATACCACCGAGTACCTTGCGCGCGCCTACCCGCACCTGAGCATCGTCAGCTGCGATGTGGTCGAACGCTACGTCGAGGTGACCAAGCGCCGGGTCGCCTTCATGGCGCACACTCATGTGGAGAAGCTGGACTCGCCGGACCTGATCGCCAAGTTCCACGGTCAGTTCCGCTGCCCGATGTACTACCTGGACGCGCACTGGTACGACGCCTGGCCGCTGGAGCGCGAACTGTCGCTGATCGAGAACGGCGTGGTCTGCGTCGACGACTTCAACATCGGCCATCCGCGTTTCGGATTCGACAGGTACAACGGCGTCGAATGCGGTCCGCAAATGCTGAGCCGCTTCATCGACAAGGTTCCGGCCTACTACACCAACAACCCCGAGGCGCAGCACGAGCTGCCCTGCCTGCAACCCGGGCGCCGCGGCGGCAAGGCCTATTTCGCGATCGGACAGCAGCACGACCACCTGCGCCATCACCGCTACTTCAAGCGCTACGACACGCCGCCCCCGGCGGCCTGAGCGCAATGCCCGGCCGTCGTCGCCCGCGACGACGGCGTCCTCGCGATGGCATCCATGACGTTATCCATGATGTTGGAAACCGTCGAGCGCGCCCGCGTTCATCCTCGACCCGCGATCATGCTGCAACCGGCGCGCGAAACTCGGCGCCGGAATTGAGGTCGAAGCCAGCGCCGGGTACCGTGGCAGAAAAGCCGCGGGATGCGGCCGGAACGTAACCAGGATGGGCAAGGCATGTCGAAGAGGTGGTCGTTCGCATCGGGGCTGTTACCGCTGTGCCTGCTGGCCGCGGCCTGCCAGCCGCGGGCGCCCGGCGACGACGCGCAGTCCGCGGCGGTGACCATCGGCGACCAGTCCGGCGACCGTTCCGCAGCGCCGGCCGGCAACGCCGCTCCGGCGAAGGCCGACGCGCTCAAGGGCACCTACTGGCCGCCGGCCAAGCTCGACGCCGGCGAAGCCTCGATCAGTTGCGAATACGACTACGCCCGGCACGGCGACGGCGAGCCACTGGCTTCGCTGGAATTCTTCAGCCTGGTCGACGCGCTCAAGGACTGCCAGCCGCGCGGCATGGTCCGGGTGCGCTACCGCGGCAAGATCGGCACCGGCTTCACCGCCCTGGTCCAGCGCGTGGCGGCGATGGCCGACCGCATGGAAATCCCGACCCGCATCCTCGATCTGGATTCGACCGGCGGCCACGTCGAAGAAGCGATCCGCGCCGGCGACTCGATCGCCGAATCGCATTGGGCGATCTGGATCCGCGAGGACTCGCTGTGCCACAGCGCCTGCGTGCTGGTGCTGGCCGCCGGCGACACCCGCTCGATTTCGGGCAAGGTCGGCATCCACCGCCTGATCCGCGACCGTTCCACCGCGACCTCGCGCGCCGAGCTCAGCGCCGAGCTCAAGGCGATCAACACCCAGGTCCGCGACTACCTCGAACGCAACGGCGTCGCTACCGCGGTCGCCGACCAGATGATGACGGTCGCCAACCGCGATCTGCGCATCCTCAGCGAAGCCGAACTCAAGGAATACGGCCTGGCCGGCAGCAATGCCGCGCAGGACGATCTCGACCGGATCCGGGTCGGACGCAAATGCGGCGAAGACTTCATGCGCCGCCGCGACGCCTTCCGGCGCGACTTCGACAAGCAGTGCATGCAGGTCGGCCAGGCCTTCGAAGCCATGGCCGAATGCGGCCTGGCCCTGCGCCAGCGCTACGGCTTCCCGGATGCGCGCTGCGCGCAGGACAGCCCGATGTCGGAGTACGACCGTTATCCGGGCCGCTTGGAGACCGATGAGCCCAAGCCCTCGCAGCAGCGCGTGATCAGCGTGGCCGACAAGCCCGCGCGCAGCTGACAGCCGCGCCAGCCGGTTCGATCCGCCGCCTGCGTTCCGGCATGCGGCGCTCCACGAAAGACATCGGCGCCCCGGCAGAGTCCGGAGCACCGATGCCGATACGCGACGGCCTGCGATCCCTCGCGGCCGCGGATCGCTTTACAGCGGCGAGCAGTCGGTTATGCCGGCCGCATAGGCGGCGCTCGCCTGGGCGATCAGCGCGTTGTGACAGTCCTGGTACGAAGTGCCGTAGACGTCGTGGCCGGTGCGAAAGGTGGTGCCGATCTCGCCGATGTGTTCGATGCCGTCGCCCCACACGGTGTACTCGGTGTAGTAGCTGCCGCGCCAGTTGCCGGTGCCGACCGGGTCGTCGCGGTCGTGAACGACCCGCCCCGGCACACCGTTGGCGGCGCTGGCGGGATCGGAGGCGAGGCTGGCGCCGAGCAGCACGGTCGTCATCAGGGCCAGATTGAACAGCTTGAGCTTCATATCGATCTCCAGGTGGGACCGCCGTGGCGACGGCGGTTGAACGATGCGGATTCCCGGGGCAACGGCGCGATCGCGGGATCGCGGGCTGACCGGGCCGAATCACGCTAGGGCGGACGCCGCCCGCCCACCAGAACGCAGCAGGGACCAAACCGGACCGCGGCGGGAACGAATCCCGGCGATGTTTCGAAGAATCAATCGCTTGGCACGGATTCGTGCCCCGTTTCGCCCCTGAAACCATTGGAGCCCCGGCGCAGCCGACGCCTACACTGGCCGGGTCATCCACACACCGTGATCGAGCCATGACGCGCCATTGTCTGCCCCGCCTGCTCGGCCTGAGCCTGCTGTTCGCCACCTGCGCCCACGCCCACGACCCTCTGGCCAAGAGCAAGAGCTGGTGCGTGGACCCGAACGCCTCGCCGCAGATCGTCAGCACTTTCAGCATCACTCCGGCCGCGCTGGTGCAGTACCGCGCCGAGCACGCACCGCTGCTGGGCCAGGACGCATCCGGCTACTGCGTCCCGGAAAAGACCTGCGGCATCGTCGACGAGTGGTATTGGGCCAACCAGGCGGCGCACGACCAGTGTTCGGCGCTGGGCGACAAGTCGATGCAAAGTCCCAATCAGCAGGCCATGCCCTTCGTCCAGGGGCCGGCCGATTTCAATCCCGACAACGGCAGCCACCACGACCTGTACCGTTTCAAGGACGGCGATCTGCGCGGCGTATGCGTGGTCTGTGTCGACAATCGGGTGCCGGGCGAAGTGCTCGCGCCCGATAGCTGAGCGCGGCGTTCACACCAGGGCGCGGCGGCGGGTGTAGGCCAGCGCCGCGTCGACCCGGCGCTGCAGTTCCTCGCGCTCCTGCGGCGCCATCGTGCAATGTCCGAGCACGTAGTAGGCCGAACGCAGCACGTCGCGCCAGCGCGGCTGCCGCGGCAGCTTGGACAAGACCAGATAGCGCTCCATCGCACGCACGCGCAAGCGGCCTTCGTCGATAGTGACGCGCCAGATGCGGCTGCGTTCGGCCAGTTCCAGCCGGCTGCTGCCGGTGCTGCGCTCCCAGGTGTCGACCACCGCCAGCATCAGTTCCACCAGGGTGCGCCGGAAGTCTTCGCGCATGCGCTCGTCGCGGGCGGGATCGCCGTCGATCGCGGCCCCGTCCGCGAGCGTCGCCATCGGCGCGGCGGCCGCGGACGCCTCGCGTAGTCCGAGCACGATCAGGCCGTCGCCGCGCTCCCAAGGTGTGAGCTGGGCCTGCAGGCGCACGGCGCCGTCGCGACGTGCGAATTCGAAGGTCTGCGCGCTCGCATCCTCCATCCGCTCCAAGGCCGCGGCCAACAACTCGCGATCGGCCTCGCCGACGTAGTCGCCCAGCGCCTGCCCCACCGGCGACGGCGCGGCCGCGTCGAGCAGGCCGCAAGCGGCGCGATTGGCGGCCAGCACCTGGCCTTCGGCATCGACCAGGCAGACCGCGTCCTGACGGCTGTCGAGCAGGGCCTGGAGCAGGCTGCGGTCTTCGGCCAGGGCATCGGCGGCGTGACGGTAGCGCGCCAGCGCTTCTTCCTGGCGCACCTGGCGCTCGGCTTCGAGCAGACGCGCGCGCTGACGCCGGCGCATCAGCAGCAAGCCCAGCGCCAAGGCCGCGGCCAGCGTCGCGGCCAGCGTCAGCCACAGCAGCAAGGTGCGCTGGCGCAGTTCGACCCGGCGCAGACGGTTCTCGGCCTCCAGCGCGGCGATGGTGCGGTCGCGCTCGGCGGTTTCGAAGCGCGCGCGCAGCCAGCCCAGTTGCCGGTCCTGCTGGGCGCGGCTGAGCACGCGTTCCTCATCGTGGCTACGGCGCAGGGTGGCGATGGCCGCGCTGCGGTCGCCCGCGGCCTCCTCGGCCAGCGACAGTTCCTGCAGCAGCGCGATGCGTTCCACGGCGCCTTCGGGCAGCGCCGCGATCGCCTCGTGCAGGCGTGCCGCCGCTGCGGCTGCGCGGCCTTCCAAGCGCTCGCTGCGCGCGATCTGCAATTGCAGCGACGCCGGCAGGGCCAGACGATGTTCGGCCGCGATCGCGAACGCGGCCAGGCGCCACTGCCGTGCCTGCGCGACGTCCGCGCGCGCCAAGGCGGCGCGCATCAGGCCCGCATACACGCGCAACTCATAAGCGCGATTGCCGGCCTGGCGATAGGTCTGCAACGCCTCCTGCAGCCACTGCTGGGCCTGCGCGGCGTCGCCGCGGTCCAGGCTCAACTCGCTCAGGCTTTCCAGCACGTGTCCGGCTTCGACGCGGTTGCCCTGGGCGCGGAACGCTGCCAGCGCTTCGCGGTAATGGCGGGTGGCCTCGTCGGGGTCGTCGAGTTCGCGGTAGACGTCGGCGATGTTGTTGAACACCGCGCCGCCGACCTCGCCCCGGGCGCGCTGCATCTGCAGGCTCGCGGTCAGCGTGCGCAAGGCGCCGCGGAAATCGCCGAGCCGGCGCAGCGCGCTGCCGACGTTCCTCAGGTCGCGCGCGATCGCGTCGCGGTCGTCGTGCGCAGTCGACAGCTTGAGCGCGCATTCGAAGCGACCCAGCGCCTCGGGAATCAGTTCGCGACGGTAGGCGAGCACGCCGCGCTGGCGCACCAGTTCGTAACCCAACTCCCAGTCGGGATCGCGACCGATCGTGGCCTCGACGCAATCCAACGCCTGTTCGGCCTGCTCGAAGCGGCCACTGCCGATTTCGTTACGCGCCTGCGCGAGCAGGGCTTCACCGGTGCGCGCGACCGTCGACAGGTCGGCGCCCTTGGCCAGACCGACCCGGCGCGGACAACTCGCCGGATCCGGCAGCGGTCGCGGTGTCGGGCTGGCGTCGCAGCGCGTCGGCGGTGCGGCCGCCAGCGCGCTGCTGGTCGCGATGCAGAACAGCGTCGCTCCGAACAGCATTGCTCCTAACAGCTGCGCCCAGAGCGGGACGGCATTGCGCCGCAAAATTTGCGGCGGTGATGCCTGCTCCCGCGCCGGACCCGCGATCAACCGTCGCGCTCCGGCGTTGCGGCCCCGATCATCGCGGGCGTCCCTGGACTCAGAGCGCCTTCGCCGCCGCGACCACGCGCTCGACCGTGAAGCCGAAGTGCGGGAACAGGGCTTCGGCCGGAGCCGAGGCGCCGAAGCCGTCGATGCCGATCACGGCGCCGTCCAGGCCGACGTACTTGCGCCAGAAATCGCTGACGCCGGCTTCGATCGCGACGCGCTTGCGCACCGCGTTGGGCAGCACCGATTCGCGGTAGTCCGCGCCCTGGCGGTCGAACACGTCGCTGGACGGCATCGACACCACGCGCACCTTCACGCCTTCGGCGGCGAGCGCGTCGGCGGCCTGGGCGGCCAGGCCGACTTCGGAGCCGGTGGCGATGAAGATCAGCTCCGGGGTGCCGTCGCTGTCGCGCAGCACGTAGCCGCCGCGGCCGATCTGCTTGAGCTGCTCGTCGCTGCGCGGCTGATGGGCCAGGTTCTGACGCGAGAAGATCAGGCAGCTGGGGCCGTCCTTGCGTTCGATCGCAGCGCGCCAGGACACCGCCGACTCGACCGCGTCGCAGGGACGCCAGACGTCGTTGTGCGGGATGTAGCGCAGGCTGGCCAGGTGCTCGATCGGCTGGTGGGTCGGGCCGTCCTCGCCCAGGCCGATCGAATCGTGGGTGTAGACATGGATCGCGTGCGCGCCCATCAGCGCGCTCATGCGCACGGCGTTGCGCGCGTAGTCGCTGAACACCAGGAAGGTGGCGTCGTAGGGAACGAAGCCGCCGTGCAGGCTCAGGCCGTTGCTGATCGCGGTCATGGCGAATTCGCGCACGCCGAAATAGATGTAGTTGGCGTTCGGATCGTCGCTGGCGACCGACTTGCTGCCCTTCCACAGGGTCAGGTTGGAATGCGCGAGGTCGGCCGAGCCGCCGACCAGTTCCGGCAGCAGCGGCGCGAAGGTCTCGATCGCCATCTGCGAGGCCTTGCGCGAGGCGATGGTCTGGCCGTCGGCCTGCAGCTTGGCGATGTAGGCATCGGCGTCGGCGGCGAAGGTTTCCGGCAGATCGGCGTGCGAGCGGCGGGTCAGTTCGGCGGCTTCGGCCGGGTACTGCGCGGCATAGGCGTCGAACAGACGGTTCCACTGGTCCTCGCGCACCATACCGGTGCTGCGCGAACGCCAGCCGTCGTAGATCGGTTCCGGAATCTCGAACGCCGGATGCGGCCAATGCAGCGCTTCGCGGGTGGCGACGACTTCGTCCTTGCCCAGCGGCGCGCCGTGCGAGGATTCCTTGCCGGCCTTGGCCGGCGAGCCGAAGCCGATGGTGGTGCGGCAGCAGATCAGGGTCGGCTTGTCGGACTTGGCCATCGCGGTGTCGATGGCGGTCTTGATCTCGACCGGATCGTGGCCGTCGACGTTGCGGATCACGCGCCAGCCGTAGGCCTCGAAGCGGGCCGGGGTGTCGTCGGTGAACCAGCCGTCGGTGTTGCCGTCGATCGAGATCTTGTTGTCGTCCCAGAACGCGACCAGCTTGTGCAGGCCCCAGGTGCCGGCCAGCGACGCGGCCTCGTGCGAGATGCCTTCCATCAGGCAGCCGTCGCCCATGAACACCCAGGTGCGGTGATCGACCACGGCCAGCTCGGGACGGTTGAAGCGTTGCGCGAGCAGCTTCTCGGCCAGGGCCATGCCGACCGCGTTGGCGAAGCCCTGCCCGAGCGGACCGGTGGTGGTTTCCACGCCCGGGGTCATGAAGTTCTCGGGGTGGCCCGGGGTCTTGGACTCGAGCTGGCGGAAGTGCTTGAGGTCCTCGATCGACAGGTCGTAGCCGGTCAGATGCAGCAGCGCGTACTGCAGCATCGAACCGTGGCCGTTGGAGAGGATGAAGCGGTCGCGGTTGAACCACTTCGGATTGTTCGGATTGTGGTTGAGGTAATCGTTCCAGAGCACTTCGGCGATGTCGGCCATGCCCATCGGCATGCCCGGATGACCGGAGTTGGCGGCCTGCACCGCGTCGATGGCGAGGAATCGGATGGCGTTGGCGAGGTCGCGGCGGCTGGGCGTCGTCATGGCGTCGGGCACGGGGTCTTCTGGAGGCGGGAGGCGGCCGCGCGAGCGGCTGGACCAGCCGGGCGGACCCGCCATTGTCCCATCCGCGCGCCGCGCTGTCGCGCCGGATCGGCAGGTCCGGTGCCCGGAAACGGCAAAGCCCGCCGTAGCGGGCTTTGCGGATCGTGCCGGGGCGCCGCGCAGGCGCCGCGGGCCGGGCTCGGCAACCGGGCTCAGTCGGCCAGACGCTCGCTGGGCGGGTCGCTCTCGCCGCGCGAGACCACCGCGGCCACGGCCAGGTCGCCGGTGACGTTGAGCGTGGTCCGGCACATGTCCAGGAAGTGGTTCACGCCCAGGATCAGGCCGATGCCTTCCGGCGGCACCCCGACCATGCCGCAGATCAGCGCGATCACCGGCAGCGAGCCCGAGGGCACGCCGGCGGTACCGATGCCGCCGAGGATGCAGACGAACATCACCGTGACCTGCTGCGCCAGGCTCAGCTCGACGCCGAAGAACTGCGCCAGGAAGATCACCGTCACGCCCTCGAACAGCGCGGTGCCGTTCTGGTTGGCGGTCGCGCCCACGGTCAGCACGAAGCGCGACACCCGCCGCGGCAGGCCGATCTCGTCGGCCACGCGCAGCGCGGTGGGCAGGCTGGCGTTGCTGGAGGCGGTCGAGAACGCCAGCAGCATCAGCTCCTGCGCGCCGCGGAAGAACTTCAGCGGCGACCAGCCGCCGAGGAAACGCAGCGCCAGCGAATAGGTCACGAACAGGTGCAGCGCCAGCGCCAGCACCACCACCACGACGTAGCTGGCGAGCTTGGCCAGCAAGTCGGCGCCGAACACCACGGTCATGTTGAACATCAGGCAGAACACCGCGTACGGCGCCATGCGGATGACCAGGCCGATCAGGGTCATCGACACTTCGAACAGGCCCTGGATGCCGCGCTTGAGCGTGTCCACCGCTTCCGAGCGGGTCAGCACCATGCCGATACCGACCATCAGCGCGAAGAACATCACCGCCAGGATGGTGTTCTCGGCCGCGGCCTTGACCACGTTGTCGGGCACGATCGCCAGCAGCATGTCCATGCCCTTGGGCTGGCTGCCGACGTCGCTGACGATGGCCTTGGCGCGCTCGGCGTTCTCGGCCAGCAATTGCTGCGCCAATGCCGGATCGACGCCGGCACCGGGCTGGACCCAGTTCACCAGCAGCAGGCCGATCGCGACCGCGATCGCCGACATCAGCACCGTGAAGGCGAGCGTGCGCCAGCCGATGCGGCCGAAGGCGCGCACATCGCCCATCTCCGACACGCCCATCACCAGCGCCGAGAACAGCAGCGGGATCACCAGCATGAAGATCAGGCGCAGGAAGATCGTCGCCAGCGGCTGGGTGACGTAGGTCGTGAGGGTCTTGACCCAGCCGGCGTCGCCGCCGATGACGTAGTGCACGAGCAGGCCGAGCACCAGGCCGGTCGCGAAACCGATCGCCATCTTCCAGTGCAGCGGCAGCTTCTTGGGCTTGGCGCCGCCGGCCCCGGTCATCGCTTCGGTCATCTGCGTACTCCCCGACTTGAACCCGCGGAGCTTAGCAAACCTGCCCGATCCGGCTTGCCCTGCGCCCCAGACTGAACGAAAGGGATCGCCGCCGTAAGCACGCCAACACCCCGCAGCAGCCGTGCTTTGGGGTAGGAGCGGCGTAAGCCGCGACCGCGCGCCTCCGATGGGCACACGGGCCGCGGCTTACGCCGCTCCCACCCCAGAGCCGGCTAGCCCGGCGGATACAGCGGCGGCAGCGGCGATGCCGCTATAGCGGCGACGGCGCGCCAGCGCGGCCCCTGCGCGAACGCGGAGCGCAATTGCGCACGCGCGGCCGGGCCATCGCCACCGGCCCAGCGCGCACGCTGCATCGCCTGCAGGGCCTCGCGCTGGACTGGGTCGTCCAGGCGCGCGATGACCTCGTCGATATCCGCTGCGGGCGGGTTCGCCAGGGCGCACAGCGCGGCCGCGACCTCGCCGAAGTCGCCGCTGTCCAGCACCTGCCTGAGCGCGCCGCGACGGCCCGATGGCGGCGCCGCAGGCGGTTCGCCCGCAACCGGCAGCTGCGAGGCTACGCCGGCGCGGGCGGCCGCCGGATGCGCGCGCAGATGCAGCGCCCAGACCAAGGTCACCAGCCACAGTGCCGCGAACACCAGCGCCGCCAGCGCCCACCAGCGCGCGGCCGGATCCTGCGCGATCGCCGCGATCGGCGAAGCGTTCGAGCCGGCCTTGCCGTCGTTCGCGGCGGGCGCCGGCAACGGCGCCGGGGTCGATCCGTCGGCGGCGGCGATCTTCCAGTTCAGCGCCGGCAGCTGAGTGCTGCGCGCCGTGCCCGAGCCCACGTCCCACCAGCCCAGGCGCAGCCCATCCAGACGCGCCTCACCAGTGCGCGTAGGCACCAGCGAGAACTTGCGCGTGAGCTTGACCCGCGGCCGGCCGTTGGCGAAGTTTTCGTCGGATTGGACCGGCTCGGCGAACACCTGCACGCCGTCGATCGGCGGCAGTTGCAGTTCCGGAATCTGCGCCGCGGTGGCGCCGTCGGCGGTGACCTCGACGGTGAGGGTCGCGGCGCTGCCCGCGCGCAGGTCCTGCGGCGCGGACTGGTAGCGCAACTGCAGATCGCGTAGCGGCAGCCAGGGCTGCGGCGCGTTGGTCGGCATCGCGCGCACCTGCAGGCGCCGCGGCGTGGCCGCGATGCGCAGGGTGTCGCCGTTGCCGCCGAACATGTCCTCGAAGAAATTGGGTGCGCTGCGGCCTTCGAAGCGAGCGCCGGGCACCTGCACCACGCCGCTGCGCTCAGGCACCAGCAGGTAGCGGCGCTCGACCACGTTGTAGCGGCGTCCGGCCAACTCGCGGGTGTACTGGGCGTCGTCGCCGATGCGCTGGAACGAGGCGCCTTCGGGCGCCGGCTGGTCGAGCTGGCCGGCCACGATCGGCACCGCCGAATACAGCCGCACCACCCAGCCCACCGCCTGCTGCACATAGGGATCGGTGGCGTCGGCCTCGCTCTCGATGAACACATCGTCGCCGGCGCGCGCCGGCGCGCGCGCGGCCACCGGCGCGACCACCAGGGTCAGCGCCGCGGTGCGTTCGCCGCCCACGCTCAGCGACGGCACCGTCAGGCGTCCGTCGCGGCGCGGGCGCAGGGCCACGCCGTACAGCGAGCGGGTGACGAACTGGCCGTTGCTGCGTTCGAACGAACGCCGGCTGGTGTTGTTGCTGACCTCGAAGTCCTTGGCCAGCGGCGAGTAGTCGGGACCGGCGCCGCTGAGCGAGGTGGTCTCGATGTTGAGGGTCACGGTTTCGCCGGCATTGACGGCGTCGCGGTCCAGCCACGCGCGCGGCTGCGCGAGCGCGCCGAAACTGGCGGCGCACAGCAACAGCCACAAGACGAACAGACCGCCGGTGCGGGCGTGGACGGACGGCATGCGCGGCATCGCGGTCATTCTCCTTGCTCGCCCAGAACCTGGCGGCGTTCGTGCTCGATACGGAATTTCTCGCGCAGCAGACCGCCCGGATCGTCGGGCACGCGCCTGAGCCAGGCTTCGTTGGCTATCCGGACTTCGCGCTGCTGCGCGGTTTCCTTGCCGCGCGCGCGCGCCTGCGCCGGCTGCTCGGCGCGCGGCTGTTGCTGCAGGGCGCGCTGCATGCGCTCGCGCTGGGCGCGATCGGCCTGTTCCTGCGCCTTGGCCGCGGCGGCGGGATCGGGTTCGGACTTGGAACCGGATTCCTCGCGCTCGCGCTCGGGCTTGGGCTGATCCTGGGCCGGCTTCTGCTGTTTCTGCTGGCCCTGCTGCGGATTCTGCGGCTGGTTCTGCTGGCCCTGCCCGCCCTGCGACGACTGGTTCTGCTGCGACTTGTCCTTGGGCGGCGGCTTGCGCTTCATCGCCGCTTCGACCGCGCGCTTGTTGGCCAGCGCGTCGGGCATGCCGGGTTGCAAACTCAGGGCGCGGTCGTAGGCGGCGATCGCCTGCGGGTACTGCCCGGCCTTGGCCAGTGCGTTGCCGAGGTTGTAGTGCGCATCGGCGCTGTCGGAGCTGCGGTACAGCTGCGCGGCGCGCGGGTAGTCGCCGCGACGGTAGGCCTGGGTCGCGTCCTGCATGCGCTCGTGGGTGAGCTGGTCGGGACGACGCCATAGTTCGGCCGCCTGCGCGGGTTGCCAGGGCAGCCAGGCGCATAGCAGCAGCGCGGCGAGCGCGCCGCTGCGGCGACGGAATGCGAACAACGCCAGCAGCAGCAGCGGCGGCAACAGCCAATAGCCTTCGTCCTGCCAGGTGCGGCCCTTGCTGCCCTTGGCCGCGGTGGCATCGGTGGCCTTGGGCTCGAGCACGCCCAGCGCACGCAGATCTTCGTCGCCGCCGCTCATGGCCGCGTAGGTACCGCCGCCGGTGCTGGCAAGATCGCGCAAGGTGGCCGGTTCGAGCTTGACTCCGACGATGCTGCCGTCGCTGCGGCGGATCGGAGCCCCGGTGGTGCTGCCCAAGCCCAGCGCGGATACACGGTAGCCTTCGGCCGCGGCTTCGGCCGCCGCGGCGCGCGTGCGCGCATCGCTGTGATCGGTCAACAACAGGATGTCGCCGCGTTCGAAACCGGCGCGACGCAGCAGCCGCGTCGACCAGACGATGGCGCGATCGCCGCGCTGGCCGTCGACCGGCATCACGTCGGGATTGAGGGCGTCCAAGAACAAGGCGACATTGGCCGCATCGTCGGTCAGCGGCGCGACGGTGAACGCATCGCCGGCGTAGGCCACCAGTCCGACCTGACCGCCGTCGCGCTCGCGCAGCAGAGTCGCGATCTTGGCCCGCGCCTGCGCCAGGCGCGTAGGCGGCAGGTCGGTGGCGAGCACTGCGCTGGACAGATCGAGCGCGATCACCAGCGGCGCCCGACTCTGCCACAAGGCCTGCTCGGTCTGGCGCCAACTCGGGCCGGCCAGCGCGAACACCGCGAGCACGCCGGCGAGCATCGCCAACCAGGCGCCGTAACGCGTGCGCTTGTCCTGCCCGGCTTCGAGCAGGTGCGGCAGCAGGTGCGGATCGACGACATCGCGCCAGGCGCTGGCGCGACGCCGGCGCGCGCGCCACCACAGCGCGATCAAGGGCAAGGCCAGCAACACCCACAGCCAGTGCGGGCGCAGCAGGTGCAACTGCGAGAACGTGCTTATCCAATCGCCGCTCATGCGCGTCGCCTCCCTTGCACTGCGAACGCCAACAGCGCCAGCACGAACGCGGCCGCGAGCGGCCAGACGTAGCGCTCGATGCGCGGACGCACGGTCTCGCCGGGGCGCTGGATCGGTTCCAGTCGGTCGATCTCGGCGTAGATGCCGGCCAGTTCGGAGGTGTCGCGGGCGCGGAAGAAACGTCCACCGGTTTGCTTCGCCACCGCGCGCAGAGTGGTCTCGTCGATGTCGTCGCCGCCACCCGGTATCGGCAACTTGATGCCGAGCACCGACAGCGTGCCGTCGCCGCCGAAGGCGATGGTGTGCACGCGCACGTGATCGGCGCTGGCCAGTTCGGCCGCTTTCTTGGGCTCGATCGCACCGGCGGTATTGACGCCATCGGTCAGCAGGATCAGCACGCGCTGTTCGGCGGGCTGCGAGCGCAGGCGCTTCACCGCCAGCGCGATCGCGTCGCCGATCGCGGTTTCCTGGCCGGCCAGTCCGACCACGCTGTCGGCGAGCTGATCGCGCACGGTCGCGCGGTCCAGGGTCAGCGGTGCCAGCGCATAGGCGCGACGGCCGAACACCAGCAGACCGACGCGGTCGCCGACCCGGCGTTCGAGGAAGTCGTTGAGCACCGCCTTGGCCGCGGTCAAGCGATCCACCGGGCGACCGCCGAGTTCCATGTCCGGCTCGCGCATGCTGCCCGAGAGGTCCAGCGCCAGCATCAGATCACGGCCGACCTGGGGCGGCTGCACCGCGTCGCCGAGTTGTTGCGGCCGCGCGGCGGCGATGCAGAGCAGGATCCACGCCGCCCAGATCAGCCAGACCGGGCCGCGCCCGCGCACGCCGTGGCCGCCGACGGCCGCGACCGCATCCAAGCGTTCGCCGAACGGTACTTTCAGCGCCGCCGAACCGTCGCGCGCGGCTGGCAGCAGCCAACGCGCCAGCCACGGCAAGGGCAGCGCGAGCAGCCACCAAGGCCACGCGAACAGGTCGCGCGCATCGGCCAGGGCGCGGGCGAGCGCGTCCATCATCGGCCTGCGCCCATCAGCTCGAGGAAGCGCGTGCGCACCAACTCACGCAAGGCCTCCGCCTGCAGAGGATCGACGTAGCGGCGGTAACCGCCGTCGAGCAGCAGACGGCCCGCGGCCTCGACGAACTGCGGCGACTTCGCGCTGCGATCGAGGAAGGCCAGCCAGTCTTCGCCCTGCAGGCGGTCCGCCGTCGCATCGCTGCGGCGCGCGGCGCGGCGCAACAGTTCCGACATCGCCGCGATCTGCGCCGACGGTGTGGCCGCTACGGCCAGCGCATCGTCGAACACACGCTCGATCGCGCGCCGCCGGCGGTACCGGCGCGCACGCCAGAACCACACCGCGGCCACGACCAGCAGCACGGCCGCGAACACCATCCACCAGCCCGGCGCCGGCGGCCACCACGAGGGCGCCACGCTCTCGTGCACGTCGCGCAGGAGCAAGGTCGGATCGGCCATCACGCCACCAGCGGCCGCGCCCGGCCCAGCAACGGCAACCAGGACTCGCTGGGCGCATCGGTGGACAGGGCCTGCACGCGCACGCCGCGCGAAGGCAGTTTTTCCAACGCAGCCGCGACCGGTGCGGTGAACTCCTGGGCCCAGCGCCGGCGTTGCGCGGGCACGCCGAGATCGACTTCGATCCGTCGCTCGCCGCTGCGGAACGCCAGCGCGGATTGCGGCGGCGCGTTTTCCAACGGATCGGTGAGCAGCAGCACGATCACTTCGTGGTGCTGGGCCAGCGCCGGCCAGCGCCGCTCGGGCACCTGCTCCAGGCTGCGCGGATCGGCCAGCACCACCAGGCGCGAACCCGGCCGCAGCAGACGCGTGGCGTGGTCGAGCGCGACCGCGAGACCGGCGTCGTCCTCGGGCGGCTGCGCGTACCAGCGTACCAGCGCGTCGAGCGCGCGCAAGGCACCGCGCGGTCCCGACGCCGGCGGCACCGGCGCTTCGCGCAGGCTGCCGCGCAACGCGGCGATGCGGTCGCCGTCGCGCGCCGCCGCCCAGGCCGCGATCGCGCCAGCGCGCGCGGCCTGGACCGACTTGAAACGCACGCGGGTGCCGAAATACAGCGCCGGCGAGGTGTCGGCGACGATCAGGCTCAAGCGCTCGCGTTCGGCCTGGAACAACTTGGTGTGGGCGCGGCCGGTGCGTGCGGTCAGGCGCCAGTCGATGTGGCGTGCATCGTCGCCGTTCGAATATTCGCGCGATTCGGCGTACTCCATGCCGCGTCCGCGCAAGGGCGACAGCGCGTGGCCGCTGACCCCGTGACGGCCCAGGCGCGCATTGCGGCGGCCGCCGACGGCGGCGCGCAGCGCGACCAGTTCCGCCAGTTGCGGACGCAGGCCGTTGGATTCGGTGGACGATCCGCTCATGTCGATCCTGGACCGGCGCCGCGCGCCATGAGCGGCAACGCGTCGCGCCGGCTCACGGCAGCGGCACCCGCTGCAGCAGGTCGGCGACCAGGCGGTCGCCGTCCCACCCTTCGGCGGTGGCTTCGTAGCTGGGCAGGATGCGATGGCGCAGCACCTCGGGCGCGATCGCGCGCACGTCGTCCGGGGTCACGTAGTCGCGACCGGCCAGCCAGGCATGCGCACGCGCGCAGCGCTCCAGCGCGATCGAGCCACGCGGGCTGGCGCCCCAGGCGATCCGGCGCGCGAGCGCGGCGTCGTAGCGCGCGGCATCGCGCGAGGCCAGCACCAGTTCGATCAGATAGCGCTCGACCGCGGGCGCGACGTGCAGCGACAGCACCGCGGCGCGCGCCGCGAACACGTCGGCCAGCGGCATCTTGGTCGCGACCGCCGCCACCGAACGCAGCGAGTCGCGTGCGCGTTCGCGCGCCAGGCGCAGGATCTCGGCTTCCGCGGCCGCTTCCGGGTAGCCGATGCGCACGTGCATCAGGAAGCGGTCGAGCTGGGCCTCGGGCAGCGGGAAGGTGCCCTCCTGCTCGATCGGGTTCTGGGTCGCCATGACCAGGAACAACGGCGGCAACGCATAAGTGGCCCGACCGACCGTGACCTGGCGTTCGCCCATCGCTTCCAGCAGCGCCGACTGGACCTTGGCCGGGGCGCGGTTGATTTCGTCGGCGAGCAGGATGGGATGGAAGATCGGCCCGGCCTGGAACTCGAAGCGGCCGTCCTGCGGACGCCAGACCTCGGTACCCGTGAGATCGGCCGGAAGCAGGTCGGGGGTGAACTGGACGCGGGCGAAGTCGGCCTCCAGGCGCGCCGCCAGCGCGCGCACCGCGCTGGTCTTGGCCAGGCCGGGCGCGCCTTCGACGAGCAGATGGCCGTCGGCGAGCAGGGCGATCAGCAAGCGCTCGATCAGCGCCGCCTGGCCGACGATCTCGGTCGAGAGCGCCTCGCGCAGCGCGCGGAAGGCGTCGTGCAGGCGCGCCAGTTCGGCATCCGGCAGGGTGGGCGTACGGACCGGCGCGGTGCCGGCGAGGGTTTCGGGGGTTTCCATCGGCGTTCCGACGCGGGGCGAGGTCCGATTTTGACCGAACTTGGCGGCCGGGGTTCACCCAACCGATGGCACGTTCAGCTCATCGCCCCTTTCCGACCCCGAAAACGCGAAGAGGGCCCGAAGGCCCTCTTGCGTACAACGTCCGGATCGGCTGCGCTTAGCGCTGCGCGACCTTGAGCACTTTCGGTGTCACGAAGATCAGCAGCTCGGCTTTTTCCTTGGAGCGGCCCTTCTTCTTGAACAAGTTGCCCAGGAAGGGGATGTCGCCCAGGAACGGCACCTTGGTGATGTCGCTGCGGTCGCGGAACTCGTACACGCCGCCGATCACCACGGTCTGACCGTCCTCGACCAGCACCGCGGTGTTGACCGAGCGCTTGGCGATGATCGGCACCTGGCCGATCGAGGTGTTCAGGGTGCCGTCGACCTCGTCCTTCTTGACCGCCATGTTCAGGAACACGCGGCCGTCGTTGGTGATGGTCGGGGTGACCTTGAGCTCCAGCAGCACGTCCTTGAACTGGACGTTCGGGATCGGCGTGCTGTTGCCGCCCTGCTGCGGGGAGATCGTCACGTAGCCCACTTCCTGGCCCTGGCTGATCACCGCTTCGCGCTGGTTGCTGGTGACCACGCGCGGGTTGGAGATGACTTCGCCGCGACCTTCTTCCTGGATCGCCGAGAGCTCGATGTCGAGCAGGTAACCGGCGTTGAGGATCGACAGCGCCAGCGAGCCGGCCGGGTTGTCGACGCCCAGGTTGGTCATCAGACCGCGGGTGATCGAGCCCAGCGTACGCACCGGCGGCGAGCCGACCGAGCCGCCGTTGAGCCAGTCGCGGAAGGCGTTGGCATAGGCGGTATCGGCGGCGACCTGCGAGTTGCGGGTCGCGGTGTTGGCGTCGAGATTGCCGCTGAAGTAGGAGTTGTCCTTGTTGCCGCTGATGCCGAACTTGGCGCCGAGTTCGCGCGAGACCGATTCGGTCGCGATCACGATGCGGGCCTCGATCACGACCTGGTCGACCGGGCGATCGATCACCCGAACCAGTTCGCGCATCTGCTGAACCTTCTTCGGGATGTCGCTGATCATCAGCGTGTTGGTGCGCTCGTCGGCGACCAGTCGGCCGCGCTGCGAGAGGAAGCCGTTCTCGTTCTGGGACTGGCCGCCGCTACCGCCGCCGCCGCTGCCGCCGCCGACGCCCTTGGCCTCGGTCAGCGCTTTGAAGATGGCCGTGGCGTTGTGGTAGTTGATCTGGATGTACTCGGTGACCAGGTCGACGCGGTTGTCGAGCGCGATGCGCGCGTCTTCCTTGTCCTGCTCGTACTTGGCGACTTCGGCCTGCGGCGCGATCCACACCACGTTGCCGCTGCGGCGCTTGTCCAGGCCCTTGGCCTGCAGGACCAGATCCAGCGCCTGATCCCAGGGCACATTGACCAAGCGCAGGGTCACGTTGCCCTGGACCGTGTCGGCGGCGACCACGTTGAGGTTGGACTCCTCGGCGATCAGCTGCAGCACGGTGCGCACCGGCACGTCCTGGAAGTTGAAGGTCACCGGGCGGCCGCTGTAGCCGCGCTTGGCCGAGTCGGCCGCACCGCTGCCGGCGGCGCCGACTGCGCGGCTACCGACGGCCGAGGCGGCCTTGGGCACGATCTCGACGATGTACTCGCGACCGGTCTGGTAGGCCAGCGACTCGAAACCGCCGTTGGTGTTGAGCACCAGCTGCGTGCCGTTACCGCTGGCGCGCGCGTCGATGCGCTGGACCGGGGTCGCGAAGTCGGTGACGTTCAGCGGACGCTGCAGCGCGGCCGGCAACTGGGCGTTGCCGACGTTGATGATCACGCTCGAGCCCTGGCTGCGCAGGTCCGGCGCGGCACCGTCGCCGCTGAACTTCAGGATCAGCTTGCCGGAGCCGCCGTCGCCGCGCTTGAAGTCGATGTTCGCGACCGAGATCGCGCCCGGCAGCTGCTTGGCCGGATCGAGGCTGTGCGCGGGAGCGACCACAGGCGCGGCTGGAGCCGCGACCGGTGCCGCGGCCCCGGACGCCGGCGTCGCGGCATGCGCGGCGCTGAGTCCCGCGAGCAAGCCGACCACCAGGCCGGCGCTGCGCGTGCTGAAAGCCAAGGGGCGCCGGGCCGGCCGCGAGCATTTGGCGTTGAATACGGTCATCGTGCTATCCCCCAATCAATTGTCTTCTAACGCCACGGTGGCGGGACGTTCCAGCCAGCCACCAGCGCCGTCCGGCACCAGTTCCACCAACTCGATCCGGTCTTCGGACACGCTGGTCACCCGCCCGTCGTTCTGCCCCATGTACGCACCTGGCCGCACCCGGTAGGTCACCTTGTCGGGCGCCATCACCAGAGCGATCACACCGGGACCACGGCCGAGCGTGCCGACCATGTCCAGGCTGTCGAGCGGGAACTGTTCCAAGGTCTGCTTGCGACGCGTGGCGTCCGGGCGCGGACCGTTGCCGCCGCCCTGGTCGGTGAACGCGTTGCTGAACGGATCGCGCATCGCCTGCGCGGCGTATTCGAAGGTTTCGAACTGCTGCATCACCGGCAGCGGATCCAGCGGCGGAGCCGGACGCGCCTTCACTTCGGCGACCCACTTTTCCAGGTTCGGCGCTTCGCCCGGCGTGCTGGTGATGCCGCGCGAGCAGGCGGTGGCCGCCAGCAGCATCGTCGCGGCGATCAGGACGCGACTGCGAGCGCCTGCGTTGAATGTCGTACGCATCAGCCGCCCTCCTTCTTGTCGCCAGTGGGCGCGGCAGGTGCGGCCGCGGCGGCGTTAGGATCACCGTTGGCCTTTTCCTGCGCCGACACTTCTTCTTCGTCCAGGTAACGGTAGGTCTTGACCGTGCCGGCCAATTCCAACGGACTGTTGGGCGTGATGACCGCGGACTTGTCGCCGGCCGCAGCGCCGCGCGGACGCAGCGAGATGTCGTGCATGGTCATGATGACCACGCGCGGCAGCGAGGCGACGCCGCTGACGAAACCGCCGAACTGGTGATAGGTACCCACCATGCGCAGCGCGATCGGCTTCTCGGCGTAGAAGTCCTTGGGCTGCTCCGGACCGGGCTGGAACAGTTCGTTGGTAATGCCGGTGGCGAGCGCGGTCTGCGAAATGTCGACGATCAGGTCGGGCATTTCGGTCTTGCTCGGCAGCTGGCGCAGCATCTGCTGCAACTGCTGCTCCATCTGCACGAGCTGCTGCTTCAGCGGCTCCAGATTGGCGGCACGGCCCTGCTTGGTCTCGAACTCGGTGCGCAGTTCCGTCTCGGTGCGCTCCAGGCCTTCGAGCTGGGTGCGCTTATCGCTGACGAACAGGTACCAAGCCAGGCCTACGATCACCAGGCCGACGATCACGCAGAAGCCGATTTTGGCCTGCTGCGGCCACGACCCCATGTTGTTGAAGTCGAGGTCCTTGAGCGACATCTTCTTCTGGCTCACGATTCGGCCCCCTTGTTGTTGCCAGCGGCCGGCGCCGATTCCGGCGGAGCCTGGGCGGGCGTCGGAACGCCGCCCGGGGTGGTACCCGGCGTCGGTGCGGCCGGAGCAGCGGCGGGCGCCGCAGCCGGAGCTACCGGAGCGATCGCGGCCGGAGCGGCCGCGCCTGCCGGAGCGTTGGCGGCGGCGGGCGCAGCCGCGGCCGGAGCGGCGGCGTTGGCCGTGGCAGCGTCGGCCATTGCGGCCTCGGCGCCAGCCGCCGGCGCGTCGGGCTGGCCGTCGCCGTTCTCGTCCTTGGGCGCGTTCGGGTTGGCCAGCTTGACCTGCAGCTTGAACTCGTACGGCAGGCCCTTGTCGGTGCCCTTGGCCTCGATGATCGACAGGTCGGGACTGGTCATCCAGCCGGAACCTTCCAGGTTGCGCATGTAGGTACTGACGCGGGCGTTGGACTGCGCGCGGCCTTCCAGGGTGAGGGTGTCGGCGTCCTGCTTGATCGCCGTCAGCACCGCGCCGTCGGGAATGGTGCGCACCAGCGAATCGAACAGGTGCACCATCTGCGAACGGTTCGACTGCAGCTGTTCGATCACTTCCTTGCGTGCCAGAAGCTTCGACTTCTTCTTGTCGAGCTCCTCGATCTCCTTGATCTGCTGGTCGACCTCGGTGATGCGATCCTTGAGGAAGTTGTTGCGCTTGTTCTGACCGTCGATCTGACCGCTGTAGAACATCACGATCAGGCCCGACAGCACGAGGGCGCCCAGAACCGCCATCACGATCATGGTGACGAATTCTTTCTGCCGCTGTTTACGGCGTTCGGCTCGCCACGGGAGCAGATTGATCCGTGCCATCAGTCGAAGCTCCTCAATGCGAGGCCGCAAGCGATCATCAACGCCGGCGCATCCTGCGCAAGCGCGTGCGCCTGCACGCGCGGACCGAGCGTCATGTGCGCCAGCGGGTTGGCGATGATGGTGGGCACGCCCAACTGCTCTTCGACCATCTCGGCGATGCCGGGGATCGAGGCGCAGCCGCCGGCGAGCACGATCTGGTCGACGCGGTTGAACTCGCTGCCGGCGTAGAAGAACTGCAGCAGGCGGCTGACCTGCTGCACCATCGCTTCCTTGAACGGCTCCAGCACTTCGGCCGAGTAGCTCTCGGGCAGGCCGCCCTGGCGCTTGGCCAGGCCCGCCTCCTCGTAGCTCAGGCCGTAGCGGCGCATCACCTCGTCGGTGAGCTGCTTGCCGCCGAAGACCTGCTCGCGGCTGTAGAGGCTGCGGCCGTTGCGCAGCACGTTGAGCGTGGTCATGGTCGCGCCCGAGTCGATCAGGGCGACGATGCCGTCTCGCGGCGTGCTGAGGTGGTCGGCGATCAGCGCGAACGCGTTCTCGATCGCGAAGGCCTCGACGTCCATGACCTTGGGGGTCAGGCCGCCGAGCTCCAGCGCCGAGGCGCGGACTTCGACATTTTCCGAGCGCGACGCGGCCAGCAGCACCTGGATCATGTCCGGGCTGTTGGGCATCGGGCCGAGCACCTCGAAGTCGTGATTCACTTCTTCGATCGGATACGGCACGTAGTTCACCGCCTCCAGCTCGACCTGCGACTCGAGCTCCTCGCCGTCCAGGTCTCCCGGCATCGGGATCACCTTGGTGATCACCGAGGACCCGGCGACCGCCGCGGCGGCGTGCTTGGCCCGGGTGCCGGACCGCGCGACCGCCCGCTTGATCGCCTCGCCCACCGCCTCGACCTCGACGATGTTCTTCTCGACGACGGCGTTCGGCGGCAGCGGCTCGACAGCGTAATGCTCGACCCGGTAGCGGTTGCCGGCTCGGGAGAGCTGCAACAGCTTCACTGCGGTCGAACTGATATCCACGCCGACGAGGGCCGGCTGGCTTTTTGTGATGACGCCCACTGTTTTCTCCCCATGCCACAAGCGCTTACGCGCACTTCGTGTGGCCCCGCCTTAGATAACGGACTTTTCACAGGCTGGCAACCATTTCTTTCTGGAATGCCAACCGAGAACGCCTTTTTTGCGTAACGGCCTTAGCGGAAACCACCGGCCGCCCGCCCCCTGGGGCGGTCCCTGTCCCGGCTCCTCTATACTCCACGCCCACTACAACCCGCAATCGGAACCCGCTTCGATGCCCCGTCTCCGCCGTCTTTTGCGCTGGGCGCTCTATGCGTTCGCCGGCCTGGTCCTGCTCGGGGTGATCGCCGCCGGCACCCTGTACTACCTGATCGCCCCCAAGCTTCCGGACGTGGAGACCCTGCGTACCGTCGAGCTGCAGGAGCCGATGTACGTCTATGCCGCCGACGGCCGCCTGATGGCCCTGTTCGGCGAGACCCGGCGCTACCCGGTGGCCATCGAGGACGTCCCGACCCGGCTCAAGCAGGCCTTCATCGCGATCGAGGATGCCCGCTTCTACAAGCACCACGGCATCGACTACAAGGGCATCGGCCGGGCGATCTGGTTGCTGGCGACCACCGACGACAAGCGCGTCCCGGGCGGCTCGACCATCACCCAGCAGGTCGCGCGCCAGTTCTTCCTGAGCTCGGAATACAGCTACAAGCGCAAGCTCGGCGAAATGCTGCTGGCGATGCGCATGGAGCGCGAGCTGAGCAAGGACGAGATCTTCGAGTTGTATTTGAACAAGAGCTTCTTCGGCAACCGCGCCTACGGCGTCGGCGCCGCCGCCGAGTTCTACTACGGCAAGAAGATGAGCGAGCTTTCGCTCGACGAAATGGCTTCTTTGGCCGGCATTCCCAAGTTCCCGTCCAGCGGCAATCCGCTGAGCAACCCGGAGCGCGCCAAGCTTCGCCGCGACTACATCCTCGACCGCATGGCCGAGCAGCGCTTCATCAGCGCCGCCGAGGCCGCCGCGGCCAAGGCCGTGCCGATGCACGCCACCCCGCACGAGCGCCCGGTCGAGGTCTACGCGCCGTACGTGGCCGAGATGGTCCGCCAGCAGATGATCGAGCGCTACGGCGCCGAGGCCCTGACCAAGGGCTACCACGTCACCACCACCATCGACCCGACCCTGCAGGTCGCGGCCGACAAGGCCGTGCGCGACGGCCTCAAGGTCTACGACCGCCGCCACGGCTGGCACGGCGTCGAGCAGCACTTCGACCTGGCCGCCAACGAGGACGCCGCGACCGCCAAGCAGCGCCTGCGTTCGATCCCGGCCCAGGCCGGCCTGCTGCCGGCGATCGTGCTCGGCAACGAAGGCGGCGGCGCCCGCCTGGCCCTGGTCGACGGCAGCGAGGTCAGCCTCAGCGCCAGTCAGGGCTGGGGCGGCCGCAGCCCGGGCAGTCTGGTCAAGCGCGGCGACCTGGTCCGGATCGAGCGGATCGAGCCGCCGGCGCCCAAGGCCGACCCCAAGAAGCCCGACGCCCCGGTCGCCGAGGCGCCGCCGATGGTCGGCGCGCCGCTGGGCTACCGCCTGGAGCAGCTGCCCCAGGCGCAGGCCGCGCTGGTCTCGCTGGAACCGTCCAACGGCGCCCTGCGCGCCCTGTCCGGCGGTTTCAGCTTCGCCGGCGCCAAGTTCAACCGCGCCACCCAGGCCCGGCGCCAGCCCGGCTCCAGCTTCAAGCCGTTCGTGTACGCGGCTTCGTTCGAGCGCGGCTACAACCCGGCATCGATCGTGCTCGACGCGCCGGTGGTGTTCCGCGACCGCCGCGGCCATATCTGGCGCCCGCAGAACGACAGCGGCAACTTCGCCGGCCCGATGCGGGTGCGCGAGGCGATGGTGCAGTCGCGCAACCTGGTCTCGGTGCGCCTGCTCGATGCGATGGGCGTGGACTTCGCCCGCAAGTACATCAGCAACTTCGGCTTCGACATCGAGCAGCTGCCGCCGAACCTGTCGATGTCGCTGGGCACCGCTTCGCTGACCCCGCTGTCGGTCGCGCGCGGCTACGCCACCTTCGCCAACGGCGGTTTCCGCATCACGCCCTGGTTCATCGACGAGATCAAGGACCGCGCCGGCGCGGTGGTGTTCAAGGAAAAGCCGGCCACCGCCTGCCCCGAATGCGGCGGCCGCGGCCCCGGCACCACGGTGCGCTCCGGCGGCCTGGTCGACGGCTTCAACTTCGGCCCCGAAGGCGGCGCCACGCCCGATCCCAAGGCCGGCGCCAAGGCCTCCGAGCCGGCCAAACCCGCGGCCAAGCCGCCGGCCGACCTGGTCGTCGCACCGCGCGCGATCGACGACCGCATCGCCTACCAGATCGTGTCGATGCTGCGCGACGTGGTTCTGCGCGGCACCGGCACCGCGGCCAAGGTGCTCGGCCGCGAGGACATCGGCGGCAAGACCGGCTCCACCAACGACCACCGCGACGCCTGGTTCTCCGGCTTCGGCGGCCCGCTGGTGACCACGGTCTGGGTCGGCCGCGACAACTACAAGTCGCTGGGCTACCGCGAATACGGCGGCAAGGCCGCGCTGCCGATCTGGATCGACTACATGCGCGTCGCGCTGAAGGACAAGCCGATCGCCGCCAACGAGCCGCCGCAGGGCATGGTCAAGGTCTCGGTCGGCGCCAACGGCGCGCTGATCCCGGACGGCGGCGGCGGCATCGTCGAATGGGTCAAGGCCGAGGACCTGGACAAGATGCAGTCCTACGTCGACTACGGCCCGGCCGAAGCGGCGCCGTCGGAAGATTCGTTCGACATTTTCTGAGCCCGAGCCCCTTCTGAGCCGGAGTCCCTTCTGAGCTCGAACCCCGTCGACGCCCGCCTCGCCGCGGGCGTCGACCGTTCCAGCGCCGATGTGATGAGAAAAACCGCATCGGCGTGTTAGCGTTGAAACCGCCGGCGCGGGCCGCCGGCCGCGGCGAGTCCCCTCGCCGTCGCCGTGCCAGCCGCGGAGGTCGTCATGCCACACCACGCCCGTCAGCACGCACAGCAGCACGCCGAGACCCGCACCCGCGAACGCCGCCACCGCCTCGCCCACGAGGCCGCCCGGCTGATGGCCGAAGGCGGCATCCGCGACTACCACCAAGCCAAGCTCAAGGCCGCCGAACGCCTGGGCATCTACGACGACGCCTCGCTGCCGCGCAATCGCGAGATCGAGGACGCGCTGCGCGAGTACCAGCGCCTGTTCCAGCGCGACAACCTGGTCGGCCTGCGCCAGCGCCGCGAAGCCGCATTGCGCGCGATGGAATTCTTCAGCGCCTTCGAGCCGCGCCTGGTCGGCCCGGTCCTGGAAGGCACCGCCGACGCCCGCAGCCCGGTCGCCCTGCACCTGTACAGCGACGATCCCGACGCCGCATCGCGCTTCCTCGACCAGCACGGCATTCCCGCCGAGGCCCGCAGCCGTCACCTGCGCCTGGACCGCGAACGCAGCGACGACTTCCCGGTCTGGATATTCAGCGCCGAGGAGCTGAGCTTCGACCTGACCGTGCTGCCCCTGGACGTGCTGCGCCAGGCACCGCTGTCGGGCGTGGACGAGAAGCCGATGAAGCGCGCCTCGGCGGCGCAGTTGCGGCAGTTGCTGGCGGACGAGGAAATCGCCGGTTACGAAAGCGGCGGCTGATTGCGGGTGCCGCGATGAGCCGCGGCCCGGGGCGGGAGCTGTCCGCACGAGCGATCGCGGCTTACGCCGCTCCCACAGAAGGCAAAGCCCCACCGGCATCCAACAGCTGCGACAGCCGAAGCCCCCGACTCAAGAACCGCCGGAAACGAAAACGCCCCGCACTGGGCGGGGCGTTCGGTGATGCGGTGACGACGACTCAGCGCTTGTCGCTGGCCACGTAGTCGCGCACGCCGTGACCGGTGTAGATCTGGCGCGGCCGGCCGATCTTGTTCTCCGGATCGTTCTGCTGCTCCAGCCAATGCGACACCCAACCCGCGGTGCGCGCGATCGCGAACATCACGGTGAACATCTCCACCGGAATGCCCAGCGCCTTGTAGATGATGCCCGAGTAGAAATCGACGTTCGGGTAGAGCTTGCGCTGGACGAAGTAGTCGTCCTGCAGCGCCGCCTCTTCCAGCTTCATCGCCACTTCCAGCAGCGGATCGTTGACGCCGAGCTCGCCGAGCACATCGTGGGTCATCTTGCGCACCAGCGCCGCGCGCGGGTCGTAGTTCTTGTAGACGCGGTGGCCGAAGCCCATCAGGCGGAAGCCCGATTCCTTGTCCTTGGCCTTGTCGACCGCCGACTTGACGTTCTCGGGACGGCCGATCTCGGTGAGCATCTTGAGCACGGCTTCGTTGGCGCCGCCGTGCGCCGGGCCCCACAGCGCCGCGACGCCCGAGGCGACGCTGACGTAGGGGTTGGCGCCGGTCGAACCGACCAGGCGCACGGTCGAGGTCGAGGCGTTCTGCTCGTGGTCGGCGTGCAGGATGAACAACAGGTCCATCGCCTTGGCCGCGACCGGGCTCAGCTGCAGCGGCTCGCTCGGCACTTCGAACAGCATGTGCAGGAAGCGCGTGGTGTAGTCGAGGTTGTTCTTCGGATAGCGCATCGGCCAGCCGATCGAATAACGATGGCAGGCCGCAGCGATCGTCGGCACCTTGGCGATCAGACGGATCGCGGCCAGACGGCGCTGCTCCGGATCGTCCAGGTCCAATTCGTTGTGATAGAAGCTCGCCATCGAGCCGAGCATGCCGACCAGCATCGCCATCGGATGGGCGTCGTGGCGGAAGCCGTACAGGAAGGTGCGGAAGGCCTCGTGCATCATCGTGTGATGCGTGACCTCGTGCTCGAACTTGCTGAACTCGTTGGCGGTCGGCAGTTCGCCGTTCATCAGCAGATAGGCGACTTCGAGGAAGCTCGACTTCTCGGCCAACTGCTCGATCGGATAGCCGCGGTACAGCAGCACGCCCTCGTCGCCGTCGATGTAGGTGATCGCCGACTTGCAGCTGGCGGTCGCGGTGAAGCCCGGGTCGTAGGTGAACAGACCGGTTTCCTTCGGCACCTTGGCGATGTCGATGCAGGAAGCGCCGAGCACCGGGTGCTGGACCGGAAGGGTCACGCTCTTGTCGCCGGCTGCCAGGGTCACCTGGTCGAAGCCGGGTTTATTCGGGACAGCCTTTTCAGCAGCGGATTTTTCAGGGGCGGACTTATCAGAACCGGACACGAACAGCTCCTCATGTCTGCGCACCGCAGGGATGGCCGCGGGCGAGGTGGGGACAGGGAATCGCGGACACGCCGCGTCCACAAATTATCGCACACCGCTATGGAGCACCGGCTCGGACTTTGGTCGCGGGGACGGGCCGGGCTGTTCCGCTGGCAGGGTCGATGCGGCGCCGCCGATGCGCTCTCTGCATACGGTGGATGGGCCGGACGAACGGAGCGCCGACCGGCACGGAGAGCGGCCGCCGTGCAATCGGCCGCGCAAGCGCCGGCCGCGATCGCGAACGACCGCGTCAGGACGATTGCTTGAGCGCGCCGGGACCCGCGCGAACGATCCGTCGCATCGGGGTGCCCGCAAGCCAGTGGAAGCGAATGGCCGCTTCAGGCCGACGCCTGTCGGCGGGCCGCAAACGCAAAAACGGCCGCCTCGGAAGGCAGCCGTTCTGCATGCAACTTTGCGCCGCGATTACTTCTGCGCGTAACGCTTGCGGAACTTGTCGACGCGACCGCTGGTATCCATGATCTTGTGCTTGCCCGTGTAGAACGGGTGCGAAGCCGACGAGATATCGACCTTGATCAGCGGGTACTCAGTGCCGTCGACCTTGACCGTTTCCTTGCTCGACAGGGTCGAACGGGTCACGATCTGGAAATCGGTGGTGACGTCCTGGAAAACGACGTCGCGGTACTCGGGATGGATACCTGCCTTCATGGCACTCACAAATTGATGCGGGAAAGAGCGGCATTATAGCGGCCCCTTCCCACCCGAGGCAAGTCCTGGCCTAAACGGCCGCCAGGGCCCCCTGGATCAGGCCCTGGAAGCGCTCCTGGTCGTAGCGCATCAGGATCGCGACCCGGGCCGGGGCTCCGCCCTCGCCGCGCCAGTCGACCACGGTCGCGCCGCGCCCGTGCCGGCCCTCCAGCTCGATCGACAAGGCCCGGTCCAGGACCTCGACAGCCCCTTCGGGCTCCAGCGCGAACGCCATCGCCAGGGCGTCGGCGGCATGCCAGTGGGCGCCGCGGCGGTCGGCCGACCACAACCGGGTCTTCTCCGAGATGCGCTCGTAGAAGCGCGCGCGCGGGCTGTCGGCCTGGAGCCACTGGACCACGTCGTCGTGCAGGAAACCGTGCGCGATCACCGCCTCCCAGTCCGCCAGTTCGATGCGCGGGAAGGCCTCGAACACGATGTGCGCGGCCTCCGGGTCAAAGTAGATGTTGAACTCGGCCGCCGGGGTGATGTTGCCGCGGCAGGTGACCGCGCCGCCCATGACCACGAAGCGCGCGACGCGCTCGGGCAGGGTCGGATCGAGCTTGAGCGCCAGCGCGATGTTGGTCAGCGGCCCCAGCGCGACCAGCAGCAGCTTGCCGGCGTGCTCGTGCGACAGGCGCAGGATCGCCAGCGCGGCGTGCTCGGCCTCGACCTGGCGCCGGGCGGCCTCGTAGCCGACGTCGCCGAAACCGTCCTGGCCGTGCACGTAACCCGCGTCCGGCGAGGGATGCAGCAACGGCGCGGCGGCACCGGCGAATACCGGCACGTCGACGCCGGACACTTCGCACAGCTTCAGCGCGTTGGCGACGGTGTGTTTGAGGCCGACGTTGCCGGCGGCGATGGTCAGACCGACCAGCCGATGGCGCGGATCGTTGAACGCCATCAGCAGCGCGAGCGCGTCGTCCACGCCCGGGTCGGTATCGATAAGCAGGGGAATGCGGTCGGTCATGTAACCACTCTTTCGACAGTAACGGCCGGATCGGCCGGGATGGCGTGCAGCGCGCCTTCGTAGCGCAGCAGTTCGCCGAGGGGAAACAGGGAGAAGGCGACGGCGAAGCGATAGCGGTCGCCGTCCTCGATGCGTTTGTAGGCGTCGGTGCGCGGGAACAGGACACGCGGCAGCGGCAGGCCGCGCAGCGCGACCGAGAGCAGGTGCCAGCGCCAGCCGCCGCCGTCGAGGTCCACGCCCAGGCGCAGGCGCGCCGGACCGGTGCTTTCCAGCCAATGCCCGTCGGGGTAACGGCCGACGGGACGGAACACCGAGACCAGCTCGCTGCCGTCGTCGAAGCGGCGCCGCCATTGCATGGCTTCGCCGTCGTGGACGATGCGGACCTGGAACCCGCGCCGCGGACGATCGAGGGGAATGCCCAGACGTCGCGCCAGGCGCCTGCCGAGGCGCCCGGCCAGGCCGGTACCGATGGAGATCGCGACTTCGCCGCTCAGGGTGCCGCCGCTGCGGTGCAGCGCTTGCAGCAGGGGGTGCAGCCGCTCGAAAGCCGGGCCGAACCATTGCATAGCCGCGTTGTGAGGGGCTCCCGGCATCCGGGGGGTGCGCTCCTGGCGGCGGGACACTATAGCCAGAGTTTCGGCGGTTTGTGTGGCAGGGGTTGCGAAAGTGGGGGCGAGGCGTTTGCAGCGCACGGCAGGATTCCGGGTCGACGCTAGGCCCGGCCCTCTCCTAACCGCTTCTCCGGGGAGAGGGCCTCAAACCCTCAAGCCTCTGATCCTCGCTTCTCCCGCTTGCGGGAGAAGGTGTCCGCAGTGCGGATGAGGGCCCGGAATGAGCTCGCAACTACGCGCTCGCGCCCAGTCCCGATCAAGCCGACGCGTAGCGCACGGCCCCGCCCACCCAGCGCGCGACGATGCGCTCGGCCAGTTCGGGCGATTGCGCGAGCAGTTTTTCGCCGACCTCCTGCACCAGCGGCAGCAGGTCGGCGTCGCGCGCGAGATCGGCGACGCGGAAACCGGCCAGGCCGGTCTGGCGCGTGCCCAGCAGTTCGCCGGGGCCGCGCAGTTCCAGGTCCTTTTCGGCGATCACGAAACCGTCGTGGGTCTGGCGCATGGTCTCCAGGCGTTGCCGCGCCAGGCCCGACAACGGCGAGCGGTACAGCAGGACACAGCTCGACGCCGCGCGGCCGCGGCCGACCCGGCCGCGCAACTGGTGCAGCTGCGCCAGGCCCAGGCGCTCGGCGTTCTCGATGATCATCAGCGAGGCGTTGGGTACATCGACGCCGACCTCGATCACGGTGGTCGCGACCAGCAGATCGACCGCGCCGTCCTTGAACGCGCGCATAGTCGCCTGCTTCTCGCTCGCCTTCATGCGGCCGTGGACCAGGCCGATGCGCAATTCGGTGAGCTGCCGGGACAGCTCCTCGAAGGTGGTCTGCGCGGCTTGGGCCACGACCTCGTCGGAATCGTCGATCAAGGTGCAGACCCAATACGCCTGGCGACCCTCGGCGCAGGCGCTGCGGATACGCTGCACCAGCTCGGGCCGGCGCTCGTCGCTGAGCGCCACGGTCTGCACCGGCGTGCGGCCGGGCGGCAGTTCGTCGATCGCCGAGACGTCGAGGTCGGCGTAGGCCGCCATCGCCAGGGTGCGCGGAATCGGCGTCGCGGTCATCACCAGTTGGTGCGGCACGATCGCGTCGGCGCCGACGCTGCCGCCGGCGCCCTTGTCGCGCAGCGCCAGGCGCTGGTGCACGCCGAAGCGGTGCTGTTCGTCGACGATCGCCAGCGCCAGATCGCGGAAGGCTACGCCCTCCTGCATCAACGCATGGGTGCCGACCACGACCTGGGCCTGCCCGTTGGCGACTTCCTCCAGCACCTTGGCGCGGGCACGTCCGGTGACCTTGCCGGCCAGCCAGGCCACGCGCACATCCAGCGGTTCCAGCCAGGCGCGCAGATTGTTGAGGTGCTGCTCGGCCAGCAGTTCGGTCGGCGCCATCAGCGCGGCCTGGCGACCGGCATGCACGGCGATCATCGCCGCCATCGCCGCGACCACGGTCTTGCCGCTGCCGACGTCGCCCTGGACCAGGCGCAGCATCGGCGAAGGCTTGGCGAGGTCGGCGCGGATCTGCGCGAACACGCGCTGCTGGGCGCCGGTCAGGGCGAACGGTAGCGCCTTGCGCAGACGCTCGGCCAGCACCATCCCCTTCAGCGCGCGCGCCTTGTGCGCCTGCTGGGCGATGCGCTGGCGACGCAGGCTCAGGTGATGCGCGAGCAGTTCCTCCAGTGCGAGCCGGCGCTGCGCCGGATGGGTGCCGGCGATCAACGCGGCGACATCCGCGTCCTGCGGCGGCCGGTGCACGGTCAGCAGGGCCTCGCGCAAGGTCGGCAGCTTCAGGCGCTCGCGCAGCTCGTGCGGCAGCAGCTCCAGCGCGTCCTCGTCGGGCAAGCGGTCCAGGGCCAGACCGATCAGCCGGCGCAGCGAGACCGGGCCGATGCCTTCGACGGCGGGATAGACCGGATCGAGCTGTTCGCCGAGCGCACTGTCGTCGTGATCGTCGAGCACGCGATAGCTGGGATGCACGATCTCCAGCCCGATCTGCCCGGGCTTGGGTGTGCCGTAGCAGCGCACGCGCGCGCCGACCCGGAACTGCGCGACCTGGGCGGCGCGGAAATGGAAGAAACGCAGCACCAAGGTGCCGCGGCTGTCGTCGCCGATCGCCACGCGCAGCACCGGCCGATAACGGAAGCCACGCTCGACCGCTTCGACGCGACCTTCGACCTGCGCCGCCACGCCCGGCTGCAACAGCTGGATCGGGGTGATCGAGGTGCGGTCCTCGTACTGGCGCGGCAGTTGCAGCCACAGGTCCTGCAGCGTAGTCAGGCCACGCGCGGCGAGCTTCTCGGCCACACGCGGGCCGACCCCGGGCAGGCTGGAGAGCGGCAGCAATTGGAGATCGACGGATGCCCCGCCCTTGCGCTTCGGCATCGGCTAAGCATGCCGGTAACGCGCGCAAACCAAAACCCCGGCGCCTCGCGACGTCGGGGTCCGGTGTCGTCGCCCGGCGCGCGGCCGGGCTGCGGCGCCCTTAGAACTTCGCGTTGAACTCCACCCCGTAGGTGCGCGGTTCGCTCACGCGCGCGCCGACGGTGCCGAGCACGCCCATGCCGTAGGTGCCCAGCGCGTTGATGTACTGATTGTCGAACACGTTGTTGCCGTACAGCGCCAGGCCCCAGTGGCCGCTGTTGGCGGTCCAGGCCAGACGCAGGTCGGTGCGGTTACGCGCCTCGCCCAGGTCCAGCGCCGGGCTGACGCCGCAGGTGCCCTGCGACTGCGATTCGGCGGTGCAGCGGTTCTTGCCGCGGTAGGCATGACGCAGCGAGAAGCGCAGATCGCCGGCATCTTGGAAATACCACTGGTAGGTCAAGCCGCCGGCGAAGGACCAGTGCGGCACGCCGGTGGGCTTGCCGCCCAGGTCCACGCCCTCGGGGGTGATGTAGTTCTTGTAGGTCGAGTCGATGAACGAGGCGTTGAAGTCCAGGCCCAGCGCGTCGGTGGCCTGCCAGCGCGCGTCGAAATCGACGCCGTAGGCTTCCATGTCCGAGGTGTCGATCACGAAGCGCGGGATGCTGGTGGTGGTATCGAGACGGATCGCCTGACGATTGTCGTAGACGTAGTAGTAGGCCGAGGCGTTGAACTGCAGGCGCTGGTCGGGGAAGGCCTGCTTGATGCCGGCCTCCAGGTTCCAGACGTCTTCGTTGTCGAAGCGGCTGCCAATCTGCAGCGAGTTGAAGCCGCCGGCTTTGTAGCCCTTGGCCAGGGAGGCGAAGGCCATGGTGTCGTCGCTGAAGTGGTAGTCGACCACGAAGCGCGGGCTGAAGTCGCTCCAGGAACGCTTGGTGCGGTTGGTGAGTCCCTTGTTGAGCAGCGCCGGCGGGTCGATGAAGGCGACGTCGAAGACGAAGGCCTCGCGGGGAATACCGGCCAGACTGAAGAAACCCATCGCCTCCAATTGGTCCAGCGCGGCGTCCAGAGTCGGCGCGTAGCGCGGGTCGTTGCGCCAGCTGAACTCCTTCTCGTCGCGGGTGTAGCGCAGGCCGAAGGTCAGGTTGAGCTTGTCGGTGGCGTGCCAGATCACGTCGCCGAACACCGCATAGGACTGGGTGTCCAGGGTGTTGTTGAACTTCTCATTCCAGCGGTGGCCGAGCAGGCGGACCGGAATGCCGAAGGCTTCGAGCTGCTGATCGACATAGCCGAACAGGTAACCGGTCGGCGTCGGAGCCATGCCCAGGTTGTGGACGATGGTGTCGACCGAATCGGTCATCGCGTTGACTTCGCTGGTCTGGCGCGCCTCTTCCTTGAAGTAGCTCGCGCCGGCGACCCAGTCGATGCGGTCGGTGCTGCCGGCGAACTTGAACTCCTGATACAGGCTGCGGTTGCTCTCGGTGTTGGTCGAGTCGACGTAGAGGTACTTGCGGTCGGTGCCGTCCTCTTCGACCCGGTTGACCGAGTCGTAGTCGCGCCAGGAGGTGGTCGCAGTCAGCGAACCCCAGTCGAAGCCGTGGTCGAGAATGAAGGTGATGCCGTCGAAACGGCGCGACTCTTCGTTGCCCTCGACATCGACCGCGGTCGGGATCTTGCGCGGATCGAGGTAGCCGGCCTCGTCCACCGGCAGCATCGGCAGGCCCGGTGCGGGCGGCAGCGGCACGATGCCGGTAGTGGCCTGGCCGAGCTGGTCGAGGTTCTCGTGGTCCCAGCTGATCAGGGCGCTGGTGCGCTCGCCCAGGCCGAGCTTGAACGCGGCGCGCGTGGCCCAGTTGTTCTCCGGGGTCAGGTCGCGGCCGGTGTTGGCGTCCTGGATCCAGCCGTCGCTGTGGTTGAACAGCGCGTTGACGCGCAGTGCCGAGTCCTCGCCGGTGGGCAGGTTGACCATGGCGTCGGTGTAGATCTTGCCTTCGTTGCCCAGGCGCAGGCGCGCACGCGCCTCGGTCTCGTTGCCGGGTTTACGGGTCACGATCGATACGGCACCGGCGGCGGTGTTGCGGCCGAACAAGGTGCCTTGCGGACCCTTCAGCACTTCGATGCGCTCAACGTCGGTGAACGGCAACAGCACGCCGCCGCCGCGACCGGCATAGACGCCGTCGACGTAGATGCCGACCGCCGGATCGGTGCCGATGCCGAAGTCGTCGGTGCTGATGCCGCGCAGCTGGAAGCTGGGCTGGGTCGGCTGCTGGCTGTTGACCACCAGCCCCGGCACGAAGCTGTCGATATCGCCCAGGTCCTCGGCGGCGACGTCGTCGATCAGCTGCTCGGTCACGACCTGCAGCGCGATCGGCACGTCCTGCAGTTCCTGTTCGCGGCTCTGCGCGGTGACGGTGATGGTGTCGAGGTCCTTGGCCTCGGCACGCGGCTGCGGCTCGGGCGCGGTCTGCGCGCGCGCCGGCGCGGGCGCGCCGAAGGTGAGGACGGCACCGCCGCAAAGTGCGGCGATAGCGGTGACCAGCTTGTGTTTACGCAAGAGCATCGGGATCTTCCTTCACGCTCGTTTTCGACATGGACGACGCGTTCCCCCGAACACGCCCGTCGCCCTCCCCACGCAGCGCACGCCCTCGCCGGGCGCTAGCCGCAATCTCCCTGCTGCGCCGCGATCCATTCCCGGATCAGCGTCACGCCTTCGCGATGCACCACGCTGCGGCCGACCTCGGGCATCATCGCCGACGGGTCGTCGCTGTCCATGCGATAGACGAGGATCGACGCATCCGGATCGCCCGGCACGATGTCGTGGCGGCGGTCGCCGGTGCCCTTGCCCGCCGCGATCGGCAACTTGCAGCGGCCCAGGCGCAGCGGTTCGTCGGTCGCCGCGTCCAGCCACAGGCCCGAGGTGTTGCCCGGTCCTTTGGGGCTGTGGCAATGACCGCAGTTGATGTCGAGGTAGGCGCGCGCACGCGCGTCCAGGCTGGCGCGGGCGCTGTCGCGCCAGTCGGCCGCGCGCGGCGCGGCGTTCGGCGTCGGCGCGTCGCGCAGGTACCCCAGCTGCTGCCAGTGCACGAGCTGGTTGGCGCGGCCGCCGGCGTAGTCGAAGTCGCGATTGAGATGGCGCGCCTTCAGTCCGATCGGCTGCAGCGCCTTGCTCTTGATGTCGGTGCCATGGCAACCGCCGCACTGGTTCTGATCCGGCACCTGGTAGGTCGCGCTCTCGCGGCTGCCGTCGGCGGCCTGCAGGCTCAGCGCCACCAGTTCGCCGCCGCGCATCAGCTTGGCTTCGGTCTGCTCGGCGTTCCAGACGTAGGGCAGCGCAATCCAGCCTTCCTGGCGGCGCACCAGCAGCCGGGTTTCGATCAGCCGCACCTTCGCCAGGTCCAACGCGCCGTCGCGGAACTCGCCATCGGCGCTGTTGCTGCGCGCGACCACGTCGCTATCGGCCGCCTCGCCGGGCACGCGCGGGTAGTAGAAGGTCTTGCTGATCACGGTGCCGACCGGGAAATCGAAGGCGCCTTCGGCGACGTAGCGCGCCGCATCGCCCTTGGGCATCCAGACCGTGCGCAGCTTGTGTGCGTAGTCGCTGAACAGCGGCGTGTTGAGTTCGTAGGGCACCACGCCGTCGTTGAGACGCAGATGATGGTCGACCACGCGCAGCACGCCCCATTCGCTGAGCAGGACCGGCTGGCCCTGGGCGTGGAAGCGCACCGGTGCCGGTGCGCGATCGCAGGCGACCAGCCACGACAACAGCAGCAACAACAAGCAGGTGCGCGATCGCAATCCCGTCATCGCCTAGCCGCGCTTGAGATCGATGACCGGCAGCTTCGGCAGGGTGCAGTTGTAGCCCGCCATGTCCTTGCTCGGATTCTTGTAGCCGCCGGGGCCGTCGGCGTTGAGCACGCCGGACACGTCGCGCAGGCACAGGTTCGGATCGCCCGGCTTGGCCGGCTTGGGGTTGCGATAACCGTCCCAGAGCACGTCGGGCAGGCTTCCGCTGAGGCCGTAGCTGGCGACCTTGAGGGCCTTGAGATCGAAGCCGTCGGGCGCGTCGCCGCCGCCGGAAAGGCGGTTGCCATAGACCGAGATGCGCTCCGGATACGGGTCGAAATCCTTGGCCGCCTGCTCGTCCTTGTAACCGGTGGAGTAGACGCTGGAGATGATGATGTTGGCGGTGGCGTTGTCGCCGATGTCGTTGTCGAAGATCTCGACGTCGTCGTTGGAGTTGACGACCATGCCGCTGCCCGCCGGCACGCTCGCCACCGGCGTGCCCTTGGCACCGAAGTTGGCGGTGTTGTTCTTGTACACCTTGTTCTTGTACACCCGGATCGCCCCGCCCTGCTGCGACAGCGCCGGCATGTTGAACACCAGGATGCCGCCGGTGTTGTTGGTGGCGACGTTGTCGTAGACGTCGGCGTTGATCGTGTTCTCGATCTCGATGCCGGCGACGTTGAACTCGGCGCGGCTGTTGCGCACGATCACGTCGCGCGACTGGCCGACGTAGATGCCGGCGTCGGACGCGCCGATCGCAACCGAATTATCGATCAGCACGTTGCGGGTCTTGACCGGGTACAGACCGTAGGCGCCGTTCTTGGTGCTGGGACCGCCGGTCCATTCCACGCGCACGTTGCGGATGGTGATGTGCTCGCCTTCGTTGACCTTGAGGCCGTCGCCCTTGCTGTCCTCGATGGCGATGTTCTCGATGGTGAAGTTGCTGGCGTTGACCAGCAGGCCTTCGGCGCCGGCCTTCTGGCCCTTGAAGCTCAGCACCGATTTGTCCGGTCCCGCGCCGCGGATGGTCACTCCGTCCACGCGCAGGCTGAGGCTGCGGTCGAAGCTGTAGCGGCCGGGCGGCACCTCGATCACGTCGCCGGGTTTGGCGTCGAGCAGGCGGGTGCGCAGGGTGTCGGCATAGGCCGGATCGCCGGCCGCGACCTGGGCGCTGGGCACGTGCGCCGGTCCGGCGTCGCGGCCGCAGGCGGCCAGGACGATCACGATCGACAATGCCAGGATCAGTCTGCTCATCGAGTCTTGCGCTCCCCATATGGTCGTGGCGGGCGCGCTCGCGCGCCGCTGCGTTCGGGCTGCGCCGCATCCCCCGTGCCGGCGCCGCCGCTCCATCCACGAGTCTCGGCCGCGGTCACGAGCGCGCGTGAGGGCAGTTGCGGCACACTAAGGGGGGATTAACGGCCAAGTTGCGAGAACGATGCCGCATCGGATCCAGGAGACGCCGCGCGCCGACATCGCCCTGATGTCGCCGAATCTGCTGTGGGGACTGTTCCGCAGCGCGGAGGAACTCGGCGTGTCCAGCACCGACTGGCTGCAAGGCACCGGGCTCAGCCGCGCCCAGATCGACGACCCCGGCGTGCGCCTGCCCGACCGCCAGACCGCGATCGTGGTCGAACGCGCGCTGCGGGTGCTGCCGCCGTCGATCGGCCTGGATCTGGGGGCGCAGCAGAACGTCGGCAACTTCGGCCTGCTCGGCCTGGCGATGACCACCGCCGCCACCTTCGGCGAGGCGATCGCGCTGGGCCTGCGCTTCACGCCCGTGGTCGGCAGCCTGATGCGCTTCGTCGAAAGCGCGGCCGCGCCGGGCGAGATCGCCCTGGCCGGCGAGATGATCGTGGCGATCCCGGCGATCCATCGCTTCGTCTGCGAAGAGTTCTTCGCCAGCTGCCTGGCCTTGGCGCGCGGGCTGGTCGGCGCGGAGCTGCGGCCGCTGCGCCTGGAGTTCAACTATCCGGCGCCCGACTACGCCGAGCGCTACGCCCAGGTGTTCGAATGCCCGGTCGCGTTCGATCGGCCGCAGGATCGATTGGTGCTGGACGAGCGCTGGCTGGCGCATCCTCTGAGCACTCACAACCCGATCGCGGCACGCCAGGTGCTGGAGCTGTTGCGCGCACAGATGCCGGCGACCCAGTCCCCCGGCGAAACCACCGCCGCGGTCGAGCGCCTGCTACGCGCGCAACTGGCGAGCGACCCCAAGCTAGCCGACATCGCCGCGCAGTTGCACGTCAGCGAGCGCACCCTGCGCCGCCAGCTCAGCGCCGAGGGCACGCGTTACAACGCACTGCACGACCGGCTACGGATCGATCAGGCCTATGCGCTACTGCGCGACCGCGAGCGGCCGATCGCCGGCGTCGCCGCAGCGATCGGCTACAAGGATCCGCGCGAATTCCGTCGCGCGTTCAAGCGCCTGACCGGCAGCACGCCGCGCGAGGCGCGCGAGCGGCTGCTGGACGAAGCCATGCCGCGCAAGCCGTTGACGCCGGCCTGACTACGGGCCGGCGACGCTCGCTCAGTCGAGCACCATGATCGCGTCGACCTCGAAGCCGACGCCGCGCGGCAGCGCCGCGACCTGCACGGTCGAACGCGCGGGGTACGGCGCGTTGAAGTACTCGCCCATGACCGCGTTGACCTGGCCGAAGTGTCCCAGGTCGGTGAGGAACAGCCCCAGGCGGACGACGTTCTCGAGCGAACCGCCGGCGGCTTCGCAGACGGCCTTGAGGTTGCTGAAGGCGCGGTGCGCCTGCGCCTCGATGTCGCCTTCGATGACCAGGCCGGTGGCCGGGTCCAGCGGAATCTGGCCGGAGAGATAGACGGTGTCGCCGACGCGCACGGCCTGCGAGTACGGGCCGATCGCGGCGGGAGCCTTGTCGGTGTGGACGATCTGTCGGGACATGGGCGGAATCCTGTAGGGAGAACTTGGGGGAAAGCAGGAATGCTAAGGCGTTTGCGGCGGCCGCGTCTCAGCCGCGGTAGCCGCTGCTGATCGGATAACGGCGCTCGCGCCCGAAGGCGCGGTGCGAGACCTTGGGTCCGGGCGCGGCCTGGTGCCGCTTCCACTCGCTGATCCGCACCAGCCGCAGCACACGATCGACGGTGTCGGCGGCGAAACCAGCGGCGACGATCTCGTCGCGCGACTGCTCCTGATCGACGTGGCGCAGCAGGATCGCATCGAGCACGTCGTAGGGCGGCAGCGAGTCCTGGTCCTTCTGGTTGTCGCGCAGCTCGGCCGAGGGCGGACGGTCGATCACGCCCGGCGGAATCAGCGGCGCGCCGGCGACTGCGTTGCGCCAACGCGCCAGATCGTAGACCTCAGTCTTGTACAGGTCCTTGATCGGCGCGTAGCCGCCGCACATGTCGCCGTAGATGGTGGCGTAACCGACCGCGTACTCGCTCTTGTTGCCGGTGGTCAGCAGCAGCCCGCCGAACTTGTTGCTCAGCGCCATCAGCAGCGCGCCGCGGGTGCGCGACTGCAGGTTTTCCTCGGTCACATCGACCGGTTTTCCGGCGAAGACCTCGGCCAAGGCATCCAGATAGCCTTGGAACGGTTTCTCGATCGGCAGCGCGATCAGGCGTACGCCCTGCGCCCGGCACTGCTCGGCGGCGAGATCGTTGGACAGGCCGGCGGTGTAGCGCGAAGGCATGCGCACCGCGGTGACGTTGTCGGCACCCAGCGCATCGACCGCGATCGCCAGCACCAGCGAGGAGTCGATGCCGCCGGACAGGCCCAGCCAGACCGAGTCGAAACCGTTCTTGCGGCAGTAGTCGCGGGTGCCGCGCACCACCGCGCGCCAGGCCAGGGAATCGCGGCCGTCGTCTCCCTCTTCCGGCCAGGCCACCGGCGCGAACGCGCGCGTGGCGGCGTCGTAGTCGGCGACCAGCCAGTGGTCCTCGAACGCGCGCGCGGCGTTGTGCACGCGGCCGCCGCCGTCGGCGAGCACCGAGGCGCCATCGAACACCAGCGCGTCCTGGCCGCCGACCACGTTGAGATAGGCCAGCGCGCAACCGCTTTCGCGCACGCGCTGAGCGATCAGGGCATCGCGCTGGGCGTGTTTGTCGCGCTCGAACGGCGAAGCGTTGGGCACCAGCACCAGTTCGGCGCCGGCCGCGGCGGCCACGGCCAGCGGCTCGGGGAACCATAGGTCCTCGCAGATCACCAGCCCGACCGGCACGCCCTTGACCTCGAACACGCAGCTTTCGCCGTCGGGGTCGACATCGAAGTACCGGCGCTCGTCGAACACCGCGTAGTTAGGCAACTCGCGCTTGCGGTAGGTGGCGTGGATGCGTCCGTCGCGCAGCACGCTGGCGGCGTTGTAGACAACCGCGCCGGCCGCCTGCGGCCAGCCGATCACGGCGGTGATGCCGTTCGTGGTGGCGGCGATGCGCAACAACGCGGCCTCGCAGTCGGCCAAGAAGCTCGGGCGCAGCAGCAGGTCTTCGGGCGGGTAGCCGCTGATCGCGAGCTCCGGGAACAGCACAACGTCGGCGCGATGCTCGTCGCGCGCCTGCGCGATCATCTGCGCGATGCGTTCGGCGTTGCGCTCGACGGCGCCGACCGGGAAGTCGAATTGGGCCAGGGCGATGCGAAGTTGCGTAGACATGCGGCGAGTCTCGGAAGAACGGATGTTCGTGCGTGCGGGTTTAAGTCGTTTAACTAAGATCGTGCTGGTTGAGATCGTGCTGGCCTCAACCTTGCAGGCTTCGGCGTTGTTGTTCGGGCCGCACCCGATCTCAGCCGTGCGTGTAGCCGGCTTCGCGCTGGCCTCGGATGGCCACGATCAGGATCGTGTCGAACTCATTCAAGTATCGGTACAGAGCGACGTAGCCCCGTCCTTCGCGGCCTACGATGAGCTCGCGCACATCTCCTGCCTGCGCTCGTCCGATCAAAGGATTGTCGGCCAGCACGTCCACCGCATGCAGAATGCCGGCGATGCGCTCTTCACGTTGCGCGACCTCGTGCCGATCCAGGTGGTCGAAGATGCGCGCGAAATCCTCCGCCAGTCCCGGCGAGAGGACGATCCGGGTCACGGCTGGCGCCCGAAGGTCTTCTTAATGGGCATATCCGGATTCTCGCCACGCGCGCGGCGCTCCAGGTAGTCGCGCATGTCTTCCCAGGCGAGGACCTGGCCATCGCCGATGAAAGCCTGCCAACGGCGTTCGGCCTCGTCGAGAAACTCGCGCCGCCGTTCGGCTTCGCCCACTTTCTCCTCGATGGCGCCGAGGATGAAGCTGTGCGACGTGGTGCCGGCGCGCTCGGCGGCGTGGCTGATGCGCGCCTTGAGCTCGTCGGTGAGTCGGATCGTGGTGGTCGACATCGGTGCCTCCGGATCGCTACGATGCGGAGGCCACTGTAGCACAAGAGTGCTACAAACGAAGAAGCCGCCCGAAGGCGGCTTCTTCGCAACGATTGCTGGCGCCGGCTTACTTCGCCAGACGCTTCGCGATCGCCGCCCCCAGGTCGCCCGGCGACTTCACCGTGGTGATGCCGGCCTTTTCCATCGCCGCGAACTTGCCCGCGGCCGTGCCCTGGCCACCGGACGCGATCGCGCCGGCGTGGCCCATGCGCTTGCCGGCCGGAGCCGAGGCACCGGCGATGAAGCCGACCACCGGCTTGGTCACGTGCTTGGCGATGTACTCGGACGCCTCTTCCTCGGCCGAGCCGCCGATTTCGCCGACCATGATGATGCCTTCGGTCTGCGGATCTTCCTGGAACAGCTTCAGCGCATCGATGAAGTTGGTGCCGTTGATCGGGTCGCCGCCGATGCCGATGCAGGTCGACTGGCCGAGGCCGGCGTCGGTGGTCTGCTTGACGGCTTCGTACGTGAGCGTGCCCGAGCGCGAGACGATGCCGATCTTGCCCGGCAGGTGGATGTGGCCCGGCATGATGCCG
>CAMLID010000013.1 GCA_946480055.1 uncultured Lysobacter sp. | reverse complement strand
GGTACAGGGTGTCGTACTTGCCGTTGGGCGAGGTCAGGTGCACCACCATCAGGAACACCGGCGCTTGCTTCTGGGTCGTCACGCCTTGCCGGCGCACGTCCTCAGGCAGTCGCGCCAGCGCCTGGCTGACCCGGTTCTGCACGCGCACGGCGGCATCGTCGGGATCGGTGCCGGGGCGGAAGGTGACGGTGATCGCCAGCACGCCGTCGGAACCGGCGACCGACTTGATGTACATCATGTCTTCGACGCCGTTGATCGCTTCTTCCAACGGCGTGGCGACGGTTTCGGCGATGACCTTGGGATTGGCGCCCGGGTACACCGTGCGCACCATCACCGAAGGCGGTACGACCTCGGGATATTCGCTGATCGGCAGGATCGGTATCGCGATCAGGCCGGCGGCGAAGATCACGATCGACAGCACGGCAGCGAAGATCGGCCGATCGATGAAAAATTTGGAAAAGTCCATAACGGATTCCTTGGTGCGGCATGCAGCCGCATGAGTCCCCGGCCGTCGCCATGGCGACGGCCTTGATTGCGAAATCCTCTGAGCGCGTCCGACTTTGCTCGTCGTCCCCGCGCAGGCGGGGATCCGGAGATCGAACGTTCTCGCCCGAAGAGCCCTGGATCCCCGCCTTCGCGGGGATGACGGATCAGGGCTTTCGAAGGATCCTAGGGTTCAGCCTGTCGCGATCACTTCGCCCCGGCGGTGCTGGCGACGGGCTGACCCGGCACCGGTGCCGGCGCGCCCATCGCGATGGTCTTCGGAGCCACCGGCGCGCCGGGGAAGAAGATCTTCTGCACACCGTGCACGATCACCTTGTCGGTCGGCGCCAGGCCCGACTGGACCACACGCAGACCGTCGATCATGCGGCCGAGCACCACGTCCTTGCGGACCGCCTCGCTCTTCTGGCCGAGCACGTAGACGTACTTGCGGTCCTGGTCGGTGAGCACGGCCTTGTCGTCGATCAGCATGGCCTTGAAGTCGCCGCTGCCTTCCAATTGCACGCGCGCGAACATGCCCGGCGTGAACTGGCGATCCGGGTTGGCCACCACCGCGCGGGCGCGAATGGTGCCGGTGGTCGGATCGACCTGGTTGTCGGTGAAGTCGACCGCGCCTTCGTGCGGGTAACCGGCTTCGCCGGACAGACCGACGCGGACCGGGTTCTTGTTCTCGGCGCGCTCGCCCTTGCGGGCCAGGTCGCTGTAGCGCTGGTAGGTCTGCTCGTCGCTTTCGAAGTAGATGTACATCGGATCCTGCGAGACCAGGGTGGTCAGCAGGGTCTGATCGGCCTGGGCCAGGTTGCCGACGGTGGTCAGCGCGCGGCCGGCGCGGCCGCTGATCGGCGCACGCACTTCGGTGAAGGTCAGATCGAGTTGGGCCGAGGCGACCGCGGCTTCGGCGGCGCGTACGCCGGCGTTGCCCTGGGTGGTCGCGGCGCGGCGGGTCTCGAACTCTTCGCGCGAGATCGCCTTGGCTTCGACCAGGGTCTGGGCGCGCTGGTCCTGGGTCTGGGCCAGACGCGCTTCGGCACGCGCGCGTTCCAACTGGGCCTGGGCGCGGTTGAGCTCGGCGCGGTAGCGGCGCTGGTCGATCACGAACAGCAGGTCGCCTTTCTTGACCTCCTGACCTTCCTTATAGACGACGCGTTCGACGTAGCCGCTGACGCGCGGGCGCAGTTCGACCGATTCCACCGCCGCGACGCGACCGGTGAATTCGTCCCACTGGCGGACCTGCTTGCTCAGCACCTGGGCGACGCTGACTTCCGCCGGGGGCGGCATGCCGCCGCCTTCGGATTCGGCGGCCTGGCTGCCGCAGCCGGCCATCGCCAGGGCAATGACGACGCTCGCGGCCAGCGCGAGTACGGGGAGCCCGGGGCCGGCGCGGCCGGAGCGGGCGAGAACTTTGCGAGGGCTCATTGTGGGGAGGGTTCCTGGTTGGTTTTCGAAGAAGTGATCGCTTTCAGCAGCGCGCGCGCGTCTTGCAGACAGCGTTGCGCCTTGGAGTCGGCCGGGCTATCCGGATCTTGCGTAGCGGTCGCTAGCGTCGCGTCGGTCGCGGCGGCTGGCTGGAAGCGCGCGGTCTGGGCCGCGGGTGGAACGGGTTCGCGGTCGATGTCGTCCGACAGGTCGACCGCGTAAGGCGGCAGCGTCGAGGGGCCCGGCGCGCGCGCATAGGTGACGATGGCACGCGCCGGCTCGCTGCGCTGCTCGGCCTGTTCGATCAGGGCCAGCGCACGCTGGCCGATCGACAGGGCGCTGGGCCATTCCGGACAGGCGTGGCCATCGTTGAGTTCGGTACGCACCGGCATGTCGACCGCGAGCAGCTGCACCCGCACCGACATCTGCCGGGCTTCGTCGTGCAGCACGCGCGCGAGCATGCGCAGCGCGGCGGCGCCGATCGAGCGGTGGCCGTAACCGGCCCAGGGGTGCTCGCTGCCGGGGCCGCCGATCAGCACGTAGCTGCCGCCGCGGTCGCCCTCGGCGAGCAAGGGCAGCAGGTGGCGGGCCGCGGCCAGGTGCGGCAGCAGGTCTTCGTCGAGCTTGCGACGCAGGAACGCGGCCGGGTGGTCGAGCAGGCGGCCGCGCTCGTTGCTGCCGCAGACCGCGGCGACCACGCCGGCCAGCGGGCGCCCGAGCTTGCGCAGGGCGCGCGCGAGCTTGGCGCCGTCGGCATCGCTGGCGACCGAACCGCTGATCACGGTCAGGTCGGCCTCGGGGTAGGAGGCCTGCAGCAACTTGAGCTCACGGCCGCCACGGGCGACCGCGATCACCGGCCAGCCGGCCTTGACCGCGGCCCGGACCACGCCGCGGCCGACGCCGCCGGTGGCGCCCAGGATCACCAGGGGGGATTTCATTGTCCCGCTCCCGGGATTTTTTCTCCCGTCAGCGGGATGATTTCGCGACGGGTGTGGTGGGACAGCAGGGCGCCCACCGCCGGCAGCACCAGCATCGCGGTCGGCAGGGCGACCGTGAAGGCCAGCACCCAGGCCAGCATCCAGGCTTCTTCCGCGCCTTCGGACAGGCCTTGGCGGAAGACGATGGCGGCCAGCACGATCAAGGCTGACATCGCTATCATCATCAGCGGCAGGAAGGCGAAGCGGGCTTGGCGGGCGGTCAACATGGCGGCGGGAGGGGGTTTCGGGTGTGCCGCAGAGATTAGGCGCACAAACGGCACTTGATTAGCCGTTGATTCAGGGAATAATTGTCCCGACATCGGGCTAATGCCCCGCTCGGCTCCCCCAGCCGGTCCGAGACGGCCCTTCCCGTCATCCCAATCCGGAGGCCCCCATGGCCCGCGATCTCAACGACACCCTGATCTTCGTCAAGGTGGTCGAGCACGGCAGCTTCATCTCCGCGGCGCGCGCGCTGCGGCTCCCCAAGACCACGGTCAGCCGCAAGGTCCAGGATCTGGAGACGCGCCTGGGCGCGCAGCTGCTGCATCGCACGACCCGCAAGCTCGGCCTGACCGAGGCCGGCAACATCTACTTCGAACACTGCCAGCGCATCGCCCGCGAACTGGACGAAGCCGAAAGCGCGGTCGGCCAGCTGCAGGGCGGCCCGCGCGGCTGGCTGCGCTTCACCGCGCCGTACTCGGTCGGCATCACCTGGATCGCGCCGCTGCTGGGCGAGTTCCACGCCCGCCATCCCGAGGTGCGGCTGGAGATGCTGCTGACCAACGAACCGCTGGACATCATCGACAAGGAGATCGACGTCGCCCTGCGCGTCGGCGAGCTGCCCGACTCCAACCTGATCGCGCGCCGCCTGGCGGTGTTCCGCACCCAGGTCTACGCCAGCCCGAACTATCTGGCCCGCCACGGCGAGCCGTTGCACCCGGACGATCTGCAACACCACCGCACCCTGGCGATGCAGAAGTCGCGACGCAACGGCGCCTACGTGTGGACGCTCAGCGACGGCGAACGCAACATCGACTACCGGGTCGATCCGGTGCTGGTCGCCAACGACCCCGGCGCGCTCAAGGGCGCGCTGCTGTGCGGCGAGGGCCTGATGCTGGCCAGCGACGTCACGGTCAAGGCCTACGCCGAACAGGGCTATGTGCAGCGCGTGCTGGCCGGCTGGACCGGTCCGGAGATGGACTTCAACGCGGTGTTCCCGCGCGGCCAGGTGCAGTCGCCCAAAGTGCGTGCGTTCGTCGATTTCCTGGTCGAACGCCTGAACTTCGATGCCGACTACATGCAGGTGCTGTGCCCGGACCGTCAGCGTTTCCGCAAGGCCTCCGAAGACGCCTCGGCGGCGATCGCGGCCGAGCTGGCCAAGGTCGCCAAGCAGCGTCCGAACAAGGCCTCGCCTTCGCCGGAAGTCGAAGTCGATGCGATCGTGGCTGGCGCACGCCACGACAGCGAGGACGCGGAACTGGCCTGAGGCCGGAGCCGTAGGGCGCGGTGAGCGCGAGCGAACCGCACCATCGCGTCGTCGCACCGCCCGCACCGACCGATCGCACATGAGTCCCCTCCCCCGCTTGCGGGGTGAGGGGCGGCGCTTGCGAGCCATCGGCTCGCGCTGCACCGAATGCCCGACCGCTGTGGGTCGGGCCGGGGTGTGGGTGAGGAAATGCAGCGCCGAAGGCGCAAATTCGTTTGCCCTCGCTCCCTGGCCTTTCGCACGATGGCAGGTTCCGACGTAGGTGCATTGGCGCGGTCGCGGCTTACGCCGCTCCTACCCCAAAGCTGGGCGCGGTGTTTAGCGCAACCTGGCCGCCAGGCCCGACACGCGCATCGCGTGCCTCGACAGCGCCGCGCGCAGGATGGCCTCGCTGGCGCACAGGTGCAGCTCGCGCCGAGCGCGGGTCATCGCCGTGTACAGAAGTTCGCGCGACAGGCTGCGCGCGTCCTGGCGCGGAAGTTGCAGCCAGACGCTGTCGAATTCCGAGCCCTGCGACTTGTGCACTGTCATCGCGAACGCGCCGGTATGCGCGGGTAAGGCGGCCGGGTAGAAACCGCGCACGCCCTCGCTGCCGCCGGCGAACCAGGCGACCGGGCCGTCGCTCTCACGCGCGCCGTCGGTCGGGCGCAAACAGACGCCGATGTCGCCGTTGAACAGACCGTGGCGGTAGCTGTTCTCGGTGATCAGCAGCAAACGGCCCTGGAAGTACGCCGGTCGGTGGCTGCCGGCCAGCGCTTCCTCGATGCGCGCATTCAAGGGAGCGGCGCCCTGCGCGCCGTCGCGCAGCGCGGTCAGCAGACGCACGCGCGCGGCCAGGGCCAAGGCCTGGGCGGGATCCTCGACCGCGGCCAATGTGCGCCATTCGCCCAACAGCCGCTCGCGGCCGGGGCCGGACAAGGGATCGATCGCATCCTCGTGGAAGCTCACGCCGCGCAGTTCGCCGCTGCGCAGCAGAGCCAGGGCGGTGTCGGCGTCGCCGGCGCGCGTGGCTTGCGCGAGCGGGGCCAGGTCCAGACTTTCGGCTTGGCGGTAGCCGCGTTGCAGATGCACGCGATGCCCGGCCAACGGCGCGGTCGGCATGCCGTCGTCCACAGACAGGCTGTCGCCGAGCAAGGGCTGCAAGGCTCGCGCGATCGACGCCGGCATGGCCTCTTCCTCGCCCGCGGCATCGACGATCGCGGCCAGCACGTCGCCGGCTTCGACCGAAGGCAGCTGGTCGCGGTCGCCCAGCAGGATCAGGCGTGCGCCGTCGGGCACGGCCTCGACCAGCTTGCACATCAGCGGCAGGTCGACCATCGAGGCCTCGTCGACGACGATCGCGTCGTACGGCAAGGGATCGCGCGCGTCGTGACGGAAGCGCGGGCTGTCGGGCAGCGTGCCCAGCAGCCGATGCAGGGTACGCGCTTCCACCGGCAGGGCCTCGCACAGCGCGGGATCGACGCCCGCCACGAGCCGCAGCGACGCGGCCGCCGCACGCAGGCTTTCGGCCATGCGCTCGGCGGCACGGCCGGTCGGCGCGGCCAGGGCGATCCGCGGCGGCGGCGCGCCGGACTGGCGCGCCTGGGCGATCAACAGCAGCAGCAAGCGCGCGACCGTGGTGGTCTTGCCGGTGCCGGGCCCGCCGGTGACCAGCAGCAGGGCGCGCGCCAAGGCCAGCGCCGCCGCGCGCGCCTGGCGGTCGCCGTCGCGCGCCTGCGGGAACAAGGCCGCGAACAAGGGCACCAGCGCGGCGGCATCGGCCTGCGGCGGCGCGTGCGCGGCCAGCGCGCGCAGGCGCGCGGCCAGGCGGCGTTCGTATTCGCGATAACGGCGCAGGTAGAGCAGGCCGCGCTCCAGCACCAGCGGCGCGCCGGGGTCGGCCGGATTTTCGTCTGCGGGCGTGGCGATCCAGGACGAGGCCTGCAGCGCCGCCGACCACTGCCGCGGCTCGACCAGCACGATGTCCGCGACCTCTTCGCCGGGCAGCTCGGGATCGAACGCGGCATGGCCGTCGGCGATCGCGCGCGAAGCCAGCGCGGCGCCGGCCAGGACCAGTTCCTGCGTGGCCGGATCGAGCCGGCGCAGCGACTGCGCCAGGGCATGGTCGACCGTGCGCAGGCGGCCGCGTCGCAGCAGGGCGTCGATCAGGCTCATGCCGCGCCTCCGCCGAACAAGCCGTCCAGCGCTTCGACCAGCGCGCGCGGCGGTACCTGGGCGTGGATGCCGTCGCCTTCGGTCTGGCTGCGGATCGGGTCCAGACCGCGGCAGAACAGATAACGGGTGCCGCCGAAATCGCGGTCGTAGTCGTAGTCCGCGCCCAGCCGGAACCGCAGCCAGCGATGCAGGGCCAGGGTGTAGATCAGCGATTGCAGGGTGTACTCGCTGTCGTCCATCGCGCGCTCGATCGCGGCGGCATCGTAGGACGGCAGACGGTTGGTCTTGTAGTCGAGCAGGTAGTAGCGGCCCTCGTGCACGTAGACCAGGTCGATCTTGCCGGTCATCAGACCATCGAGGCGGCGTCGATGGCCGAAGGCCTGGCGCGCGCGCAGCCAGCCGTGCGCATGCAGCAGCTCCAGCAAAGCCGCGGTCGATGCGTCGTTGAGCGCGAAGTGGAATTCCATTTCGGCGCGCAGCGCGGTCGGTGGCAGGTCGCTCAAACGCGCGCCTTCGGGCAGGGTCGCGGTGAGCGTCGCGCCGACCAGGCGCGCCAGGGTGTCCAGGCCGCCGCTGTCGATATCGGCATCGGTGTAGCCCTGCTCGTGCATCGCCGTGCGCAGCAGCGGCTCCTGTCCGTCCGGCACCAGGCCGAGGCGGCGCCAGTGTTGCCATGCGGCGAAATCGCAACGCTCCAAAGCGGTGTGCACGGCGTTGCCGAAGCGGCTGCCGGAGAAACGCAGCTCCATCACGTCGATGGGCAGTTCGTGCGGCGCGGGCAGGATCAGCGGTTCGGGTTCGTCCTCGGCGCCGCGCTCGTCCTGCACGCGGTGGCCGGCGTCCTCGCGGGTGAGCTGGGTGAAGCTGTGCACCCACCAGTCGCGCGACAGACCGCGACGCACCGTACGCGCGGGCGGCACCGCGCCGCCCGCTTCCGGCGGCAGCGGCAGCGGACGCGGTTCGGGCGCACCGTCGTCCACCGCGATGTCGTGATCGTCGCCGGTGGCGAGCGCGGCGATGTCGTCCAGCATCGGCGCCAACGGCGTCGACGCGCCCAGGTACAGCGGCCCGGTCGCCAGCCACAACGCGTGCTTTGCACGGGTCAGGCCGACGTAGAGCAAGCGCGCGTCCTCGGCCGCGGCCTCGCGCAAGGAGCGGTTGCGCGCCTCGTTCCAGCTCGGAGTGGCCGCGTCGTCGTGCTCGCCTTCCAGTTGCAGCACTCGGCCGTCGTCGTCGGGGTATTCGCAATGGCGGCCGCCGCGCGATTCGCGCCCGATCGCCGCGAACGGCAGGAACACCAAACCGAACTCCAGGCCCTTGCTCTTGTGCAGGGTCAGGATCTGGACCCGGCGCGCGTCGGATTCCAGACGCAGTTGCTGCTGTTCGTCGTTGTCGTCGGCCTCGGCGATGCGCAGGCGCAGCCAGTCGACCAGGCCGTGCAGGCCCAGGGCCTGGGCGTCGGCCTCCTGCAGCGCTTCGCCCAGTTGCAGCAGGTTGGTCAGGCGACGCTCGCCGTCGTTGAGCGCGAGCAGACGCGGCGCCTGCTGCGCGCACAGGTCGGCGACCAGGGCCAAGGGGCCGTGGCGCTGCCAGCGCTCGCGCCACTCCAGCGCACGCAGCTGCCAGTCGCGCTGCCACAACTCGTCGCTGTCCAGGCGCGCGATCGAGTCCGCGTCCAGGCCCAGGAACACGCTCGCCAGCGCCGCACGCAGGCGGCCGCCGTCGCCGGGTTGGAGCAGGGCGTCGAACAGGGCCAGCAGTTCCTGCGCCTGTTCGGTCGCGAACACGCTCCGGCGCCCGGCCGCGACCGCCGGAATGCCGGCGGCGACCAGGGCGCGCTGCACGCGCGCGGCCTCGTCGTGGCTGCGCACCAGCACCGCGATGTCGGCCGGCTGCAGCGGACGGCCATCGATGCTGGCGTCGCCAGCGCGCGTGTCGGCGAGCCAGGCGTGGATCGCGGCGACGCAGGCGCGGGTCGCCAGTTCGCGCGATTCCGGCGCGCTCCACTGCGCTTGCTTACGCCCGTCGTCGGGTGCCGGCAAGCGGCGCAGGGTCAGCGCGGGCGCGCGACGGCCGTCGCGCAGCAATGCATCGTCGGCGACCACGCCGCCGGGCTCGACCGCAAGGAAACCGATGCGCGCATCGACGAAGGCGTCGGCACCGGCGCGCCGGTACAGCGCTTCGACCGCACGCAGCAGCGACGGCCGCGAGCGGAAGTTGCGGCGCAGCGGCGGCGCCTGCTCGGCCTGACCCGCGGCCGCGAGGTAGGTGTGGACGTCGCCGCCGCGGAAGCCGTAGATCGCCTGCTTGGGATCGCCGATCAGGAACAGACTGACGTCGTCTCCGCCGCTGGGCCCGAACACGCGTTCGAAGATCGCCCACTGGCGCGCGTCGGTGTCCTGGAACTCGTCGACCAGGGCGACCGCGTACTGCGCGCGCAGCCGTGCGATCAGCGCCTCCGCGTGCGGGCCGGCCAGGGCATCGGCGACGCCGTCGATCAGGTCGTCGTAGGTCTGCACGCGGCGCACGCGCTTGAGCTCGGCCAGACGCGCCGCGGCTTCGTCGCGCACGCGGTGCACCAGCGCCAGGCCTTGCGCGTCCAGCCATTGCGCACGCGCGGCGGCGGCGTCGAGGTAATCGGCCAGGGCCAGAAACAGCGGCGAGCTCGGGGTCTGCGCCTGCTTGCCCTTGTTGGTGCGGTCGGCCAATGCGGCCGGGGTCATGCGGTCGATGCGCGGTTCGATGCGCGCGCCGGCGTCGCCGTTCGCGCACCAGCGCGCCAGCGCCTCGTGCAGGGCGCCGGGCAGTTCGGCGCGCCAGGTCTGGCCGTTGAGCACCTTGGCCGCCATCGCCGCTTCCAGATCGGCGAAGGCCTGCGCGCCGTGTTGCAGATAGCTCTGGCGCAGGGCGTCGGCGCGCGCCTGCAGCAGCGGCAGCGGATCGGGCGTGGCCGCGGGCAGCGGCGGCCGCAGCCGCGCTGCGCGCAGCAACGCGCCCAGGTCGGCGGCCAGCGCCGGGGGACCGGCCGGCCAGCGCGCCTGCAGCAGTTCGGCGGCGACCGCGTCGGTGCCGAGCGCGCGCCACAGGTCGACCGCGACCTCGTCGCGCAGCTCGCGGTCGCTGCCGATCATCTCCGGCGCCAGGAAGGCCTGCCCGGTTTCCAGGGCGTGCTCGCTGAGCACGCGCGCGCAGAAGCCGTGGATGGTGACCACCGCGGCCAGATCGATCTCGCGCGCAGCGCGCTGCAGGCGCGCGCGCAAAGCCGCCGGCGCTTCCTCGTTCAAACGCGCGGCGATCAGGGCGCGGGTGACCGCGCGCTCGCCGTCGTCGTCGGCTGCGGGCAGCGCGGGATCGTCGGCGGCGATGCGCGCGGCCAGCAGCAGGCGCCGGCGCAGGCGTTCGCGCAGTTCCTGGGTGGCCGCGTCGGTGAAGGTCACGGCCAGTATCTGGCCGACGCGCAGGCCGCGCTCGATCACCAGGCGGGTGACCAGGGTCGCCAGGGTATAGGTCTTGCCGGTGCCCGCGCTGGCTTCGATCAGGTGCAGACCATGCAGGGGCACGCGCAGGAAATCGTCGTCCACGGCGACAACGGCGGGCGCCGGGTCGAACAGGTCGCGCGGGCGTTCGCTCATCGCGCGTCCTCCTCGCTGCGGCCGTGCACGACGGCGTCGAACACCAGCCGCGCGATGGCGCGGAACTCGTCGGCCAGGGCCGCGCCCTCGGCGGTGGCGGCGAACGGATCGTGGCCGCGCAGCGCCAAACGTGCGCCGCCGGCCTCGGCCTCGCTCCAGCTGTGGCTGCCGCCGTGCCATTGCAGCGCGGCCTGGTTCCAGGCGTCGCGGCCTTCGCTGTCGGCCAGGTACCAGAGCCAGCCCGCGCGCGGCAGAAACGGCAGCGGTTCGCGCAGGCCGTGCGCGCGCAGGCGCAGCAGCGCGTCCAGCGCGGTGCGCGCCTGCGCGGGTGCGAGCGCCGCACGCAGGCTAGGCCCGACGCCGCCGCCGGCCTCGGCGAATTGCGCCAAGGGGCGCGCATCGCCCAGCGCCGACAGCACCAGCCAATCCAGGCCGTGCGCGATCTGCGCCGGCCCGTGCAGTTTGCCGAAGCGCAGGCGCGCCAGGCCGGCGGCGTAGAGCTCGTCGATGCGGCCGTGCAGCCGCTGCGCGCCGAGTTCGAGTTCGAAGTGCTGCGACTGCGGCGCCTGATCCTCGCGCCAGCGCGCGAAGGCCTCGGCGTAGGGCCGCACTTCGGCGAGCAGGCTGTCGAGCTGGCGCCGGCCCAGCGGCCCGGACGGCAGCAGCGCGCGAGCGCGCAGGCGCGCCTGCAGGCCCTCGCCTTGCCCGGCCAGCAGCGCCTCGTACACCGCCTGCTGCAGTTGCTGGCGCTGCAGGCCGCGGCCGGGCAGCAGCAACGGTTCGACGTCGTCGTCGGCGTCGCCCGCGTCGGGCAGACGCAGGTTGAGGCGCTGGCGCAGGAACGCGCCCGGCGGATCGCGCAGGAACGCGCGCAGGTCGGCCAGCGCGATCCGCGGCGCTAGCTCGACCGGCGTGAGCGGATGTTCGATCCAGGGGCCGAGTTCGCTGCGTTCGCCGGCGCCGGCCTGCGCCGCCGGGCGCCATTCGCCGCGGTAGCTGTAGCGGCGCGGTTCGAGCGCGCCATCGGCCTCGTCGCCGGCGCCGAACGCGGCCGGCGAGAACGGCTGCAGCGGTTCGTGCACGATCAGGGCGGCGCGCGCGGCGTCGGGTTCGCGGTGGTAACGCGCGGCCACGTCCAGCAGTTCCGACACCAGCGGCGAAGGCTCGCGCGCGCTGCCGTCGCGCGGATCGGCGCCCAGGTAGCTCAGGTACAGCACTTCGGACGCAGCCACGAACAGCTGCAGGAACAGGAAACGATCGTCCTCGCGCAGCGAGCGGTCGCCGTGGCGGCGCGCCGTGGTGCCCAGTTCGGCGGCGAGGCGGTTGAGGCCGCCGACCGGATCGCGGCGCGGGTAGTCGCCGTCGTTCATGCCGAGCAGGCAGATCGCACGGAACGGGATCAGGCGCATCGGCACCATGCGGCCGAAGCTGACGCCGCCGGTGAGCAGCGGCGCACGGGTGTCGGCGTCGCTCAGGGCGGCGCGGAAATGCGCGCGCACCACTTCGGCCGGCACCGGCGCGTCGAAGCCGGCGCGCTCGGCGTCGCGGGCGAAGCCTTCCACCAGCAGGCGCAGGCGCTCCAGGGTGCGCAGGTCGCCGGACTCGCGCGGTCGCTGCGGCAACAACGCCTGCAACAGGCTCAGCAGACGGTCGCGCCACTGCGCCGGCGTCATCGCCGCGGCCAGCGCGCGCTCATAGCGGGCGAGCACGCGCAGCAAACGGATCAGCGCGTCCAGCGCGTCCAGCGCGCTGCCTTCGAGTTCGGTGTACGGCGCGACCCCGGCGATGTCGTCGTCGCCGCCGCTGGCATGTCCGATCAGCAGGCGGTCGAGGGCGAAGCGCCAGGTGTAGGCGTCGTCGACCGGGGCCTGGTGGCGGGCGCGGTGGGCGTCGTCGATGCCCCAGCGCGCGCCGGCCTCGTGTAGCCAGGCGTGCAGGCGCTCGAACGCGGGCGCGTCCAGGCCGGCGGCGTCGGCGATCGCGGGCGTGGCCAGCAGGTCGAGGATCTCGCTCAGGCCGAAGCGCGACACCGGCAGCGCGAGCAGGCGCAGGAACACGTCGGCCAGCGGTTCGGCGGCGAGCGGGCTGACGTCGGCCAACGCATAGGGAATGAAGCCCGGGCGCCCGGCCAGGCCGCCGAACACCGCGGCGATGTGCGGCGCGTAGGGATCGATGTCGGGCGCGAGCACCGCGATTTCGCGCGGCTGCAGCGGCGGATCGAAGCGCGGGTCTTCGAGCAGGCCGCGCAGTTGGTCGTGCAGCACCTGCACTTCGCGCAATCGGGTGTGGCAGGCGTGGACCTGCAGGCTGGAGTCGGCCGCATCGACGCGGTCGCGCCACGCCGGTATCGCCGGCGCGCGCCGGTGCAGCAGGTCGCGCTGCAGGCGCTTGAGCAGACTGTCGCCGGCCGGGTCGTCGGCGGGATCGGATTCGGGATCGGCGTAGGCGGCGATCTCGCCCGAGGGGTGCACCACCTCGTAGCCGCCCAGCACCGCCATGAAGTCGCGGCCGGCCGCGCCCCAGGCCTGCAGCAGCGGGTTGTCGTCGTCGGTCTCGGCCAGCGCGCCGGCTTCGTCCAGGCGCAGGCGCTCGGCGTAAGTCGCCAGGTCGCCCCAGTACTTGCGGGTCGGCGTGGGCAGATAGAAATGCAGCACGCCGGCGCGGGCCTGGGTCGCGATCACCCGCAGCACGTCGGGCGAGACGTTGAGGGTGGCGAAGGCGAACAGTCGCGGCGGCAGGCCGGCCGGCGCCGGCGCGTCGTCGCCGCCGTATCGCGCCAGGTAGTCGCCGATGCGGCGCGCGCGGTACTGGCGCCCGCCGGCGACGCGGCGCCAGAGCGCGGCCTGGGCGTCGTCGCGGGCCTGGCCCGCGTCCCAGGCCAGCAGCCAGTCGCGGCGCCAGGCCTGGTACTTCTCGAACAGGCCCGCCAGCTCGCCGGCCAGCGACCAGGGCTTGAGCGGGTCGGCGCCGGCCAGATAGCCGCGCAATTCGGCCAGCGCCGGTTCGCGCAGCGTGGCCGGATGCGAGAGCTCCTTATAGAGACGCCAGCGCAGCGCGTCGGCGCCGATGTCGTCCTCCACGCCGGGCACGTTGGCGTCGAGCGCGCGCTGGACGAACTCGCCCGGGGTCAGGAATTCGAGATTGGCGGCGATGCCGTAGGCCTGGGCCAGGGTCGCCTGCAGCCAGCGCCGCATCGCCACCTGCGGGATCAGGACCATGTCCGGCGCCAGCGCCGACTGCCCGGGCGCGGGTGTGCGCAGCTCCTGCGCCAGCAGCCCGGCCAGCACGTCCAGTGCATTGGAGTGGTAGAGACGGAAGTCTGGACGGCCGGGCATCGCGACATCTTGCCGCAGCGCGGACGCACGCGTGGCGTTCCTTTTACGGCGGCGAAGCGTGCGGCAGCGGGCCATCGATGCCGCCCGGCAACACGTCGCATCCGTAACACCGGCGCTTAAAGCCTTCTTAATCCGTGCCGTCCAGCATCGACGGCACGACGATGGTGCCGTTCGCGTGGCGTCGCCGTGGAACCTGCGACAATGACCGCGCTGCATCCCCGTTCAGCCTCAGCCCGCCAAGCTGCCGAAACTTGCGACCCCACGCGGGCCGCGTGCGGCCGCCGCACCTCTCCGGATGACGCCCCCAGCATGACGACCGAAACGCCCATCGTCCGCCTGACCGACCTGCGACTGGATCGCGGCGGCCGTGCCGTGCTGCGCGATATCAACCTGTCGGTGCCGCGCGGCAGCATCGTCGCGGTGCTGGGTCCCTCGGGCAGCGGCAAGTCGACGCTGCTGTCGGCGCTGACCGGCGAGCTCGCGCCGGCCGCGGGCCGGGTCGAAGTGCTGGGCCAGGACGTGCCGCGCCGTTCGCGCGCACTGCTGGAACTGCGCAAGGGCCTGGGCGTGCTGCTGCAGGGCAACGGCCTGCTCACCGACCTCACCGCGGCCGAGAACGTGGCCTTGCCGCTGCGCACCCATACCGATCTGCCCGACGCCCTGATCCGGCGCCTGGTGCTGATGAAGCTCAACGCGGTCGGCCTGCGTGCCGCCGCCGACGCCTACCCGCGCGAACTGTCCGGCGGCATGGCGCGCCGGGTCGCGCTGGCGCGGGCGCTGGCGCTGGACCCGCCGCTGATGATCTACGACGAACCGCTGACCGGCCTGGACCCGATCGCCTCCGGCGTGGTCATGAGCCTGGTCCGCCGCCTCAACGACACCCTCGGCCTGACCAGCATCATCGTGACCCACCACGTCCACGAAACTCTGCCCGTGGCCGACCACGCCATCGTGATCGCCAACGGCGGCATCGTCTTCTCCGGCACCCCGGCGCAACTGGAAGCCAGCACCGATCCGCTGGTGCAGCAGTTCCTGCGCGGCGAACCCGACGGCCCGATCGCGTTCGACGCCGCGCCGCGCACGGCGGAGGCCGCCTGATGCCCTTCGTCGAAGCCACCCGCCAGCTCGGCCGCGCCGGCCTGTTCACCCTGTCGGTGTTCCGCGCGTCCAAGCCGACCCCCGACTTCTTCCGCGAGCTGACCCGCGAGATCTACAAGATAGGTGCACGTTCGCTGCCGATCATCGCCGTTGGCGGCGCGTTCGTGGGCCTGGTGCTGACCTTGCAGGGCTACCGCACACTCGCCACCTTCGGCGCCAGCAACTCGCTGAGCACCCTGCTCGGGCTGTCGCTGTACCGCGAACTCGGCCCGGTCCTGACCGCGCTGCTGTTCATCGGCCGCGCCGGCAGCTCGATCGCGGCCGAACTGGGCCTGATGCGCGCCACCGACCAGATCACCGCGCTGGGCCTGATGGCGATCGACCCGGTCGGCAAGGCGGTCGCGCCGCGCTTCTGGGCCGCGGTGCTGAGCGTGCCGCTGCTGACCGGCTTCTTCTGCAGCTTCGCGATCGCCGCCAGCTACCTCGAAGCGGTGCACGTGATCGGCCTGGACCCGGGCTACTTCTGGCCCGCGCTGAAGGACAACGTCGATTTCGTCGACGACTTCTGCGTGGCCTTGTTGAAGTCCGGCGTGTTCGGCGCCACCTCGGCGCTGGTCGCGGCCTACGTCGGCTACCACGCCGAACCGACCATCGAAGGCACCTCGGTCGCGACCACCAAGGCGGTGGTGAACGCGTCCCTGCTCGTGCTGATGTTCAACTTCGTCATGTCCGCGCTGCTGTTCAAATAGCGAGTCCCTTCGCAAGAACCCGCACATCCTTGTGCGGACTTTCCAATGCAACACCCGCTCTTTTGGCGGTTAACGATCGGTACTTGGAGATCCCACCTCATGTCCGTCCGCAGTCCCCGCATCGAATTCGCCGTCGGCGCGTTCCTGTTGCTCGCTCTGGCCTCGCTGCTGGTGCTGGCGATCGCCTCCACCAACGGCAAGTGGGGCTTCGGCGGCGACAGCTACGCGCTCAAGGCCCGTTTCACCACCATCGGCGCGCTGCGCCCGAACGCGCCGGTCAAGATCGGCGGCGTCGCGGTCGGCCAGGTCGCCCACATCGAGCTCGACCCCAAGACCTTCGAGTCCAAGGTCACCCTGGCGATCAACAGCCAGTACAAGGACCTGCCCGCCGACACCTCGGCCGGCATCTTCACCAGCGGACTGCTGGGCGAGAGCTATATCGGCCTGACCCCGGGCGGCGATCCGGAGCCGCTCAAGCCCGGCGACGAGATCTTCCTGACCCAGCCCGCGGTCGACCTGATCCAGCTGGTCGGCAAGTACATGTTCAGCGGCGGCGGCACCCAGGGCGGCGACAAGAAGGACGCCGCGGCGCCCGCCACCAACGACGTTCCGGCGTACCTACAAGGCGACGCCGCCCCCACCCACGACGAGAGCAAGCCATGAAGCGCAACCTCATTTCCCTCGTAATCGCTGCGGCGCTGCTCGCCGCCGCGCCCGCCGCGGTGTTCGCGCAGGCCGCGACCGCCGCCGCGACCGCCCCGGCCGGTTCGCCCAGCCAGATGGTGCTGGCCAACAGCACCCGCATCCTGAGCACGCTGGAAGCGCGCCGCGCCGAGTTCACCAAGAACCGCGCCGCGCTGAGCCAGTTCATCAGCACCGAGTTCAACCAGATGTTCGACCGCGACTACGCCGCGCGTCTGGTCCTGGGCACGCACGGCCGCGGCGCCTCCGACGCCGACGTCAAGCTGTTCGCCGACGCGCTCAGCAACAGCCTGATGCAGCGCTACGGTTCCTCGCTGCTGGATTTCAACGCCAAGCTCAAGGTCCGGATCAAGTCCGAGACCCCGCTGCGCGGCGGCGCGATCATGAAGGTGTCCAGCGAATACCTGCGCCAGGGCGGCGAGCCGGTGCCGGTCGACTACCTGATGCGAAAGGTCGGCAGCAACTGGAAAGTGTTCGACGTGATGGTGGAAGGCGTCAGCTTCGTGCAGACCTTCCGCAACCAGTTCGACACCCCGCTCAAGCAGAAGTCGATCCCGCAGGTCGCCGCCGACATCCAGGCCGGCCGTCTGCAGGCCCAGGCCCAGGGCAACTGAGCATGAGCGCAGCCACCGTCCGACGCGAAGGCGAAGCGCTGGTGTTCACCGGCGCGCTCGACCGCGCCGCGGTGGCGACGCTGTGGCGGCAGGCCCTGCCGCTGCTCAAGGACCTGCGCCGCCTGGAGCTGGGCGCGGTCAGCGAAGTCGACAGCGCCGGCCTGGCGCTGTTGGCCGAACTCGCCGCGCGCACGCCGGGCGTGAGCGTGATCGGCACGCCGCCCGGTTTGACCGAGCTGCGCACCGCGTACCGACTCGACGAGGGACTGGGCTTTTCCAGCTGATCCCGAACACACCGTTGCGGTCGCCATCGCCCCAGGGACGTGGCCAGGCCGCCCTTAGCGAATAGACTGCGACCATGCGCTCCCCCTCCCCCGTAATCGCTCTCGCCCTCGTGCTGTTGCCGCTGGCCGCCAACGCGCAGCAGATGTCGGCGCAGCAGCGCAACACCTTCGAAACCTGTCTGGCCGCCGGCGACGGCAGCGCGGAGGCCGCCGTGGCCTGCCGCCTCAAGATCGAGGACGGCAAGACCCAGCCGGCCGCCGGCGCAACGACGGCACCGGCCGAAGCGGATGCTGCCTTGGCGGCGTGGGACGCCGCCGCCGCCGAAGCGGAAGCCGCCGATGCCGCCAAGCGGGCCGCAAGCGCAGCCGCTGAAGCGGAGGCGTCCGCCACCGCGGCCGCGAACGCGTCCAACGCACCGGTATCGGCGCTGGACGCCTCCACGCCGGCCGAAGTCGCCGCAGTGTCCGAAGCCGCATCCAACGCGGGCGCTGCCGCCGCCGCTGCGGCCGATACGGGCCAGGCCGATCCGCGCACCGACGCCGAGCGCGACTTCGATGCGCTCTACGGCGCGCAATCGCAGGAATACGACCCGGTCGCCGACCCGACCCTGCCGGCGCCGGCCGCGCTGCCGACGATCTACGACCCGTGGGAGCGCTACAACCGCAAGATGCACCGCTTCAACAACGCGGTGGATCGCGTGATCGCCAAGCCGCTCGCGCGCGCCTACGTGCGCGTGGTCCCGCGCCCGGTGCGCCTGGGCGTGAGCAATTTCTTCAACAACCTCGGCCAGCCGGTGTCGGCGGTCAACGCCCTGCTGCAGGGCAAGCCCAAGCAGGCCGCGCAGTCGCTGGGCCGTTTCGCGCTCAACACCACGGTCGGCATCGGCGGCATCTTCGACCCCGCCAGCGACGCCAAGCTGCCCAACCGCAGCGAAGACTTCGGCCAGACCATGGGCGTGTGGGGCTGGAAGCGCTCGCGTTATCTGGAACTGCCGCTGTTCGGCCCGCGCACCGTGCGCGATGCCTTCGGCGCGGTCGGCGACGCGCCGCTGAGTCCGCTGCGCCAGGTCGATCCGGACCGCATCCGCATCCCGCTGCAGGGCCTGCAGCTGGTCGACGTGCGCGCCCAGCTGATGCCCACCGACGCCCTGCGCGAAGGCGCCGAGGACGATTACACCCTGGTCCGCGACTCGTGGATGCAACGCCGCGACTACCAGATCTTCGGCGACCGCATGGACGCCGAAGACCAGGGCCTGCCGGACTATCTGCGCGACGACAGCAACCCCAGCGTCCCGGCCGATGCGATGCCGATGATGCCGACGGACGCGAATTACAACCGCTGACGGTTCTTAGCCCCTCTCCCGCTGGCGGGGTGAGGGGCGGCGCTTGCGAGCCATCGGCTCGCGCTGCCCGAACGCCCGACCGCTATGTCGTCGGGCCGGTGTGGGGTGAGGAGTGAGGGTCCGCCGGCGCGAGTGCGCAGCTCCAACCTCAAGGCCGGACCCTCATCCGGCGCTGCGCGCCACCTTCTCCCGGTGGGAGAAGGGAAGATCAAGGGCTTCCTGCTTTATGGGCTGTCGCCCTTAAGCCTCGTCGTCGCCTTCGATGAAATCGTCGCTGCCCAGCAGGCGTCGCGCTTCGTCGGACGGCATCGTCTCCACGCCCTTGAGCTTGCGTTCGATCGCGCGCGTACGCACGCCGGCGCCGTCGATGCTCTTGCGCACCGTGTCCAACTGCGTGCGCGTGCGTTCCAGCACGTCGGCGAACTTGCCGAACTCGCTCTTGACCGCGCCCAGCAGCTGCCAGACCTCGCTGGAACGCTGTTCGATCGCCAGCGTGCGGAAGCCCATCTGCAGGCTGTTGAGCAGGGCCAGCAAAGTGGTCGGCCCGACCAGAGTGACGCGGAAATCGCGCTGCAGCGCCTCGAACAAACCCGGCCGGCGCAGCACTTCGGCGTACAGGCCTTCGGTGGGCAGGAACAACAGAGCGAAGTCGGTGGTGTGCGGCGGCGCCAGGTATTTGTCGCGGATGCGCTTGGCTTCGACCTTGACCTGACGCTCCAGCCCGGCCGCGGCGATCGCCAGCGCCTCGGGATCGACGCGATCCTGTGCGTCGAGCATGCGCTCGTAGTCCTCGCGCGGGAACTTGGCGTCGATCGGCAGACGAACCGGCTGCTCCGGCGTGGTGCCCGGCAGGCGCACCGCGTACTCGACGCGCTCGTTGCTGCCCGGCACGGTGGCGACGTTGCTGTCGTATTGTTCGATCGTCAGCACCTGCTCCAGCAGCGCGCCCAGCTGCACTTCGCCGAAGGTGCCGCGGGTCTTGACGTTGGTCAGCACGCGCTTGAGGTCGCCGACGCCGTTGGCCAGCTGTTGCATCTCGCCCAGGCCGCGCTGGACCTGTTCCAGGCGCTCGGACACCAGCCGGAACGACTCGCCCAGACGGGTTTCCAGCGTGGTCTGCAGCTTCTCGTCCACGGTCGCGCGCATCTGCTCGAGCTTGGCGGTGTTGTCGGCTTGCAGTTCGCGCAGGCGCTCCTCCAAGGTCGTGCGCAGCTCGCCGATGCGCAGCTCGTTGCGCTGGGTGAGCTCGTTGAGGCGCTGGCCCAATCCCTCGGCGAAGCGCTGCTGCGATTCCGCCGCCTCGCCGCGGCCCTTGCGCGCATCGTCGGTCAGCGTGACCACCAGCTGATCCAGACGCTGGTCGGTGCGCTGGGTCAGTTCGGTCAGGCGCCCGCCGAAGCCTTCGATGCGCTGCTCCTGCGCCGATGACAGGCTATCGAGCTGCTGGCGCAACTCGCCGCGCCCCTCGCGCTGCTCCTCGCGCAGCGACTGCTCCAGGCGGCCGTCGGGCTTGCGCAGCAGGAGCACGATCAACAACACGATCGCCACCAGCACGGCGATCAACAACAGGGTCAGCAGCAGCGGGGTTTCGGCCATGGCGACAGTGTAGCCCGGAGCCTCTCAAGGACTAAGAATGCGCGGTGTCCCGACGCTATGCTTGACCCAGGCGCACCATCGATTCAGGAGATCCGATGCTTACCCAGCGTCAGCGACTGGCCAGAATCGCGCGCATAGGACTGGCGATCCAGGTATTCGCGATCCTGCCCGCCGTTGTGGCCTACATGGTCGCCTTGAGCCTGTCCGACAGCGAATCGGCATTCGCGCAATGGTGCATTTCCTATTGGTGGTCGCTGCTGCTGTTGGGCACTGTCGTCTACATCGCAGTCGCATTTGGGCTGAGCCTCCTGCTGCGCTGCCCGCATTGCCGCTATCGGCTGTCGCGCGCGCACACGCCCACCTGGGCCATCGCCAGCCTCAACGCGCACGTGCGGTATTGCGCGCATTGCGGTCTGGCATTGGACGCCACACGAACCGATTGACGAAACCGAAGACGAACCGCAGCGACGTCCGTGCAGATCCGCGCGGCAGGCTATGGCGACTGTGACTACGCGTAGTCATGACGCGGCACTTAGCCACCCCGGATTCTCCTTCCACCGCGCCTCCAAAAACTCTACGAACGCCCGCACCTTCGCCGGCACGTAGCGCCTTTCCGGCATCACCGCGTGCACGTTCAGGCCGGTGATGTCCCAGTGGGGCAGCACGCGCTCCATGCGGCCGTCGCGGATCTCGTCGGCGATGGCGAATTCGGGAATGCGGGCGATGCCGGCGCCGGCCAGCACGGCGGCCTTGAGGGCGAGGCTGGAGTTCGCGTCCAGGCGCGCGCCCAGGGCGATGCGCACGACTTCGTCGCCGTGGCGCAGCTCCCAGGTGCGGCCGGTCGCGGCCAGGCTGAAGTGCAGGCAGTCGTGCGCGCCGAGTTCGTCGGGGCGCTGCGGGCGGCCGCGACGGTCCAGGTAGGCGGGTGAGGCGCACAGCAGCACGCCGCTGTGGGCGATGGTGCGCGCGACCAGGCTGGAGGCTTCCAGGCGGCCCAGGCGGATCGCCAGGTCCTGGCTCTCCATGACCAGGTCGGTCGGGCGATCGTCCAACTGCAGATCCAGATCGACTTGCGGATGCAGGGCCAGGAACGGCCCGACGTGAGGGGCCACGTGCATCACGCCGAAGGTCATCGGCACCGACACCCGCAGCCGGCCCTGGGCGAGATCGCCGGTGCCGGCGACCGCGTCCTCGGCCGCGCGCGCCTCGGCGAACGCCGACTGGGCGTGGCGCAGGTAGGCCTGGCCGGCCTCGGTCAGGCTGAGCCGGCGCGTGGTCCGGTGCAGCAGGCGCGCGCCCAGGCGCCCTTCCAGCGCCGAGACCTGCTTGCTGACCGCGGCCTTCGACAGGCCCAGGGCTTCGGCGGCGCGCACGAAGCTGCCCAGTTCGGCCACCCGCACGAAGGCGAGCAGGCCGGCGAGGTCGGGGACGGGCAGGCGCCCCTGCAGGATTGTTGACATAGGGAAACAGTCTAACCACGTCCGGGCCGATTATCCGCAGGCCCTAAATCCTTAACTTGGCCTCGTCCCGCCCATCCCGCCCCGGTACGACGCCATGAACCTCACCACGAAGCGCCTAATCCTCACTTTGCTGGCCGGCAGCCTGGTCGGCGCCATTTTCGTGATCGGCAAGCTGCTGCTGGGCCGCGGCCTGAGCCCGCTGATTGTTTCCCTGATTCAGACCGGCGGCGCCGCCGCGGTGCTGATGGCGGTGCAGACCGCGCGCGGCGAACGCCTGCCGCTGGACCCGGCCTCGCGCCGCTTCTACCTGGTCGCCGCCCTGATCGCGGTCGCCGGTTCGGCCCTGCTCGGCAACTGGGTGCTGGCGCGGATCCCGGCCGGCATCTTCACCGTGGTGGTGACCCTGTCGCCGATGTTCACCTCCTTGTTCAACGCCCTGGTCGAGCGCCGCTGGCCGAGCCCGACCGCCGCCCTGGGCACCGCCCTGGGTCTGGCCGGCGTGCTGCTGGTGCTGGTGCCGCGCGCGCGCTCGGTCGAGGCCGAACAGGCGCTGGCCCTGACCATCGCCCTGGGCGTGCCGGTGCTGCTGGCGATCGGCAACGTCTACCGCAGCCGTTACTGGCCGAGCGAGCTGAGCGCGCCGATGTCCAGCGCCGGCACGATGCTGGTCCAGGCCCTGGCGGTGCTGCCGTTGATCGCGGTCAGCGGCCAGCGTGCGGGCCTGGACCAGTTGGCCGCCTCCTGGCCACTGCTGCTGGCGATGGTGCTGGTCACCCTGTCGGCCAATGTCGCCGCCGCCGCCCTGCAACGCATCGCCGACTCCGTCGCCTACAGCCAGATCGGTTACGTGGTCGCGCTGACCGGCGTGATCTGGGGCGCGGTGCTGTTCGGCGAGCGCCTGGGCTGGGGCTTCGCGCCGGCGGTGGCGCTGGTGTTCGTCGGCGTGGTCCTGGCCAACCGCCGCGTCGTCGCTCCTGTCTCTGTTTCTGCTCCTGTTCCCACTGCGTCCGCACTGCCCGCTCTGGGCGTCGCGCGCTGATCCATCAACCTCCACTCGGACTCCTGTCATGCGCCTCACATTCGCCCGCTACGCCTTCGCCGCCATCGCCGCCCTCGCCGCCGCCACGCCCGCCCTCGCCGACCTGCGCGAGCCGCTGACTCGCGACAACAGCGTGGTGCTGATGGTCGATTACCAACCGCAGTTCGTGTTCTCGGTGCAGTCGATCCCGGTGGTCGAACTGATCAACAACGCGGTCGGCCTGAGCAAGGCCGCCAAGGCCTTCGAGGTGCCGACCTACTACGCCACCATCAGCGCGCAGAGTTTCGGCGGCCCGCTGTTCCGCCAGTTGACCGAGGCGCGCCCGGAGCTGACCCCGTTCGACCGTACCTCGATCGACGCCTGGCAGGACCCGCGCGTGCGCGCCGCGATCGCCGCCACCGGTCGCAAGAAGCTGCTGGTCGGCGGGCTGTGGACCGACAGCTGCGTGACCCTGCCGGTGCTGTCGGCGCTGAAGGACGGCTACGAGGTCTACGTGGTGGTCGACGCCAGCGCCGACGTGTCGCGCGAATCGCACGAGATGGCGGTGCAGCGCATGATCCAGGCCGGCGCGGTGCCGGTGACCTGGATGGCGGTGATGCTGGAATGGCAGGGCGACTGGGCGCGCGGCAACACCGGCGCGCAGGTGCAGAAGATCGCGCAGGAGCACGGCGGCGCCTGGGGCCAGGGCATCGACTACCACCAGCGCATGGTCGCGCCGCGCAAGTAATCGCGCACCAACCCTGCTCGACGGCCGGATCGCGACAAGTCGTTCCGGCCGTCGGCGTTACAGTGGCGGCTCCCTCATCGTGATCGCGGCGCGTTGCCGCCACCCGGAGTCGCCATGGCCGCCTGGTTCACCGTCGCCGCACCTTTGATCCCCGAAATCCTGCGCCTGGCGCGGCCCTACTTCACCCGTCCGCCGCAGCAGGCCATCGCCCCGCCTTCGGACGTGGTGGCGCTGCAGATCACCGAATTGCAGGACGTGGCCGCGCAGAACGCCGAATCGATCAAGGTGCTGGCGGCGGAGATGCAGAAGACCATCACCTCGCTGCAGCAGGCGTCGATGACGCTGGAGCAGCGGCTGCGGCGCGCGCATCGCTTGAGCCTGGCGTCGCTGGCGGTGGCGGGTGCTGCCTTGGCGGTCGCGGTGGCGACCTACGCGTTCACGCACTGATCGCAGCACGGGCTTTGGGGTAGGAGCGGCCTAAGCCGCGATCATGATCTCGTAGCGGACGACGCGAGACCGATACCCCGCGGTCGCGGCTCACGCCGCTCCTACATAGAGCGGAGGCGAGCAGCCGTCGTCGTGCGTATTTTCGCGGTCGCGGCGGGCGCCGCTCCTACAGTGGGCAGGAGCGGCGCGGCGCTCAGTCCAGCACGCGGCAGAACACCGCTTTGAGATAACGCGATTCGGGCACCTGCGCCAACCAGGGGTGGTCGGCGCCGGCACCGGACACCTTCAGCACCTGCACCGTGCGCCCGGCGTAGAAGGCGGCGCGGCGGATCATGTCGAGGAACTGCTCCTCGCTGACCAGACCGGTGCACGAGAAGGTCGCGAACAGGCCGCCGGGCTTGACCACGCCCAGGGCCAGCTTGTTCATGTCCAGGTACTTCTTCAGCGCCGGGATCACCTGCTCGCGGTCGCGGGTCATCTTGGCCGGGTCCAGGATCACCACGTCGAAACGCTCGCCGGCGTTACCCATATCGCGAAGATAGGGAAAGATGTCGGCCTGGACGAACTTGACGTGGGCGTTGTTGAGCTTGGCGTTGCCCTTGGCGATGTTGATGACGTCGGCATCGATGTCCACGCCGATCACTTCCTCGGCGCCGCGCGCCTTGGCGTAGACGCCGAAACCGCCGGTGTTGCAGCACAGGTCGAGCACGCGCTTGCCGGCGACCTGCTGCGACAGCCATTCGCGGTTCTCGCGCTGGTCGGCGAAGAAGCCTGTCTTGTGCGCGCCGGCCGGGTCGGCGCGGAAGCGGATGCCGTACTCGGTGATGACCGACGGCGGCACGGGTTCGGTGCCGCGGAAGTCGAAACTCTCCTGCTTCTGCACGTGCTCATCGGCGAAGGCGTAGAAGCGGCAACCCGGGAACTGCGCGCGCAGCGCGTCGTAGATCCATTCGCGGTGGCGGAACGCGCCGGCGCTGAAGTACTCGACCACCAGCAGGTCGCCGTAGCGGTCCACGACCAGGCCGCTGATACCGTCGCCTTCGCTGTGGACCACGCGCCAGGCGTCGCTGACCTCGTCCAGGCGCAGCACGTCGCGGCGCAGCGACACCGCCGCGGCGATCTTGCGCGCGAACCAGTCCGCGTCGACCGCCACGTTCGGATCGTTTTCGAGCATGCGCAGGGCGATGCGCGAGTGGCCGTTGTAGAAGCCGCGGCCGATCCAGTCGCCGTCCACGCCGAAGACTTCGACGATGGAACCGGGTTTGGGGCGCTGGGCGGGCTTGTCGACCAGGCGCTGGAAGATCCAGGGATGGGTGGATTTCCAGGCGTTCTTGAGACGTACGGAGGGCAGGTCGCTATTCATCGGCGCATTTTACGCGGGTTGCGTGCGCAGCCGGGGGATTTGCCGGGGGATTTGCCCGGACATCGCCGCAGTTGGCGGCCTTTCGACGCGGCGCGCGCTTGCGCCCGCTGCCGCAAGCCCCGCCGGCCGGGCGACGAAGCGTGCGCGGCATCCCTGTCCCACTCGCGGGACAAACTGGCCCGCGGGCCGCGGCTTGTATTCGCCGGCGCCGGTGCCAATCTCGCAAACATGCACCTGCCCACTCCCGAAGCCCCGCCCGACACCCCGGCCCAGCGCAAGGCCGACCGCGGCCGGCTGTTGCGCGCGCTCAACGCCAGCCTGGCCTTCGTGCTGGCGCTCGCCGCCGTCTACACCGCCCAGGGCCAGTTCGACGTGGGCGCGTGGGCGGTGCAGCCGTGGTCGCCGGAGGGACTGCTCGGCCTGTTGACCGCGCCGCTGCTGCACGGCTCGATCGAGCACCTGGCCACCAACGCGATCTCGCTGCTGATGCTGGGCACGCTCGCCGGCGGCGTGTATCCGCGCGCCACCGTGCGTGCGCTGCCGCTGATCTGGCTGGGTTCGGGCCTGGGCGCGTGGTTGCTCGGCAGCGCCGGCAGCCATCACCTCGGCGCCAGCGGCCTGACCCACGGCCTGATGTTCCTGGTGTTCGTGCTGGGCCTGTTGCGTCGCGACCGGCCGTCGATCGCCGCGGCCATGATCGCCTTCATGTTCTACGGCGGCATGCTGCTGACCATCCTGCCGCGCGAGCCGGGCATTTCCTGGCAGGCGCACCTGGGCGGCGCGGTGGCGGGCGTGATCGCGGCCTTCCTGTTCCGCCGCAGCGACCCGCTGGCGCCGCGCAAACGCTACAGCTGGGAAGACGAGGAAGACAGCATGGTGCCGGCCTTGGACGAACTCGAACCGCCCAGCCCGCGCGAAGTGCCGATGCTGTGGAATCGCCCCGATCCCGAACAAGGCGTGGTCCTGCGCTTCCCGCCGCGCCGCGAACCGTGAACGCCGCGGCTTAACCCCGTCACGGCGGCAGGCTAGAGTGATGCATAGATCGCACCTCATTCGGCCACAAGGAGTCCGCCCAATGCGTCTGGTTTCCCGCAGCCTGGTCCTGTGTGCGCTGGCGCTCGCCAGCCCGCTCGCCGCCGCCAAGGACGCCTGCCTGGTTCAGGGCAATCTCTACGGCGCACCGTTCATGGAAGGCAGCGAAATCGACACCGCCAACCCCTCCGGCGCCTACAAGGTGCAGTGCGAATCCAACCTCGGCTCGATCCAGAACGCCGGCGGCGTCTGCGAGAACCCGATGGGCCAGAAGGTCCGCACCGACTATTACGCCCGCAACGCACAGATGCTGGCGATCACCCAACGCAGTTGCGAAAGCACCGGCGGCACCCGGCACACGCCCTGAGCGCGCGCCCTTCAGCGGAACCCACATGACCCCTGCCCTGCTGGTGATCGACGTCCAAAGCGGCCTGTTCGACGGCGAGCCGCGCCCGGACGATGCCGACGCGGTGATCGCGCGCCTCAACGCGCTGATCGCCCGCGCGCGCGACGCCGGAACCCCAGTGATCTTCGTCCGCCACGAACGCATCGGCACGCTGCTCGAACCCGGCACGCCGGGCTGGGCGTTCCAGGCCAAGCTCGACGTGCACGACGACGACCTGGTGGTCGGCAAGACCTCGCCCGACGCGTTCCTGCGCACATCGCTGGAATCGCTGCTGCAATCGCTGGGCGTCGACCATCTGGTGATCGGCGGCTACGCCAGCGACTTCTGCGTCGACACCACCACCCGCCGCGCCGCCGCGCTCGGCTACCCGGTGACCCTGGCCGCCGACGCCCACACCACCCACGACAAGCCGCACCTGACCGCCGCGCGCATCCGCGAGCACCACAACGCGACCCTGGCCGACATCGTCAGCTTCGGCGTCGAGATCCGCGCGGTCGACAGCGCCGACATCCAGTTCGAACGCAACGGCGGCGTCGCCCTGCGCTGACCCTGCGCGCGGCCGTGCGGAGCGCGGATCCCATGCGATGCTACGGGCCTTCCACGCGCCCCCGCCGAGCATGCCGCGCCTGTCGATCTTCCGCCGTCCGCTGCTGCTGCTCGCCGCTGCCCTGGCGCTGAGCGCCTGCCAACGCGCGCCTGAGGCACCCGACGAAGGCTACGACGAATCGGCCGCAGCCGACGCGCGCCGCATCGAAGCCGATGTGCGCTACCTCGCCGACGACCTGCTCGAAGGCCGCGAGACCGGCAGCCGCGGCCACGACCTGGCCGCGCTCTACGTCGCCCAGCGCCTGCGTGCGATGGGCCTGCGCCCGGCCGGCGACGACGGCGGCTACAGCCAGCGCGTGCCGCTGCTGCGCGCGCAGCGCCTGGCCGAGGGCAACGAACTGGTGATCGAGCGCAACGGCGCGACCACCGCACTGCGCTTCCGCGACCAGTTCCTGCCGCTGCTCAACTACGACCTGCCCGAGGCCCGCGTCGAAGCGCCGGCCGTGTTCGTGGCCCAGGCCGTGTCCGCGCCGGAACTGCGCCACGACGATTTCGCCGGCCTGAATCTGCGCGGCAAGATCGCGGTGCTGTTCGGCGGTGCGCCGGCGCGCTTCGCGCCCGATCAGCGCGCGTTCTACGCCAGCACCGAAGAGAAGCTGCGCGCGCTGGCCGAACGCGGCGCGGTCGGCGCAGTGTTCGTGGCCACCACCGGCGACGAGCAGACCTATCCCTGGGCGCGCTCGGCCGAAGACTGGCAACGCCCCGGCATGCGCCTGCGCGGCGGCGACGGCCGCGCAATCGACAGCACGCCGTCGCTGCGCGTGGTCGCACGGGTCAGCGCGGCGGTGGCCGACGTGCTGCTGTCCGGCAACGGCCATACCGCCGCCGAGCTGTACCAGGCCACCGATGCCGGCCGCCTGCGCGGTTTCGAACTGCCCGGCCGCATCGTCCTGGCCGCGCGCAACACCGTCGCGCCGCTGGAATCGCGCAACGTGGTCGCGCGCCTGCCCGGTTCCGACCGCCGGCTGGCGGCCGAGCACGTGGTGTTCAGCGCGCACCTGGACCACGTCGGCATCGGCCCGCCGGTGGACGGCGACGCGATCTACAACGGCGCCATCGACAACGCCCTGGGCGTGGCGGTGATGCTGGAGGCGGCGCGCAAACTCGCCGCCGCGCCGACCCCGCCGCGGCGTTCGATCCTGTTCGTCGCGGTCACCGGCGAGGAAAAGGGCCTGCTCGGCGCCCAATGGTTCGCCCAGCACCCGACCGTGCCGGCCGCTTCCCTGGTCGCCAATCTCAACCTCGACATGCCGATGCTGCTGGCGCCGACCCGCGACGTGGTGCCGGTCGGTATCGAGCACTCCAGCCTGGCGCCCCTGGTGCGCCAGGCCGCCAAGGATGTCGGCGTGGCGCTGTCGCCGGACCCGGCGCCGGAGCAGAACATGTTCGTGCGCAGCGACCAGTACGCCTTCATCCGCGCCGGCGTGCCGGCGGTGTACCTCAACGGCGGCGTCGAGGGTGCACGCTTCGGCCCCGACCCGCTTGCGGCGCAACGCACCTACTTGAGCCAGCGCTACCACCAGCCCGGCGACGACACGAGCCAGCCCATCCAGTACGCCGATGCGGCGCGGCTGGCTAGCCTCAATGCACGCCTGGGCCGGCTGATCGGCGACGCGCCGCAGCGTCCGACCTGGAACGCCGGCGACTTCTTCGGCCAGCGTTTCGGCAACGACGGTTCCAGAGGAGATGCGCATGCCGATTGATCGCAACGCCCGCCTCGCTCCGCTGCTGCGCTGGCCGTTCCTGCTCGCGCTCGGCCTGCTGATCCTCAACGACGCGGCGCTCAAGGCGGTCTGGCACAACGCCTTCACCGGCAAGCTCTCGGACTTCGCCGGCGTGTTCGCGTTCGCCTACTTCTGGGCGGCCACGATCGGGCGCGCGCGCACGGCGGTGCATGTCGTGGTGGCGGCGGTGTTCGTGTGGTGGAAATCGTCGTGGTCGGCGCCTGCGATAGATGCCTGGAATGCGTTGCCGCTGTTCGAGGTAGCGCGGGTGGTGGATTATGGCGATCTGTTCGCTTTGGTCGTGCTGCCGTTGTCGTGGTGGAGCTTGGCACGGAGTCCGAAGCCAGACAGCCGCCCGGACGCGACGACGGCCTGGCCTCAATTGGCGGTCGCGGCCATCGCGCTCGTGGCGTTTACGGCGACCAGCCGCGCACCGACGACGGTGAAAGTCGAAGGCGGTGTGATGTATCTGGCACCCATGTCGCCCGAAGCGATGTTGCTGCGCACCAGTGAATACAGCCACGACGCCGGTAGTGACCCCGCGCTCTATCCATTGGTCTTTTCCTGGTCGGACTGCGAGGTAATGGCCGAATTCGAATTGCAAAGCACCGGCAATGCGACCCTGATGGCGCTACGCAGCTTCACCAGCGACCGATGCGACGTTCGCAAGGCCAAGCTCACAGAGCTGTTCCTCGCGATGCAGCCGAAATTGCGCGCGCGTCTGGAGGCGCGGCTGCTGAAGCCCTACTCGATTCCTGGCGATGCCGTGTTCGCGGAGACGTCGCTCGAAGATGCATCCAACGACACGCCGCCGCGTTGCGCGGAGAACGCACAACCCTCGCCGAGCGATTCGCAGAACGCGGAAGCCCTAGAGCCCGATCGGAACCTGTAGGAACCGTAGGCTGCGCTCACCACACCCTGCCCATGGCCGCCGCAACGACGGCGCCCGTCCTTATACTCGACCCATGAAAACACTCGGCCTGCTCGGCGGCATGAGTTGGGAATCGACGGTTCCCTACTACCGCCAGATCAACGAAACCGTCAAAGAACGCCTCGGCGGCCTGCACTCGGCGCGGCTGCTGCTGTACAGCGTCGACTTCGCCGAAATCGAGCGCCTGCAGCATGCCGGCGACTGGGAGCAGGCCGGGCGCGTGCTCGGCGAGGCCGCGCGCGGGCTGCGCCTGGGCGGCGCGGAGCTGCTGGTGATCTGCACCAACACCATGCACAAGGTCGCCGCGCAGGTCGAAGCGATCTCGGAGCTGCCGTTGCTGCATATCGCCGATCCGACCGGCGCGGCGATCCGCGCCGCCGGCCTGCAGCGCGTCGCACTGCTCGGCACGCGCTTCACCATGGAGCAGGACTTCTACCGCCGGCGCCTGAGCGAAAGCCACGGCCTGGAGGTGCTGGTGCCGGACGAGGCCGGACGCGAGCTCGTGCATCGCGTGATCTACGACGAGCTGTGCCTGGGCACGATCCGCGGGGCCTCGCGCCAGGCGTATCGCGAGATCATCGCCGGCCTGGTCGCGCGCGGCGCGCAAGGCGTGATCCTGGGCTGCACCGAAATCGGCCTGCTGATCGGCCAGGACGATATCGAGGTGCCCGCGTTCGACACCACCGCGCTGCATGCGCGGGCGGCGGCGTTGGCGGCGATCGGGTGATGACGCGCGGTGCGGTTCGCTGTGCTCACTACACCCTACGGTCGGTGTCGGCAGCTTCGTAGGCTGCGGTGAGCGCAGCGAACCGCATCGTCGCCGTGCACCGCCCTAACGCGCCGGCAGCGGCAGCCCGCGGAACGCCTTCACCGTACGCAGCACGAAGCTGGAATTGACGTCGGCCACGCCGGCCTGATTGAGCAGGCGGTCGAGCAGGAAGTGCGAGAAGTGCTCCAGGTCGCGCACCGCGACCAGCAGCAGGTAGTCCATGTCGCCGGTCAGCGCATGACAGGTGACGACCTCGTCCCATTCGTTGACGAAACGCCGGAACGACTCCAGCGCGTCGGTGTCGTGGTGGTTGAGCTGCACGCGCACGAAGGCCTGCAGGCCCAGGCCGATGCGTTCGGGATCGACCTCGGCGCGGTAGCCGGCGATCACGCCCTCGCGCTCCAGGCGCTGGACCCGGCGCAGGCAGGCCGAAGCCGACAGGTGCACGCGCTCGGCCAGCTCGGCATTGGTCTGGCGGCCCTGGCGCTGGAGCTCGGCCAGCAGCAACAGGTCGGTGCGATCCAGCTCGACGGCGGTCATATTCGTGCAATGATTTCGTTAATGGCGCAAGAATCATGCGCCATAACCGAGTTTCGACGCAACAACGCAAGCTTCTTGCGCGTATCCGGCGATACAGTCACGGATCAACCAGGAAACGCCGCCATGAACGCCACCACGCCGCAGCGCGTCGAACACCAGCTCACCGACAAGGGCTACGTGCCGGTCTACACGACCGCCGTGGTGGAGCAGCCGTGGTCGACGTATACCGCCAGCGACCATGCGGTGTGGGCGCAGCTGTTCGAGCGCCAGCAGCAAGTGCTGGTCGGCCGCGCCAGCGACGAATTCCTGATCGCGCAGCGCGCCATGCACATGACGCCCGACCGCATTCCCAAGTTCGACGACCTCAACGCCGTGCTGCGTGCGGCCACCGGCTGGGAGCTGGTCGGCGTCGAGGGTCTGCTGCCGGAGCTGACCTTCTTCGATCACCTGGCCAACCGCCGCTTCCCGGTGACCTGGTGGATCCGCAAGCCCGAGCAGATCGACTACCTCAGCGAGCCCGACCTGTTCCACGACCTGTTCGGTCACGTGCCGCTGCTTATGAACCCGGTGTTCGCCGACTACATGCAGGCCTACGGCCGCGGCGGCGTCAAAGCGCACGCGATCGGCCCCGAGGCCCTGGTCAACCTGACCCGGCTGTACTGGTACACGGTGGAATTCGGCCTGATCAAGCAGGCCGACGGCCTGCGCATCTACGGCAGTGGCATCGTTTCGTCCAAGGGCGAGTCGATCTACTGCCTGGATTCGGACGCGCCCAACCGCATCGGTTTCGATCTGGAGCGGATCATGCGCACGCGCTACCGCATCGACACCTACCAGAAGACCTACTTCGTGATCGACAGCTTCGAACAGCTGATGGACGCGACCGCGCCGGACTTCACCCCGCTCTACACCCGGCTTGCCGAGCAGGGCTCGGTGCCGGCCGGCGACGTGCTCGCCGGCGATACCGTCTACCACCGCGGCACCGGCGAGGGCTGGCTCAACGACGGCGACGTCTGAGCGACGCCCGCCGTGTGGCGGGCGCCGAGCTTCAGGCCCGCGCGACCAAGGCCGCTGGCACCGCGGCGGCTTGCGCGGACGCCGCCGCCAGCTGCCGCGCCAGTGCGCGTGCGGCCACGCGCAACTCCGGCACCGCGGTGATCTCCCACAGCCGCCCGCGCAGCAACGGCCCCAGGCAGTACAGGCCTCGCACCGGCGCGCCGTTCGCGTCCAAGGCCTCGTAGCGGTCGGAGGCGTTCAGGCCCAGGCCGAGCGGATCGGCGGTGATCAGTCCGGATTCGCGCAGGTGCGCGATCAAGGGATGCGTGGTGCGTTCGATGTCGGTGTCGAAGCCGGTGGCGCGGATCAGCACGTCGTAGGACTCGCTGCGGACCTGGGTCTGGCCGCGCTCGCGGATCAGCGCCTCGACCGCGTCGGCGCCGCGGCGCGCGCGCAGCAGGCGCCCCGCGCGCACCGTGAGCTGGCCGCTGACCTGCAGCGCGTCGAGTTCGGCCGCGACCTGCGGTGCGAGGCGGTGGCGCACGCTCTCCCAGTACGAACGCAGGTGGCGCAGGAAGCGCGCGCGCTGCGGTTCCGGCAGGCCGCGCCAGAAGCCCTGCAGGTAGGGCCGCAGCGCATCGACCAGACTGCGCCAGTCGGACACGATCGGCAGCAGCATGCGCATCGAGCGCAGCAATTGGCCCAGGTCGTGCGCGTTCAAGGCCTGCAGCACGGTCGGCGGCAATGCGATCGGCGCGCTGGCTTCGTCCAGATGGCGCCGCGATAGCTGGCCGTGCCGCGATAGCGCCGCGATCGGCCCGGTGTGGCCGCGTCGGCGCAGGGTCGCGACCACGTCGGCCATGGTCAGGCCGGTGCCGACCACCAGCAGGCGCGCGTCCGGCGCGATCCGGTCGATCGCGCCGTCCTGCCACGGCCAGCCCAGGTAGCTGCTGTGCACCGCCAGCCGCGGCCCGACGCCGGCCAACGGCTGCGGCGGCAACGCGCCCAGGGTCAAGACCACGCGCTCGCTGAAGAAGTCGCTGCCGTCGGCCAGGTGGACGCGGAAACCGCCGGGGCTGCGTTCGACCGCGATCGCCTCCTGTTCGACGAAGTGCAGCGCGGCGACGCTGGCCTCGGCGGCCGAGCGCAGGCGCGCATGCAGGTATTCGCCGTACAGCAGCCGTGGCAGGAAGCTCTGGCGCGCGCGTTCGGTGAGATTGAGCCAGTCGGCGAACTCGGCCGGGTAGTCCAGGCTCGCGCCCAGATCGCGGGCGCGCACGTTGAGCAGGTGTTCGGGCCGCGCTTCGCCGTAGGCCACGCCACGCCCGTAGCTTTCGGCCACGCCGACCAGGGTGATGTCGATGCCCGGACCGGCCTGAGCCGCCAGCTCGGTCGCCAGGGCGCTGCCGCTGAAGCCGGCGCCTATGATCGTGATCCGCATGCGATCGCCTCACTGAAGATGAGGCTCCGTTCTAGTGGATCGCATGCGGGCGTTGGTAAAGCGGCGGTTATTTTCGCGCGGGCACTACCCAACCAAAACTCAGGTGCTCATAGCCGAACGGAATGTCGTCGCCGTGGCCGCGATCACGCCGGGCGCGAACTTGCGGCCGCGATCGCGGTACCCGACGCAGCGGCGGGTTTGCGCTGCGCATGCTTGCGGTCCAGCCACAGCTTGGCGATCACCGCCGCGACCAGCGGCCCGAACCAAGCGAAGTAGTGCAGCGCCACGCCGTCCGCTGCCGGCAGCAGGCGCGGCAGGCCGATCGCCAGGAAGGCGACGTGAGTGGCGATGCCGTTGCCCAGCATCGCGCTGTAGTGCTCGATCATCCACCAGCGCGGGCGCGCGGCCAGCTGCTGGCGATGCCAGCGCTTCTTGAGCGTGTCGTAGCCGATGAACAGGCCGATCGAAGAGAAGCCGATGAACAACGGCGAGCCGTCGCGCACGCCCAGCGCGAGCACGCCCAGGCCGGCCAGCAGCGCCACCACGCCGGAGGCGACGTACACCGGTCCGGTGTAGCGCACGACGTCGTGCTTGTCGCGGATCGCGCGCCACGCGGCCCAGACGCCGTTGGCGGTGATCGCCACCAGATATCCCAGGAACACCGCGATATAGAGCTGTCCCTGCAGGTAGCGCACCACGGTCATCGGCACCGCGGTGATCAGGATGCCCAGCATCGCCAGCAGATAGACCTGGCCGAAACGGCGATGCAGCGGGCTGCCCTTGCGCAGCGCGGCGGCGGCCCAGAACGTGCCCAGCGCGACCACGCCTATGGTTCCGTGCGCGGCCACCAGCATCGAGTAAGCAGTCATGACAGCGGCTCCTTGGCGGTTTCGCACAGCCTCCGCTCCCGCCGCCGCGCAGCGCAGTGTCGGCGGTCACCGCCGCGACCTGCCGGAAGTCACCTTTCGCCGAACGGGCATTGCCAGCGGCCGCGGGCGCCCGCAGCATGGCTCCATGAAGTCGCTATTCGAACGAGTGATCCTGGGCAACGCGTTCCTGCGCGTGATCTTCCAGCCCCTCAACCTGCCTGCCTTGCTGACCTGGCTGGCGGTGGCGCTGTCGTTGCGTTACGACAACGCCGGCGACGGACTCTGGCAGTGGCTGGCGATGGCGGGTTTCGGCCTGGCCTTCCTGATCGGCGATTTCGTGCCGCGCAACCGACGCGTGGCGACCGCGCTGCTGCTGGTGGCCGAAGCGGTCTGCGCGCTGGCGGTGACCTGGACGGCGCCGCGCGGCGGCACCGCGCCGGCGTTGCTGGTGATCCTGTCGGCGCAGCTGGCGATGATCTACCCGGCGCGGGTCACGCTGACGGCGACGCTGCTGATCGATCTGGCCCTGTACCTGGTGCTGCGCGCATCGGGCCACAACTCGGCCCTGATCGTGGTGCTGATCTTCGCCGGCTTCCAGGCCTTCTCGTCCCTGATCGCGCACTACGCGCGCCGCGCCGAGGAGGCCCGCGACCAGCTGTCGCGCGTCAACGCCGATCTGCTGGCCACGCGCGCCTTGCTGGCCGACAGCGCGCGCGACGCCGAGCGCCTGCGGGTGGCGCGGGAGCTGCACGACGTCGCCGGGCATAAACTCACCGCCATGACCTTGAACCTGCGCGCGCTCGCCGCCGATCCGGACTACGCCAAGCGCTCCGAAATCGCGATCGCGCAGCGCCTGTCGACAGAACTGCTGGGCGACATCCGCAACGTGGTCCAGGCCCTGCGCGACACGCGCGGGCTGGACCTGGGCGTGGCCCTGCGCGCGCTGGCCGCACCGCTGCCGCGCCCGCGCCTGGAACTGAGCATCGCCGACGATGTCCACCTCACCGATCCGGCCATCGCCGAGACCATCCTGCGCCTGGTCCAGGAAGCGCTGACCAACAGCGCCCGCCATGCCGACGCCGAGCACGTGCGGGTGACGATCGTGCGCGACGGCAAGCGGCTGCGGGTCGGCGTCGAGGACGACGGCCGCCTGCGCGGCACGCTGTGCGAGGGCAACGGCCTGGCCGGAATGCGCGAGCGCGTGACCGCGGCCGGCGGCACCCTGGTACTGCAGACCACGCTGCGCGGCGCGCTGCGGATCGACGCGGAGCTGCCCGCATGAGCCCGCCGCGGATCGCCCTGGCCGACGATCAGGCCCTGGTCCGCGCCGGTCTGCGCGCCTTGCTGGAGCTGCAGGGCGTGAGCATCGCGTTCGAGGCCGACGACGGCCAGGTGCTGCTGGACCGCCTGCAGGAAACGCCGGTCGACGTGGTGCTCAGCGATATCCGCATGCCCGGGCTGGACGGGATCGAGGCGCTGGCGCGGCTGCGCGAACGCGGCGACCGCACCCCGGTACTGCTGCTGACCACCTTCGACGACGGCGACCTGCTGCTGCGCGCGACCGAGGCCGGCGCACAGGGCTTCCTGCTCAAGGACGCCGCGCCGGAGGATCTGTACGACGCGATCGTGCGCGTGGCCGCCGGCGACACCCTGCTGCAGCCGGTCAGCACCGAACCGGTGCGCGCGCGTTACCGCTACCACGCCGACGACGCGCCGCGCGCGCTGTTCACCGAGCGCGAAGTCTCGGTGCTGCGGCTGATGGCCGGCGGCTATTCGAACAAGGAAATCGCACGCGCGATGTTCCTGGCCGAGGGCACGGTCAAGAATTACGTGTCGGTGATCCTGGAGAAGCTGGACACCCGCGACCGCACGCGTGCGGTGCTGAAGGCGATCACGCTACGGGTGATCTGAGGCTGCGTCGGCGCGGCCGAAGAGCGGCGCTGCGATGAGCCGGGCCGGCAAACGGCTGGCTGGTGCAAGCCCGATGGGTACGAACTCGAAAGATACGAACTCGATAAGTACAGGCTCGACGGGTACGGATTCTCGGGCCCGGGCCCGGGCCCGGGTCGGCGTGGCGACCACAACCCTCTCCCGCGAACGAGAGAGGGCGGTGTGCGGAGGCGGCGCGGGGCCGCGCTCCGCGAGACGGGCGATCAGGCCGCGGCGTCCTTGAGCTTCTTCAGCGGACGCACCTTGACCTTCACCGACGCCGGCTTCGCAGCGAACCACTGCTCTTCCTTGGTGAAGGGGTTGATGCCCTTGCGCTTCGGCTTGGCCGGCACGTTGACGGCCGTGATCTTCAGCAGACCCGGCAGAGTGAACGCACCCGCGCCCTTCTTGCTGATCGACGCGTGCACAGCGCCTTCCAGCGCCGACAGCACCGAGCGGATGTCCTTGGCGACCACACCCGTGGTTTCGGCCAAGTGGGCGACCAGGCCCGACTTGCTCAGCGCTTCCTTGATCGGCTTCGGAGCGGCCGGCTTGGCGGCAGCCTTCGGAGCCGCCTTCTTCTTCGCTACAACTTTCTTCTTCGTCGCCATTTAATTGTCCCGGTGATGCTCGATGAATGGATGGTTTGCCAGGAAACCCCTTCGGCAAGGCGGAATGTAGGACAACACGGCGGCCGCGCCAAGCGCCGAATGGCGGAAAAAGCGCTTTTTTTTCACTTGCGCGCCCGAGCGGTCGCCGACGCGGGTGCGAAACGGCTCGAAATCGGGTCGAGAACGCGCCGCGCCGCAGCAGGAATGGCACCGCGAAGGCGGTCCGAATGCGCCGCGACGACCGTCGTCACGCGCTCGTCGCGCGCGCCCTGCGGTTCAACGGACGTCGGCAGGATTGGCGCCGACCGAACGCAGATAGGCGTCGAGGCCGCGCTCGCGGCTGTCGCCGAAGGTCTCGCCGGTGGCCGCGTACTCGACGATGCGGTCGGGCCGGAAGTTGCGGAAATCGCCGCGCAGGCGGCACCAGGCACCCAGGGTCCAGCTGCCGCCCCAGAACGACAGGCACAGCGGTTCGACCTCGCGCTGGCTGGCGCGCGCTTCGCCGTCGCGGTAGAGCAGGCGCAGCACGCGCAGGTCGGAAATCGCCGCATGCAGGGCGTCGATCAGGCCGCTGGCCTCGATCCGGTCGCCGAGTTGGGGCGCGAAGATGCGGGTGCGCCGGCTGCGGTCCTTGAGCTCCGGCGGCAGCACCGCCTCGATCTTGAGCAGGGCCGCGGTCGCGCTTTCGCCCAGGCGTTCGCCCGCGAAGGCGCGCACGAAGCGCGTGCCGACCACCAGGGCTTCGAGCTCGTCGGGACTGAACATCAGCGGCGGGATGTCCGAACCCTTGCGCAGCACGTAACCGACCCCGGCCTCGCCCTCGATCGGCACGCCGGAGCGCTGCAGGTCGGCGACGTCGCGATAGACCGTGCGCAGCGATACCGCCAGCGTCTTTGCGAGCTGCTGGGCGGTGATCGCTTGGCGGCGTCCGCGCAGGGCATGGATCAGCAAGAACAATCGGTCGGCGCGGCGCATGCCGCATGATCCCGCGACGCGGGTCCAGGCTCAACACGGGCGGGGGAATGGGGCATGGCGGTGGCTGTCGGGTGTCGGCTAGGGGAGCGACTGCGATTCGTCGAGCGGGGCGAGAGAGGGCGCTGAAGTCGCTGGATGCCCGCCTTTGTGGAGATGGCGGGCTAAGTGGCGCTGCTTTCCCTCACCCCAGCCCTCTCCCGCAAGCGGGAGAGGGGGCCAAGCCGGAGAGAGCCGTAGGTGTAAGAAACGGTACTCGCGATGCAGGGAGAGCGGACCCGGCAGCAAGACAGAACGAGCCACGTATCGGCACGAGCGCCTGAAAAGCACCACCGAGCGCTACTGCACGAAACCCTGAGGCTCGCACTTCGAAGTCGGCGATCCGACGCCCGCCTTACGACGCGACCGCCAATTCCGCGTCCGAATCGCGGCCGTGGCGCGGGTCGCCCACCGCCGCGGCCATCGCCATGGCGCGGGCCACCGCCGCCGCTGCGGCCTTCTGCGGCGCGTCGACGTCGGTCAGCTCCGAGCGCGCCGCCGGGCCCAGTCTCAGCAGCACCGGTGCCGCGGCCAGGTCGCCCAACATCGCTTCCACCAGCACGTCGCGCCAGCGCGGATCCAGGTTCAGCGCGCGCGTCGCGTTCGCCCAATGGTCTTCGTCAACGTAGCGCGCGAACCACACGAACACCCGCTCGCCCTCGCGCACGGGCAGGCGCGGGAAGCTGTTTTCGCTGGGATCGGTGAGGTAGGTCGCGACCAGCTCCGCGCCCGAAGCGCGCAGCAGCGGCGCGAACGCGGATTCGAACAGCTCGTCGAAACCGTCCTCGGCCGGCGCGTTCAGCGAGCAGATGCCGGCGACGTAGACCGCCTCGGGCAACTGGGTGGCGCCGACCGGCGCGCGCGCTGCCGGCGCCGGCGGGAAGCCCGAACCCGGGCGCGCGGGCTTGAGCAGCAGCACGTCGTCGTTGTCGAGCAGGGTCGCGTTGGCGGCCTCGCGGTGGCGCTGCCAGACCGGCCCGAAGTAGAACGAGTTCAGCGCCGCGGCGCGCTCGCGCATGCCCGGGAAACCGCGCACCCAGACGTAGCGGTCGGGCCCGTCGAGGTCGCGGAACTGACCGATCACGTGGATGCCGACCGCTTCCTGGGTCTCGATGAACTCGCGTTCGAACAGGCCGATCAGATCGTCGCGCCGCCCCGGGTTCATCGTGTACTGGCGCAGTTCGATCACCGCGTCGTCGTGGACCAGGCGGCCGCTTTCGTCGATCCGGCGCATCCACATGTGCCAGTTGGTTTCCCAGGTCTTGCCGCCGTCGGCGGAGAAGGCCTGGTGCCAGTGCGCGGCGTTGGCGCTGATCTGGTCCCAGGTGAACTTGGCCAGGACCGGGCGGCCTTCGTGCTCGGCCGCGCCGACGAAGGTGCCGACGCCGTCCTTGAACGCGCCCACCACCGGCGGTTCCAGCACGCCGTCGTGGTTGCCGGCCCAGTACAGGCTCCATTGCCGGGTTTCCGGATTGAACAGGCGCAGGGTCATGCCGAGGAACTTCTCGGCGCTGCCGGGGCGGCCCCAGTCGGTGACGAAGTCGTCGACGTTGCCCAGGCCGCCGAGGATGGGCTCGCAGCTCTGGCTGGCCTCGAACACCTCCCAATCGGTCGAGCCGACCAGGCGCTCGCGCAGGCGTTCGTTGCGGATCGTCCAACGGCCATGGAAGAAGTCGAAATCGTGGCGGCCGTCGTTGGCGGATGTGCTGTCGTTCATGACATGTCTCGCTGCGCGCTTGCGCGCGTGGGGTTCACGGGATTTTCGCGGGCGGTGATGCGGCGCTCAGGCCAGCCGGGTCATGTGCATCACCCAGTTGGTTTCCCAGGTCTTGCCGCCGTCGGGCGACAGCGCCTGTTCCCAGCGCAGGCTGCGTGCGCTGATGTCCGACCAGACCGCGCGCGAGGGCAGCATCCGGCCCTGGTGCGCTTCCTGGCCTTCGAACGTGCCGACGCCGTCGCGGAAGACGCCGATCAGCGGCGGTTCCAGCACGCCGTCGCGGTCGCTGGCCCAATACACGTACCACTGCCGGGTCTGCGGCCGGTACAGGCGCAGCGCCATGCCGACGATGCCGCCGCCCCAGTCGGTGGTGTAACGGTCCATGCTGCCCAGGCCGCCGAGCACCGGTTTGCATTCGTCGATGGCATCGAACTCGATCCACTCGTCGCTGCCGGCCAGGCGCTCCTTGAGGCGGCGATTCTTGACCTGCCAGCGGCCGTGATAGAAGTCGAAATCGTGGCGGCCGTCGTGGCGGTCGTCTTGATCGGACATGGCGGGGCGTCCTGTCGAGGAAGTGGTGGCGGCGTGCGCGAGCACGGCGGTCGCGGGCAGCGCGGCGGCGATCGCCGCCGCCTGGGCGGCCACGCCCCATTGCAGGATTCGTCGTCGTTGCCGGTCCATGCTGGCGCTCCGCCCGTGCCGATCGCACCGGCACAGACTGCGCCTGGGCTGCTGCCAGCCTGCTGTCAGTAGCCTGACTTGCGAATTCACGGCACCGGGTCGTTCACGGCAGGTCGGGCGCGCGCGGGAAGAACACTGCGATACAGAAGCCGCAGCCGTCGATACCGTCGCAGGGATGCAGGCTCGCACCGTGGATCTGGGCGATGCGCGCCACCAGCGACAGGCCGATGCCGCTGCCGCTGTCGGCGCGTCCGGGCGTGGACTGGCCGGGCACGCGGAAGAAGCGGTCGAAGATGCGGTTGCGGTCGGCCTCGGGCACGCCCGGGCCGTTGTCGGCCACGCGCAGCTCGACCCCAGCCACGCCGTCGCGGGTCGCCTGCAGACAGGACACCGCGACCTGGCCGTCCATGCCGGCGTAGCGGACCGCGTTGTCGATCAGATTGCGCAGCAGGATGCCGAGTTGGTCGACGTCCCCCAGGATCCTGCAGGGCTCGGACTGCAGGCTTACGCGCTGGCGGCGATCGCGGGCCAGGGTTTCGAAGTCCCGCACCACCAGCACCACCAGTTCCGACAACGACACCGGCAGCAGCGGCGCGGCATCCACGCCGGCGTCCAATCGCGCCATGTCCAGCAGCTGCTCCGACAGTCGCGCGCTGCGCTGCACGCCGGCGGCGAGCCGCTGCAGCGCGGCGTTCTTCTCCTCGATGGTTTCGGCGCGCAGCGCCAGGTCGGCGTGCGCGGTCAGCACCGCCAGCGGCGTGCGCAGCTCGTGCGCGGCATCGGAGATGAAGCGGCGTTCGTGCTGGACCGCGTTGTCGACGCGCTCGAGCTGGCCGTTGAAGGCGTCGACCAGCGGCCGGAACTCGCTGGGCAAGCCGGGCGCGGACAGCGGCGTGAGGTCCAGCGGCTTGCGCTCCATCAGGGTGTTGCGCAGCGCGGTCAGCGGCCGCAGCGAGCGTCCGATCACGCCCCACACCGCGATGCCGAACAGCGCGAAGATCAGCACTGCGGCGAGCAGGCTCCAGCCGATCCAATGCCGCATCTCGTTGACGATCTGGTATTTGGAGCGCCCGACCTGGACCACGATGCCGCGGCGCGGATCGGCCACGCTGTAGACGCGCCAGCGCTCGCCGTCGATCTGGCGGGTCGCGAAGCCGTCGCGGAAATCCGGTTTCAAGGGCTGCAGCGGCGCGGCCTGGGAATAGACCACGTTGCGGCCGCCGGCCCAGACCTGAAAGCTCATTTTCCAGTCGCGGGCACCTTCGGGCACAGGTTGACGCTCGCGCGGGGTGAGGGTCTGCAGGCCTTCGGGCATCGAACCCAGGATCTGCACCGCGATGTCGCGCAGGGACGCGTCCCACAGGCCGGTGCGCTCGCTGCGCTGCTGCCAGACCTGGCAGCCCATCCACACCACCCACGCCACCATCACCGCCTTGAGCAGCACCCAGGTCAGACGCCAACGCAGCGAACGCGTCCTCATGCCGGCGTGCCGCCGATGCGGTAGCCGTAGCCGTGCACGGTCGCGATCACGCCGTCGCCGAGCTTGCGCCGCAGCTGGTGCACGTAGACCGCGATGGTATTGCTCTCGATGGTGCCGGAGCTGCCGTACACGGCCTCTTCGAGCTGCTCGCGCGTGACCGCGCGGCCCTGGCGCTCCATCAGCAGCATCAGGGTGCGGAACTCGTGCGCGCTCAGCGTCACCGGCTCGCCGTCGCGGGTGACTTCGCGCCGCGCCGGATCCAGCACCAGGCCGCCGCAGCTGAGCACCGGCGACACCCGGCCCTGGCTGCGCCGCATCACCGCGCGCAGCCGCGCGTACAGCTCGTCGGGCTGGAAGGGTTTGACGATGTAGTCGTCGGCGCCGGCGTCGAGGCCGACGATGCGGTCGCTGAGCTTGTCGCGCGCGGTCAGGATCAGCACCGGGGTGGCGTCGTAACGGCCGCGCAGCGCCGACAGCACGCTCAGGCCGGAACTGCCGGGCAGGCCCAGGTCCAGCAGCACCGCGGCGTAGTGGTGGTCGACCAGCGCGGTCTTGGCCAGACCGGCGTCGCCGACCCAATCGACCTCGAAACCGTTCTGGCGCAGGCCGTCGCGCACCGCCTCGGCGAGCATGACGTCGTCTTCGACCAGCAGGATGTTCATTGCGGCAACCGTATCCGGACTTCGTGATGGGAGCGAATGGAGCGAGTGCGGATCGTGACGCGGTGCGATTAAGAAGTTCTTAAAGCCTTTAAAAACTTCTTAAAACCCGGCGCGCAGGATCGATCGTGCCGGCCCACCCCACGGGCCGTATCGAACGGAGATCGCCATGCTCGTGTCGTCTCGTCCCGTTTTGGCTCTGATCCTAACCCCGGCGCTGCTCGCAGGCTGCGCCTCCATCCCGCGCAGCCGCACCCCGATCGCCGAAATCGCCGCCCTCGACTGCGACCGCCTCGCCGAAGAGCAGGCCCTGAACGAGCGCACCCGCGACGCCGCCAGCCGGGCCCGGCGCGGCGCCTGGAAGGCGGTGCTGCCGATCGCGGTCGGCGTGCGCTACGCGTCGGCGAGCTCGGCGCTGTCCGACGCGCAGCGCCGCCTGCAGCTGGTCGGCGCCCGCCGTAGCGCGCAGCAGTGCGCGCCGGCCGCCAGCGAAACCGAAATCGTCGATCTAGGAGCCGAGGTATGAACCTGTCGTCCCCCGCCGCGAACACGCCCGAGCGCAGCCGTCTGGCCCTGGTCGCCGCCCCCGCCGGCATGCATGCCCGCAGCGTGCAACGCGCCGACCTGCCCGCATTGCTGAGCCTGTGCGAAGAGCACGCGGCACAGAGCGCATTCGAGCGCCTGCCCTATGGCCATGCCCGCGACGGCCTGCTGGAGCTGCAGGAAGCGTTGTTCGAACCGCCGCTGCGGGCCTGGGCCTGGGTCGCCTTCGTCGACGGCGAAGCCGCCGGCTACGCCAGCGCCACGGTCGGCTTCTCGCTGCTGGAACGCGCCTACCACCTGTGCCTGGAAGGCCTGTACGTGCGCGCGGCCTGGCGCGGGCACGGGCTCGAGCCGCTGCTGTTCGAACAGGCGCTGGCGGCCGCCGAGCGCTTCGGCTGCATCAACCTGCAGTGGCAGGCGCCTGCCTGGAGCGAAGCCGCACGCGCATTGGACCTGCCGCGGCGCGCGACCCGCATGGAAGCGCTGCGCTACGTGCTGCCGGTCGCGGCCGAGCCCGGCTGACGCCATGTCCGATCCCGAACCCACCGCGGGCGCCTGGCCGGTACCCATCGCTCCGGCGCGTCGACCGCGCCGACACCGCGCGCGCCGCGCGCTCCTCCTCCTATTGATCGTCACCGCCCTCATGACCGCACTCTCGCTCAGCGCTTGCCGCAGCACCGCCTACCCCGACTCGCCGCAGTACCGCGACGGCAGTTTCCGCAATCCGATCCAACCCAAGACCGTGGGCTGGCGCGAAATGCCGGCGATGCTCTGGCGCTTCGCCTTCGACAAGCCCGCCAACACCGTGCCGGAAACGGCACCGCCGGTGGCGACGCTGACCCGCGAGCAACTGCTGGCCGCGCCGGACGGCAGCCTGGTGCGGTTCGGCCATTCGACCGTGCTGCTCAAACTTGACGGCGCGTTCTGGCTGACCGACCCGGTGTTCTCCGAACGCGCCTCGCCGGTGCAGTGGGCCGGTCCCAAGCGCTTCCATGCGCCGCCGATGACGATCGCGCAGCTGCCGCCGATCAAGGGCGTGATCCTGTCGCACGACCACTACGACCATCTCGACAAGGCCGCGGTGCTGGAACTGGCGGCCAAGACCGAACACTTCCTGGCGCCGCTGGGCGTGGGCGACCTGCTGATCGACTGGGGCGTGGACGCGGCGAAAGTGCAGCAGCTGGATTGGTGGCAGTCGACCACGATCGACGGTGTACGCTTCGTCTCCACGCCCTCGCAGCATTTCTCCGGGCGCGCGATGTTCGCCGACAACCCGACCCTGTGGACTTCGTGGGTGATCCGCAGCTCGTCGCTGAACCTGTATTTCAGCGGCGATACCGGCTACTTCGACGGCTTCAAGGCGATCGGCGAGAAGTACGGCCCGTTCGATCTGACCCTGCTCGAATGCGGCGCCTACAACCCGCAATGGTCGGGCGTGCACATGCTGCCGGAGCAGACTCTGCAGGCGCATCTGGATTTGCGCGGCCAGCGCCTGCTGCCGATCCACAACGGCACCTTCGACCTGGCCATGCACGCCTGGACCGACCCGATGGAACGCATCACCGCACTGGCGCGCAACGCCGGCGTGGAGACGCTGACGCCGGTGATGGGCACGCCGGTGAACCTGCACGCGCCGCCAGCGACTTCGGCGTGGTGGCGAACGGCGCGTTGATCGTCGGGTGCGGTCGCGCGATGCGGCAAGCCGCGGGCGCACGGCAGCCTACGCGGTGGCTCGTGATCGCGATGATGCGGTTGCCACCGCATCCTACGGCCCTCGACGCGGTCGTAGGATGCGGTAAGCCGCAAGGCGCACCGCATCGTGCGCGAAGGCTCGGATTCGCGCACGATGCATCGTCGCCGCGCCACAGCTTGCGGGAACGCGCACGTCACTCACCCATGGCGAACAGATCGGACTGAGCGACGTAGCCGTCCTCATCGACAAAGCCCGACAAACCTACGCCGACCAATCGATACAAGGTGTCGGCCGGATGCTCGACGCGCGCGCGCAACGCGCAGGCGATGTCGGCCAGCTCCTGTTCGCTGGCGGGCGGCGCCGGCTGGGTCAGGCTGCGGGTGAGGGTGCGGAAGTCGGCGGTCTTGAGCTTGAGCACCACCGTGCGCGCCAGCCGTCCGGGCTCGCGCCGGTAGCCGGCCCAGGTTTTCTCGGCGAGGCGGCGGATATGCGGTTCGAGTTCGTCCAGGCGCAGATCGCTGGCGAACGTGTCCTCGGCCGAGATCTGCAGGGTCGGCCGCTCCGGTTCGACCGGGCGCTCGTCGATGCCCAGCGACAACTCGTGCAGGCGCCGGCCCCAGCGGCCGAAGCGCTGCTCCAGCGCGGTCCCGCCCAATGCGCGCAGGTCGGCGACCACGCGCACGCCGAGCTCGGCCAGCTTGGCCTCCATCACCTTGCCGACACCGGGCAGACGGCCCACCGGCAGGGGTTCGAGGAAGGCTTCGACCTGGTGCGGACGGATCACGAACAGGCCGTCGGGCTTGCGCCAGTCGGACGCGATCTTGGCCAGGAATTTGTTCGGCGCCACTCCGGCCGACGCGGTCAGCCGGGTCTCCGCGCGGATGGCGTCGCGGATCGCCTCGGCGGTGGCGGTGGCCGACGGCAGGCCGGTTTTGGTGCGGGTGACGTCGAGGTAGGCCTCGTCCAGCGACAAGGGTTCGATCAGGTCGGTGTGGCGGGCGAAGATCTCGCGCACCTGGCGCGAGACCGCCTTGTAGCGCACGAAATCCGGCGGCACGAACACCGCCTGCGGGCACAGGCGTTCGGCGCGCACCGCCGGCATCGCCGAGCGCACCCCGAACACGCGCGCCTCGTAGCTGGCCGCGCACACCACCGAGCGCGCGCCGCGCCAGGCCACCACCACCGGCACGCCGCGCAGGGATGGATCGTCGCGCTGTTCGACCGACGCGTAGAACGCGTCCATGTCGACATGCAGGACTTTACGGCTGAGGGCGGACACGGCGGCGCGGACGATGCGGAAGGCCCGCATCGTACCGCGCCGCCCCCCACGTCAGTACGTCGGTTCGAGCGCGCCGCCGGCGCTGATGCCGGCACCGTACGTGCCGTCGGCCAGCGAATAGATCTGCGCGTTCGGCAGCGCCGCGATCAGGGCGTTGTACGCCGCCTGCACCGAGGCCTGCCAGACCGCGGTCTCGCCGATGATGAACACGGAGTTGGGGTTGTAGTTCTGCCCCTGCAGGATCGCCACCACCGTCGGCACATCGGCGGCCGAGAACTGATTGTTGGCGGCGTCGTAGATCGCCAGATGCACGCCGATCACCTGGGTGCCGTTGTTGTTCTGCGCGGCGATGCCGATGCAGGAGGTGAAGGCGGTGAACTGGATCGTCGGTTGGGTGTCGCCGCCGGCGGTCGGTGCGACATTGGCGGCGGCCGCCCACTGGCATTCGGCGATGGCCAGCGGCGCGGCGCCGGCGTTGATGGTGTAGGGCATGACGGGCTCCGTTGCGTGGGATGGAAGCGCCGTTATCGCCGCTCGCTGCGCGCGGCGGTATGCGGAAGCGGCGTGCAGACGGCGGTGTTCACGCGCTGCCGATCACGCCCGTTGCGCTTCACGGCGCGGCCGGCGCGGCGTTGTGGTCGGTATGGACACCTACGCGTCGTCGCACCCGCCCGAGCCCGCCCTGCGGCCTGCCATCTCCGTCGTGGCGCACGCGCCGGCGGCGCTGTTCCTGGGCCTGCCCGCCCCGGCCACGCCCGCCTTCGACGCCCTGTGCGCGTTCTGCGAGGAACACCGCGTCGCGGTGCTGGCGTCGCTGCCCTGGGTCGCGGCCGAGATCGCCGGTCACGACGGCTTCGGCGCCATGCTGCGCTTCGTGCGCGCCTTGGGCGGGCGCCGTGTGTACGTGCCGCGCGATCGCCGCGGCTTCGCCGAGCGGCTCGGGGTCGAACTGAGCGCAGCCACCCACGCGCGCCTGCTCGCCCACGCCAGCGAGGCCGGCACGGTCGAAATCCCCTCCGCCTGGGGCGTGTTCATCGCCCTGCGCCGGATCGCGATCCGCGCCGCGATGGCCGCCGGCGACGATCTGCGCCTGGTCGCGCAGTCCTTCGGCGTCAGCGAACGCCACCTGCGTTGCCGCTGATGCGCCACCGGTTCACGGCCGCGACGACGACGCGTTAATCCGTAGGCACGCTCACTTACGCAGAGGAAACCGTCATGCCCGTCGTCGTCCGCGTCTCCAACCAGAACGGCGCCATCGTGCTGCCCAGCTCCAACACCTTCACTCCCGCCGGCACCCGCGCCACCGTCACCACCACCCAGCTCGACGGCGTGCTGACCGTCGGCCAGCAGTACTGGGTCGGAGTGACCGCGCCCAGCGCCAACGTCGGCAACTACACCTGCAAGTACGTGTCGGTGGACGTGATGACCTACTCGTTCGACAACCTGCTCAGCGCCTGAGCCGGGGCGGGTCGTGGGGGGCCGCTTCCGGGCGGCCGCGCCCGTCCCGGCCCGGGCTCCAGAGCGGCGCAATGCCCGGCGGGATGCCGCCGCCGGGTCCATGGGCGACAATGACGGTCAGCCCACCGCACGCGCCCCCCATGACCCAGGCTCCCAGCTCCGCCGTCTCCCTCACCCGCTACCTGATCGAGGAGCAGCGCGCCGGGCGCATCAGCCCGGACCTGCGCCTGCTGATCGAAGTCGTGGCCCGCGCCTGCAAGACCATCTCGATCGCGGTCGGCAAGGGCGCCCTGGGCGGCGTGCTCGGCGATGCGGGCACAGGCAACATCCAGGGCGAGGCGCAGAAGAAGCTCGACGTGCTCAGCAACGAGATCCTGCTCGAAGCCAACGCCTGGGGCGGCCATCTCGCCGGCCTGGCCTCGGAAGAGATGGATACCTCGCATCCGATCCCGGACGTCTACCCGCGCGGCAACTACCTGCTGCTGTTCGATCCCCTGGACGGCTCCAGCAACATCGACGTCAACATCTCGGTCGGCACCATCTTCTCGGTGCTGCGCTGCCCGGACGGGGTCACCCAGGCCCAGGACAAGGACTTCCTGCAGCCGGGCACCGAACAGGTCTGCGCCGGCTACACCACCTATGGTCCGAGCACGATGCTGGTGCTGACCATCGGCAACGGCACCCACGCCTTCACCCTGGACCGCGAAGTCGGCAGCTTCGTGCTGACCACGCGCGACATGAAGATTCCGGAAGAGACCAAGGAATTCGCGGTCAACATGTCCAACCAACGCTACTGGCAGGCGCCGATGCAGGCCTACGTGGGCGATCTGCTGGCCGGCAAGGAAGGCCCGCGCGGCAAGGACTTCAACATGCGCTGGGTCGCGTCCATGGTCGCCGACGTGCACCGCATCCTGACCCGCGGCGGCATCTTCAGCTATCCGCTCGACGCCAAGTGCGTCGCGCAGGGCGGCAAGCTGCGCCTGATGTACGAGGCCAACCCGATGAGCTTCCTGGTCGAGCAAGCCGGCGGCGCGGCCAGCACCGGCCGCCAGCGCATGCTGGAAGTGCAGCCCACCGGCCTGCACATGCGCGTGCCGGTGTTCCTGGGCAGCAAGCAGGAAGTCGAGACCGCGGTGCGCTACCACGCCGAGCACGACGCCCAAGTCTGACTGGGCGCGCGCCGGCGCGCGTTTGCCTCGGATGAATCGCTGCTGGCGCGATTCGTGCATGGCCTGCGAAGTCCAATCACCGCGATGGTCGTCATCGCGGTGACCGCTCTTGGTCACCCACGGCGTTGAATACTCTTGCCCACACGGATAGCGGCGCGTAACGCGCTATGGGCGGGGAGAAGCACGATGGCCAACGGTGGACCGCGCGAGCCTCATGCTCAAGATGCTCGAGGCGCGGGTAAGCACGATCCGGCAGGCACGGAAGCGGACACGCGCGAGCCATTGCCCCGAGTTTCGCGGGCACGCGAACTGATCTACGTCACCCGCGGCACCGCCGGGCGGGTGCTCTCGCTAGGACGGCTGCAACAATTGGGCTGGAACCTGCGCCGCGCCCCCGACTTGCGCAGCGTGCTGCGCATCCTGCAACGCGACGCCCGCCAGCCGCACGCGGCCCTGCTGGACCTGCGCGAGGGCTTCAGCCATCACGACCTGGCCGAATTCGGCGTCGCGCTATCGGCCAACAACGTCGGCTGGGTCGCCGGCGTCGACGCCGCCCAGCTGGACCAGGAGCCGGTGCGCCGGCTGATCCGCGACTACTGCTACGACTACGTCACCCTGCCCTGCTCCGAGGCCTTGCTGAACACCATCGTCGGCCACGCCCACGGCATGGCCACCCTGGCTTGCGAGCACGGCGACACCACCAGCGAGGCCGGCTTCGACGGCATGATCGGCGAGAGCGCTGCGATGCGCGTGCTCTGCCGCACCCTGCGCAAGGCGGCGCTGACCGAGGCGCCGGTATTCATCGCCGGCGAAACCGGCACCGGCAAGGAACTGGCCGCGGCCGCGGTGCACCGGCATTCGCGCCGGCACGCGCATCCGTTCGTGGCGATCAACTGCGGCTCGATCCCGCACAGCCTGGTGCAGTCGGAGCTGTTCGGTTACGAGCGCGGCGCCTTCACCGGCGCGCAGCAGCGCAAGCTGGGCCGGATCGAGATGGCCAACGGCGGCACCCTGTTCCTGGACGAGATCGGCGACCTGCCGCTGGAAAGCCAGGCTTCGCTGCTGCGTTTCCTGCAGCAGGGCAGCATCGAACGCTTGGGCGGCCACGAGCAGATCCCGATCGACGTGCGCATCATCTCGGCCACCCATCACGACCTGGAGGCGGCGGTCATCGACGGCCGCTTCCGCGCCGATCTGTTCCACCGTCTATGTGTGCTGCGCCTGCAGCAGCCGCCGCTGCGCGACCGCGGCAGCGACATCGACCGCCTCGCCGAGCACGCGCTGCAACGCTATTCGCAGGAGAGCCAACGCACCCTCAAGGGCTTCTCGCCCTGCGCGCGCCACGCACTGCATAGCCACCCCTGGCCGGGCAACGTGCGCGAGCTGATCAACCGCGTGCGCCAGGCCGTGGTCATGGCCGAGGGCCGCCTGATCACCGCCGCCGACCTCCACATCGACAGCGCCGCGACCGCTCCTCCGCTGACGCTGGACGAAATCCGCGATGCGGCGACCAAGGATGCGATCGAACGCGCGCTGCGGCGCAATCGCGGTCGCCTGGTCGATGCCGCGCGCGAGCTCTCGGTGTCGCGGGTCACGCTGTATCGGTTGATGCTGCGGCATGGTCTGCGCGTCGGCGACGATCCGGGGGCGTCGGATACGATCGGTGTGGCTTAGCTCCTGGATCCGTTCGCGACGGGCTTGCGCGGCTCAGGCTGCGTGTCGCCTTCGAAACATGGCGCTGAAGCCGCTCCTTCCGGCTCGCCTTCGCTGGATGACGGATCGGGGCAGCGCCCCTCGCCGTAGCTTGTCCTGAGACGCGCGCTCCGATCGAGATCGCGTCGCCTCAGAACGACTTGGACGCGCGCAGCGCGAACACGAAGTTCGGCGCATCCGGTGTCAGGCCGGCGGCCAACTGGCCGTTCACCGTCCAGCCCGAGGGCAGCACGTAGCTGCCGCCGATGTTCAGCGTCGTGCTGTTGGACGAGCTGCCGGGCACCCGCTGCTTCTTCTCGCCCGGGGCCGTGGTGTGGGTCGCGCCCGACACCGCCGCGGCCACGCTGAAGCTGATCGCCGAGCGGTCGTTGAGCGCGATCGCCAGGCCGCCGCTGAGCTGCAAAGTGTTGCCCAAGGCGACCTTGGCCGGCGAAATCTGGTCCAGCACCGGCGAAATGTCGTCGAAGCTGGTCGGCTTGTTGTAGGTGTAACCCAGATTGGCGAACAGGATCACCGGATCGTAGGTGCGCAGCGCCGACACGTTGAAGGTCGTGCTCCAGATGCCCGAACCGGTCGGCAGGTTTTCCGGCACGTTGAGATTGTTGTTGTCGCCGTCGGGCTGGATCAGCTTGAGGCCGAAGGGATCTCGTCCGGTCGGCGCGCGCACGCGCACGCTGGTGACGATGTCGGGCCAGCGTTGCGATTCCTTGACCCACTGGTAGTAGGCCGCGACAGATGCATCGCCGATGCCGCTGGAGCGCGTCTGCACCTCGCTGACGATGCTGGAGGCACCGCCGGCGCCACCGCTGACGAAGCGCGTGTCGCGATACACATAGGGGACGCTGGCTTCGATGCTGAAGCGATCGGTGAGGCCGTAGCGACCGGTGATCTCGAGCGTACCGACCGTGGCCTTGGTCTGGTCCAGGTTGATGCTGCCCAGGAAGATCGCGTCCAGCGCCAGGAAGCCGCTCAGCGCGAGCTGACGGCGGTCGTAGTAGCTGTAGGTGAAGCCCGCATCGAGGGTGAACTTGCGCTCGAACAGCGGCGCATGTTCGCGCACCACCAGCGCTTTCTCCTGCTCGCGGCGCTCGGCTTCTTCCTTGCGCCCGGTCTCGCCGATCTGCACGGTCGAATCGCCCTGGCGGCGCTTGCGCTCTTCGGTCTCGCGCGCTTCCTGCTCGGCGCGCTTGTCGGTGGCCTGCTGGTTGGCGTCGCGCGCCAGGCGCTGGGCGTTGTCCTGATCGTCGGCCTCGTTGGGCGCGCTCAGGCCGCGGCCGCGATCGGCCAGTTGCAGGTCCTGTACCTGTCCGCGCAGGCGTTCGATCTCGGCCTGCTGCGCGGCGACCCGCTCGCTGAGCTTGCGCAGCTCGGCCAGCACCGCGTCGTCGTTACGGTCGGGCTCGGCGGCATGCGCCTTGCCCAAAGCCAGAGCGATCGCGAGACAGAGCGGTGTAGCGGCTAGGCGCATGGTCCTGACATCCCTGGCGTTAGTGGCCACGCGCGACGCGCGGTGTATCGGTCAACGCGGCAACGCACGCAGCCCGGCCAGCACTTGCTGGATGCCGAACTGCTGTTGCATCCGCTGCGACATGCTCTCGGTCATCAGCTGCAGATGCATGCGGTTGCTGCCGACCAGATCGTTGCCGGCGATCTGCCCGACCTGCAGGATGCGGCCGTCCGCACCGTTGGCGCCGGCGTCGAACTGCTGCCGCAACAGCGCGCCCGGGCCGCTGATGTCCATGCTCGCGCCGCCGTCGAGGAAAGTGACTTTGGCGACCATCGGACCGGCGCCGGCCTGAGCGGCGCTGCGGCCGTTGAAGCTGCCGTTGCCCAGGTCGGAGACGAAGCTGATCGAGGTCAGGTTGGACATGCGATTGCCGTCGCCGGCGATCTGGCTGATCTGGCCGATGCCGTTGACCTGCAAGCTGTCGCCGCCGACCGCGCTGGCGTTGTCCGCAGGCACGTAGCCGCCGTTGCCGGCGCTGGCGTCGGCGCGGCTGTCCACGCGCACGTCGTAGCCGTTGCCGACGCGCCGGATCGACAGCGAGCCGCTGGCGCTGGCGCTGCTGTTGTCGGGCAGGGTCATGCTCGACACCAGATCGACGCGCAGGCCGACCAGCAGGTTGGCGCCGTAAAACTTGCCGCTCATCGTCGCCAGGGTGGCTTCGTCGACGAGTTCCGCTTTGAGAGGGGGCAGGGCGACCGCGGGTTGTACCGCGGCCGCGCCTGCCACGAGGGCCGAGAACAGGGCACGGGGGAGTGGATGTCGGTTCATCGGGCACCTCGGTAATGCGCAGGTCGAGTTCCGTGGCCTGCTGTGTTCAAAAGAGATCGGCGATCACCAGTCCGAACTCGACCACGCGCGGCGGAGTGGTGGCGCGGTCCAGCGCCTCCACGCGACGCAGCAACGCGGGCGAACTGCGGTTGCTGACCAGATAGGAGTCGGCGCGCATCGGCTGGTCGGCGACCACCGCCAGCACGATGCCGTTCCAGCCCCTGACGAAATCGCTCTCCAGCATCACCCGATGCCCGAGCGCGGGGTCGGCGACGAAGACGCGCCCGTTAGCGGCGCCCTTCACCACCACGAAATGCTTGTAGCCCTTGAGATCGAGCAGCGCGATCACCGGCATCTGCAGCCGGTACAGCGCGTCGGCATCGATGCGGAACCCGTGCCCGCGCATGCCGATGCTCTCGACGTAGCGCTTCATGTCGAGCATGGAGAAGCCGTTCTTGACGACTGCCTTGGGGTCGGCGCCGATCATCATCTTCTTGATCAGCTCCGGCTCGGTGACCTCCAGGCCGTAGCCGTAGTGCAACAGGCTGGCCAGCGCGGAGGAGCCGCAGCTGAAGTCGTAGCGCTGCCGCATCAGGTCCTGGAAGCGCATGTCGCGCATGCTGCGCATGGTCTTGCGCATCGGGACCGCGTTGGGGCCGGCCAGCCGGGTCAGATCGACCGAGCTCTGGGCCTGCTGCGCGCGCACGCCGATAGCGCACGATCCCAGCCATACGGCGATGGCGGAGATGACGGTCAGCAGCAGGCGCGTAGCGGTCATGGGTCACCTGGGAAGACGATGGAGAGCGTCTATCGCGTTGCGACGGCCGGACGAATCCGGCCATCGCGGTGTCGCACCGTTTCGATCGCCGCGGCGGTCAGTCGCAGGTGCCGCAGGAAGCGGTCGCGATCGACAGGCCGTTGTGCTGCAGGTTTCCGACGCCGGCAGCGACGTTGGCGCCGATGTTGCCCTGAGCGTTCGACAGCGCGTTGCCGCCCAAGGTGGCGAAGGTGTCGAGGTCGTAGTCGGTGGCCAGGGTGTTCAACCAGGCGTCCTGCTCGCTGTCGGCGGTGGCCGTGGCGATCGTGCCGGAGCTGTTGACCGAAGCGGCCATCGCATTGGTCTGACCGTTGCCCACGCCCGCCGCCACGTTCACGCCGACATTGCCCATGGCGTCGGCGAGTGCATCGCCGTCGAGGGTGGCGGAGTAGTAGGTGTCGCTCTGACTCGAGGACGCGTAGTTGAAGTACGACGCCTGGTTGCTGAACACCATCGCCGAGGCGAACACCCTCTCGCCGTCGACCGAGGACAGCGCGGTGTCGTTGGCCTGGGCGTTGCCGACACCGGCCGCCACGTTCACGCCGATGTTGCCCTGAGCGGCGTTGAGCGCATTGTCGGTCATGTCGGCGTCATGGTCGCCGTCGCCGAGCGACCAGTTGTCCTGGGTGATCTGGTCCTGATCGACGATCGCGGACGATTCGCTATTGACGCGGATATTGCCCCTGACCTCGACGCTGCCGGCGACGTCGATATCGTTGTTGATATAGGTATTGCTGTAGATGTCGGCGTCGTCGCCTTGCGCGAAAGCGGAGGTCGCGAAGATCGTGCCGAGGGCGATCGCGATCAGGGTGTACTGAACTTTCATGGTGTATCTCCTGGGGGTTGGTGTACTGCTTCGTCGTTGTTTGCCGCGCTTTCACTTCGCTAAGGAGTGCTCCCCGGCAACCGGAGCACGACCGCGTTCGTCGAGGCGTTCCCGACTCCCGCCGTCTGGTTGACCTGCACCACGCCCTGGCCGCCGCGGAACGCGTCGTCGGCGATCACCGCTTGACGCAGCCGGGGCGTGGCTTCGGCCCTCTCAGTGGGTCGATCGCCGGCGACCGACGCGAGCGCGGCGTCATCGAGTCCGGCGATGCCGCCGCCCAGCGTCACGAACGGCTTGGCGCCGCCGTTGCCGAGCGCGAACAGATTCGCTTGCGTGTTGCCGCTGCCTGCGGCCTGGTTGACCGACAGCAGTCCGTTGCTGGCGGAGAAGGCCTGGCCTTCGATGCGTGCGCCGGCATCGCGCTGGCGATCGCCGGGGCCGGCGCTCTGGCGGCTGCGCAGATCGACCAGACCCAAGCCGTCGCCGGCCAAGGCGATCGCGGCCAGGTTGGCCTGGACGTTGCCGGCACCGGCGGCCTGGTTGACCGCGGTGCGGCCGACCGCGCCCTTGCCGGCGTGGTCGGCCGCACGCGCTTGATCCAGCGGCGGCGGCGGAGCCGTGGCCGCCTCCTGCGCGCGCACCGGGAGCGCAACCGCGATCGAGAACAGCAGCGTCGGCAGCGCGACGAAGGCGCGGACGCGGACGTTCACTTGCCACCTCCGGCGAGCGCGGTCGGAGCGACCGCCTGCATGACGGAGTGGGTGATCAGATCGTCCAGGCCGGCCGTGGCCGCGCCGACGGCGCCGCCGACCGAAGCGCTGGGCCCGATCGGCGGTCCGCCGGTCGCCGACGGCCCAAGCAAGGCGTTGCCGCCCAGGGTCGGGCCGGTCAGGGCCTGGGTCGCGGCGTTCAAGGCCAGGCCGGACGAACCGTGCTGGTCGAGCTCGCCGTCGCCCAGCAGACGGTCCAAGGTGCCGTTGAGGGTGCCGTGGAAGATCTGCGCCGGGAACATCGTCGCGCGCACCAGCACCGGGTTGTCCCCGGTGGGAATGCCGCGATACGCGATGCGCGGCTGCACCGTACGCGCGATGATCATGTTCGGGTCTGCCGCGCCTGCGCCGCTCTCTTGCGGCGCAGGCGCCTGCTGCGCCCTCGCGGCGGAGCCGTACGAGGCCAGCGCCGTCAATGCGCACAACAGCATCGCGGTCGCGGTCCGCTGGGGACGATGCCGGGCGATGGCGCGGGCAGTGGCGGGCATGGCGGACTCCGTCGGGGGACGGTCCCGGCACGCAGGCGGCGCACGGGGACAGAACCTGCCTACGCGAGGTTCGTGCCAACTACCCAAGCAATTGATTTGACGAGTTTTTTCCGTGCGGCGGCCAGACTTCGCCGGCGTTCGGCGAAGTAAATGTTTCGTTGTCGCAACGTAGAAATGGTGCCGCTCCGGTAGCGTCTGAGTGTTTTTCCTGGGGATCAGTGAGCCCTGGCTTCGTCACACGATGCACACGCGCACAAACTGGCGACGTTGCGTTTTTGCAACGTCGATTCGGCGTGCGAGGATGGCCGCTTTCCCGATGCATTGCGTAGAGCCGCGCATGACCGACGCCCCGCCGCAGGACGCCCTGAACGATTTCATCGAGGTCTATCCGCAGGCGCTGGACCGCGCTACCTGCGCGGCATTGCTGCAACGCTTCGACGCCAGCCGCGACGCCGTACCCGGCCGCGTCGGCGGCGGCGTGCTGCCCGAACTCAAGGACAGCCGCGACCTCACCATCAGCGGCCGCGAGGATTGGCGCGACGCCGAGTCGCAGTTGAACTACGCCGTGTTCACCGGCCTGCTGCGCTACCTGCGCCGCTACCCGCACACCCTGATCGCGCCCCTGATGCTGGAAGTGCCCGGCAGCGACGGCAAGGGCCACCGCCTCACCGCCGAACGCCTGGCCGCGATGGACGACGCCACGCTGGCCCCGGTGGTGCAGACCGTACTGCGCCCCGGCGCGATCAACCTGCAGCGCTACACCGCCGACCGCGGTGGCTACCCGTACTGGCACTGCGAACTGTTCCCGCGCGATGCGAACGCCGAAACCCTACACCGCCATCTGTTATGGACGATCTACCTCAACGACGGCTTCGAGCAGGGCGAGACCGAGTTCCTTTATCAACAGCGCAAGATCGCGCCCAGCGTCGGCGACCTGCTGATCGCACCGGCTGCCTTCACCCACACCCACCGCGGCAACCGGCCCAAGGGCGGGGACAAGTACATCGCGACGAGCTGGATTCTGTTTCAGCGGGCGGAGCGGTTGTACGGAGGTGGGTGAGGTGCGGACGTACGCGCCATCGGCGGGGACACGGTGGTGAGCGCGCCAGCGTGCACCACAACGGACGACTCCTCAGGCCAGATCTGGGCCGTTGCCCTCGCCCATCCGGTCGGGCGCACCGCCTTGCACTCGCAGTTGGGTGCACCGACCGACACTGTGATCGATCCATCTCGCACCGCTAGCGGCGAGGAGGACTGGTGGGTGTACGACTCGGTTTCGCAAACCGTGGCGCTGTGCTTTCGCGCGGTTTCGGAAGACGTGGTCGTCCATGTCCGTCCTGTCGATCCAGAGCGAATCGACGCGGCGTGCCGTCTGCTTCGAGGCTGGCCTATCGAGTTGCTCGCTAAGCCGGTCCGGCGTCCTTGGGGCTCAGAATCAGGCTGATAGCATCAACAACGAATGGTGTGCCCGGCGTAGGCTAGCAACTTATTCGAACCATCGCCGCTGCACATCGCGGCTCAACTCGAGTTTCATGGCACGCAGACCCCATGTCCGATATCACTTTCAGTAAAGACGAAAAGGCGCTCATTGTCCGCAAGATCCAGGGGTACTTTTCCGAGGAGCTGAAGCAGCAGATCGGCCAGTTCGATGCGGAGTTCCTGCTCGACTTCATGTCCAAGGAGCTGGGCGCGTACTACTACAATCGCGGCCTTTACGATGCCCAGGCCGCGTTGAACGCCAAACTCGAAGACGTGCAAGACGCCATCTATCAGCTTGAGCAGCGCACGGATTTCAAGCGCTAAGCTAGAACTTGGAGCCCGACCTCGTGTCGTTGAGATTGGATCGTAGAGGGACCCCATGAAACTTCGCTACTCCGCTTTCCTGCTTCTAAGTCTGTCGGCCGTCGCCGCCGCAAAGCACGTCTACCCGCGGAGCCTCACGCCGGTGAGCGACGGGGTTACGTACCGTCTCGCCGAGCCTTATGTGTTCAAGGAAAAAGCCGCCACCTTCACTTTGGCGCCAGGCCATTATCAGGTGCGGTTCGAGGACAAGAAGGCCTGGTATCTGATCGGCCCAGACCACTGCATCGAGTTGGGTGTGGTTCCTCCCAAGAACCCGGCGGCGGCCTGGTCGGATCGCTGGAGCTGCGGGGTCTTGCTTCCGAAGGACGCCGGTAAGGGGGCGGCGTTCTTCATGATTCGCAGAACGCCCGACAAGCAGCACTCCGGCAACGGCCTGATCATCGATTCGATCATTCGCGCGGGCTATGGCAGCTTCGACTTCCCCACGTCGGAACACAATAATCCCGTGCTGCGCGGTAAATTGTCCAAGGTGCAGCCTTAGGTCTTGGTTGGAGCTGTCGTCGCCCACCGCCTTGATCAACACCGTCATGCTCAGCCGTTAGCGGCAAACGACCTTCCAGGAATCAGTGCGGATGTTCTGGCGCGACCTGACCAAGCTCGTCGTTATTGCGGCCTTCTTGGCCGCGTGCTTCGTCATGCTGGCACGCGTCATCGGCTATGGCTCGCCTTGGCTCGGCTTGTTGCTGATGTTCTATTTCATGGCCTTGGCAAAGTCCGCCGAATCGCTGTTCGTTCTACGCTTGCCTCGCGCTCTGCGCGCCGTGGAGCCGGGGCTGCCTGACGACCGGCTGTATCGCTGGCTGGGCGTTCACGGATTCGGCGCTCTTCTGCGTAACACGCCGCTTCGGTATCTGAACAACTCTGTGTATCGTTCGGCTGGGAGGCGAAGCCTGGCGGAACTGCGGCGCCAAGCGGAGTCCGCAGAGGCGACCCATTTCTGGGCCGCGGTATTGTTCACTCCATACATCGTCTACGTGGGCGCACGCGGGCTCGTGGCGGAGGCGATTCTGTTCGCGGCGGTGCAGGTCGCGTTCAACGTCTACCCTATCCTGCACCTGCGCATCGTGCGCGCTCGACTCGGTCGGGTTGGACAGGCAGCAGGCTTTCGATAGAGCGTCGCGATGCCTGTGGCCGATAGCACCGCCAAGTTCAAGTGCAGCGCATTAGGTGGAGATCGTTTGTGTCTGACCTACAAGACCGCATCATCGCAAGCTTCTCCGCTCAGGGGCTGATGACCACCCTGGGTGCGGAACTGGTTCTGATCGCCCCAGGCGAAGTGCACATCGCGCTGCTTCCACGTCCGGAACTGTCCCAGCAGCACGGCTACATTCATGCGGGCGCCCTCACCAGCGTGCTCGATAGCGCCTGTGGCTACGCCGCTCTGACCGTCGCACCGCCCGGGCTCGATGTCCTTACCGTCGAGTTCAAGATCAACTTCGTCCGTCCGGCCGTCGCGGACCGGTTCGTGGCGATCGGCAAGGTTACGAAGGCGGGCAAGACCCTGACGGTCTGTCAGGGCGAGGTGGTCGGAGAGCTGGATTCGCGCCGGGAGACTGTTGCGATCATGCAGGCTACGATCATCAATATCCCGGGCGGTGGCTGACACCTGTTCAAGCCGAGCCGCGTCGCGATTCCGACCGTTTCAAGCATTGAATGTCATCGATGGACTTCCTCATCCGCCAAGCAAGCGCATCCGACGCCGAGGAGATCAGCGGGCTGATCACCGGTTGGGCGCACCATTACCTGCAAGATCCGGCGCCCCCGGAAGCCGTTGCGTTCCTGGCGACGCTGACTCCTTCGGCCACGGCCGAGCGCATCGAGGCGCCGAGTTTCCGCTACTACGTTGCGCAAGGTTCAAGCGGTCTTCTCGGCGTCATCGCCTTGCGCGAGAGCTCGCATCTCTACCACCTGTTCGTCCGCGCGGATGCTCATGGGCAGGGCATTGCCCGCGCGCTTTGGGTACATGCCAAGTCCGAGTCCGGCAGCGACGCGTTCGTCGTCAACTCGTCCCTGCCCGCGGTTCCGGTCTATGAGCGCTTCGGCTTCGTCGCCAGGGACACACCGCAAACGAAGAACGGCTTGGTGTATGTGCCCATGGAGTATCCGCGCGACGGCTGACGCATCATTTAGAACCGCGCGGGTCTTGCCGTTTGAGGTTCGGCGGGCTTGCACGACTTCCCGCGACGATTGCCGCCACCTAGCCTTCGACGAGAGACCTCAGCTCTCAAACCTGCCTGTCGGGCTGAACCATCCAGGTATCGCACCATGAAACGCATCTCCCTCCTTACGATCCTTCTTATTCTGTCCCCGGCCTCCAGGGCTTGCGATTCCCTCCTCGGTACCTGGCAATCCGATGCGACGTCGACGATGGATTTCAACCGCGCAAAGGCGAAGTTGGAGCCACGCCAGGACGAATTCCTTGCTTCCTTGATGGGCAAGATGACGATCGAGTTCACCTCCAAGGACATGCATCTGAAGATGCCGGACACCCAGGTTTCGGTGGGAGGCGAGGCCAGACCATTCGTCGGAATCGATGAGCGCAATGCCTACAGAGTTCTGTTCTGCGATGCGCGCATGGTCGTCATAGCAGCGCCGGACGCCGTGACCGGCGAGGACGACGTTTCGACCTACTTCTTCTCGGGCCCTGATGCCATATGGGTGTATATGGGGACAAACAGGCCGAAGGTCCCTGATTTGCATGCGCGCGAGTACTTCAGGCGCATCAAGCGCTAGTTGGCAGATCGCCGAGATCCGTTCAAGACCGATCTCGTTGCCCCAAGACGCATAGCGCGGCTGCGCGGGCCTCTATGCTGGCTTGATGGGCCCGCCGGAGCGAGTGGTCAGGATCGGCGACGACGCGCCTTCAAGGCGTACGCGGATGATTCAACACCAGCCAGTACAAACCCACCTGCTTCACCGCCCACACGAACTGCTCGAAATCCACCGGCTTCTGGATGTAGCTGTTCACGCCCAGGGCGTAGCTGGCTTCGACGTCGAAGGGTTCGGTGCTGGTGGTCAGCACGACGACCGGCAGGGTACGGGTGGATTCGTTGGCGCGGATCGCCTGCAGCACTTCGCGGCCGTCGACCTTGGGCAGATTGAGGTCTAGCAGGACGATCGACGGCAGGTCGGCGGGATCGCGGTCGGCGTAGCGGCCGCGCGCGAACAGGTAGTCCAGCGCTTCGGCGCCGTCGCCGACCACCACCAGCTTGTTGGCGACCTTGGCCTCCTCGAAGGCGAGCCGGGTCAGCTCGACGTCGTCGGGGTTGTCTTCGACCAACAGGATGACCTTATGCATGCGCGGTGTCCTCTACCGCCGCAGCGGTGGGCAGTTCGATAATGAAGGTGCTGCCGACATCGGGGCCGGACTGCGCACGCAGTTGGCCGCGGTGGCGGTCGACGATGCGCTTGGCGATCGCCAGGCCCAGGCCATGGCCGCCGCCCTGGTCCGGCCCGTGCAGGCGCTGGAACGGTTCGAACAATTTATGAGCATATCGCATGTCGAAACCGGCGCCGTAGTCGCGAATCGCGATACGCAGGCGGCCGTCGTCGCGTTCGCCGGAGATCTCGATTCGGATCGGATCGCGCTCGCGCGAGAACTTCCAGGCATTGCCCATCAGTTGGGTCAGCATCAGTTTGAGCAGGCGCTCGTCGCCTTCGACGAACAACCCGGGTTGCACCTGGATGTCGGCGCGGCGATGCGGGTCGGCATCCAGCAGTTCGGCGCCGACCCAGTCGGCGAGCAGGCTCAGGTCCACGCGCGCGATCCGCATCGTGGTTCGTGTCACGTGCGAGAGATCGTTGAGCGCGGCCAGCAGCGCGGTCATGCGACCGGCGGCGGCGCGGATGCGGTCCAGATAATCGCGGTCGGTCTCGTCCAGACGTTCGGCGGCACGGTCGGCGAGCAGGCCCGAGAAGCTTTCGATCGAGCGCAGCGGCGCGCGCAGGTCGTGCGCGACCGCGTCGGCGAACAGCTGCAGGTGGCGGTTGGACGCGTCCAGCGCATGGGCGAACTCGTCGGCGTCGCTGCGCGCCTGATCCTCGGCCGCCACTTGGGCGCCGATGTCGCGGATCTGCACCAGCAGGCAGCGCGGCGCGCCCTCCGCGCTGCGCACCAGGGCGACGTTGGCGTGGGTCCAGACCGCCACGCCGTCGCGGCGCATGTAGCGTTTGCGCGCATCCAGCGCTGGAATGGCGCCGTCGGCCAAGCCTTCCAGGAGACTGCTGGAAAGCGTGATGTCGTCGGGGTGGGTGAATTCGGCGGTAGTCCGCCCGACCATCTCGGCGGAGGTGTAGCCCAGCAGGCTTTCGAAGGCCGGATTGATCTCGACCCAGCGACCCTGCAGATCGACGATGGCCATGCCGATGCCGGAGGCCCGCATCGCCATGCGGAAACGGTCCTCGCCCGTTTCGTGAGCGGCGGCTTCGGTCATTCTTTACGGACTCGGAGTTTCTATAGCGCGCAAGTGTAACGGCTGCGACCGTGATGGCGCGGTGCAGGCAGGGCGCTGCGCTGAACCGCCAACAACCGCCACGACGCGGTGCGACAACGGGCGCATGCCCCGGCCGGTAGGACTCAGAACAACTCGCCCTGGGGCGAATGCGGGCGCGGCGCCACGAACTGGCCGGTGTCCAGCGCCGGCAGCCGGCCGTAGCCGATCCGGCGCCAGGCCTTGGCGAAGCGCTGCTCGATCAGCTGCGCGAACGGCCCCTCGCCGCGCATGCGCTTGCCGAAGGCGCTGTCGTAGTCCTTGCCGCCGCTCATCTGCTGGACCAGGCTCATCACGTGCTCGGCGCGGTCGGGGTAGTGCAGGGCCAGCCATTCCCGCCAGATCGTCTTGAGCTCGTGCGGCAGGCGCAGGACCACGTAGCCGGCCGCGCGCGCACCGGCCTCGTGCGCGGCGGCCAGGATGTGCTCGAGCTCGGCGTCGTTGATCATCGGGATCATCGGCGCCGCCATCACCCCGACCGGCACCCCGGCGTCGGCGAGCTCGCGCATCGCGCGCAAACGCGCGTGCGGCGCCGAGGCACGCGGCTCCATCTTCGACGACAGGTGGTTGTCCAAGGTGGTGACCGAGAAGTACACGGTGACCAGCCCGCGCCGAGCCATCGGCGCGATCAGGTCGAGGTCGCGGACCACGCCGGCGTTCTTGGTGATCAGACTGAAAGGATGCGAACACTCGCTGAGCACCTCGATCAGCGAACGCGTGATCTTGTAGCGGCGTTCTATCGGCTGATAGGAGTCGGTGTTGATGCCCAGCGCGATCGGCGCGCATCGGTACGAGCGCCGCGCGAGCTCGGCGCGCAGGCGCTCGGCGGCGTTGGTCTTGGCGTAGAGCTTGGTTTCGAAGTCCAGCCCGGGCGACAGTTCCAGATAGGCGTGCGAGGGCCGCGCAAAGCAGTACACGCAACCGTGCTCGCAGCCGCGGTAGGGATTGATCGACTGGCCGAAGGCGATGTCCGGCGATTCGTTGCGGCTGACGATGCTGCGCGCGCGCTCCTCGGTGACCTGGGTGTCCGGCCGCGATTGTTCGTCGGCCGCGTCGTGCAGCGAACCCCAGCCGTCGTCCTCGCCCTGCGCGGTGGTGACCGCGTAACGGCCGGGCACGTAAGACGCCGCACCGCGGCCTTTGATCGCGGCGGGCTGGATCGAGAGCTGGGATCGGCGGGCGTCGTCCATGCCGCCAGGCTACGCCGGGACCGTCGCAGGTAGTGCGACGGGGCTGAATAGGGCTCACATGGAACGCTAGGTTCGACCCCGGCACTGCGCCGGCGCGCCGCCCTCACTCGATCGCGAAGGTCACGTCCACCGATGCGGTCACGCTGATCTGCCCGACCGACAAGGTCGCCCCGTCCGCGCTTTCACCACCGCTGTTCTGCACGGTGTTCTGCATCATCTGCCCGCGGTTGCCGCCCCAGGACGCGCCGCTGCGCCACCAGCCGCCGGCATAGGATTCGGACACGCTCTGCACGGCGCCGCGACGCGCGCCGAGTCCCGAGGTCAGCGCATCGGCCTTTTCCTTCGCCGCCTGGACCGCCAGCGCGCGTGCGGCGTCGCGGTGCTTGCGCAGTTGCGAGGTGCGGAACTCGACGCCATGGATGTACTGCACGCCGTTGTCGAGCAGGCCGGCGAGCACTGTCTCGTAGTCGCCGACTCGGGTCAGTCGGATGCCGATGTTCTTGCGCACCACATATATCACCGGCGTCACTCGCGAGCGCTCGCGTGCGGCGCGACTGCTGTCGTCGTCCTCGAACTGGGGTTCGATGCTGATGAAATCGGTCTGCACGTCCTTGCTGGGCACGCCGCTGCGGGCAAGAAAGGCCAGGGCCGCCGCCACGCGTTCGTCGTTGCGGCGTTTGGCTGGAGCGAGCTCGACTTCGCGGGTCTCGACCCCGACGTTGAGCAGGATTTCGTCGGGGGCGACTTTGATCTCGGCGCTGCCGGACACATTGACGTTGCGCGCGGCAGCGGCGCCCACACGCGTTTGCGCCGTAGCGGACAGCAGCGGGCAGGCCAACAGGATCGGCAACAGCAGCGATGCGATTTTCATGCGAGGAGGTCCTGGGTCGGATGGGAGAGTCGGCGGGTGCGCGCCGGCTCTGTCCGCCGCGCCCCTGGGGACGTCGCTCGCTCACGGCGCGGCCGCCGTGCCCTTGCCCGTCCGCGTCATGCTGCCTGACGCACGTGTCGGCAGGCAGGCTGGCTCGCATCGTACCGCTCGCGAGCCGGTGAAACGTCGCACGGCTTTGCGCCGAACCGAATGCGACTTAGTCTAGCGACGGCACGCGCAGCGTGTTCCGATGCCACGGCCGCGCCAGGATGGATACCGATGACGGATACGCTCAAGCAGGCCTGGGACGCGATTACGGCGATCCCGCATCTGGGCTTATACCTCACGCTCGGCTGGGCCGCGTACCTGATCGGGCTGGGGTTGTGGATCGTGCTGCAGAAGCGCGAGCCGGCGGCGACGATCAGTTGGCTGGTCAGCCTGGCCGCCCTGCCCTACCTGGGCTTCTTCATCTATTACCTGTTCGGTCCGCAGCGCATCCATCGCCAGCGTCTGCGCCGGGTCCGCGCGCGCGCGTCGCTGCCCGCGGCATTGCCGGGGTTGTCGTCGTCGCCGGAGGCGGTCGAGCTGGCGAAGCTGGCGCAGGCGACCACCGGCCTGCCGCCGACCACGGCCACCCAGGCGCGTCTGTTGATCGACGGCGGCGCCAAGTACGCGGCCTTGCTGGAAGCGGTGGCGCAGGCGCGCGAGCACGTCCATCTGGAGTACTACATCTTCCAGCCCGATGCCTGCGGCGCGGCGCTGCGCGATGCCCTGGTCGAGCGCGCGCGCGAAGGCGTGCAGGTGCGCCTGCTGCTGGACGCGGTCGGTTCGGGCTCGACTTCCAGCCGCTTCCTGCAATCGCTGGTCGACGCCGGCGGCGAAGTCGCCTGGTTCCATCCGATGAAGTTGCGCTGGTTCTGGAAGCGGCCGTGGTTGAACCTGCGCACGCATCGCAAGATCGTGGTGATCGACGGCCGGGTCGGTTTCACCGGCGGCATCAACATCACCGACGAGGAAGACGAGCGCATCCGCAAGGACGCCTACCGCGACCTGCACCTGCGCCTGGAAGGCGACATCGTGCGCGAGCTGCAGTTGGTGTTCGTCGAGGACTGGGCCTACGCCACCGGCCTGCCGCCGCTGCGCCTGACCCACCCTGCCCCGCAGCTAGGCGAGATCGCCGCGCAGGTGCTGGTGTCGGGACCGGATTCGTCGTGGGAGGCGATCCACCGCCTGCACGTCGGCGCGATCCACGCCGCGCGCGAACGGGTCTGGCTGGTCACGCCCTACTTCGTGCCGGGCGAGGCCGCGCGCATGGCCCTGACCTCGGCCGCGCTGGGCGGGCTGGACGTGCGCCTGCTGGTGCCGCGGCGCAGCGACAGCCGCCTGGTCACCTACGCCGCGCGCTCGTACTTCGACGAACTGCTCGAGGCCGGGGTCAAGATCCACGAATACGGCCCGCGCATGCTGCATACCAAGGCTCTGCTGTGCGACGACGACCTGGCCATCATCGGCAGCGCCAATTTCGATCACCGCAGTTTTCGGCTGAATTTCGAGATTTCAGTGATGTTCCACGACGGACCGCTGGCGGCGGAGCTGGCCCAGCTGATCCAGGCCGAGTGCAGCTACGCCCCGCGCGTGCGCGCCGACCGCGAGCAGCCGCTGTGGCGGCGGCGGGTGCCCGAGGCGCTGGCGCGGCTGGTGTCACCGCTGCTGTGAACGCGCACTGGGTCACGTCGCGTACGACGGGCGGTCGTCGCGGCACCGTCATCGGGCTGTAGCCCGGCGACCGGCGCGCTACACTCGCGGCGACTGAACCACCTACCGACGGGAGCATCGCCGCCATGTATTGGCTGTTTCTGCTGCTGGCCCTGGCCGCGCTCGTAATCGCTTTCAAGACCTCCTCGGGCGTGCTGCTCGTGGTCTGCCTGCTGGCTTCGCTGGGCTTTTTCCTGGCCTGGGTGCTGGGCCTGGTGGCCGCGCGCATCGGCAGCCAGAGCCGCGACGAGGGCATGATGCTGGACCCGGCCGAGCTGCGCCGCCTGCGTGAGCAGGCCGAGGCGCGCAAGCTCGCCGCATCGTCGCAGCAGCCGTCGTCGTCGGAGCCGCAGCAGCAGCGCTGAGGCTTGGTTCGACGCAGGCTTGGGAAACCGGTCGCTGCGCCCTAGACTGCGCGGATGACCGTACTCAGCGTCAACGTCAACAAGATCGCCGTGCTGCGCAATTCGCGCGGCGGCGCCGACCCGGACGTGGTCGGCGCCGCGCATGCCTGCCTCGATGCCGGCGCCCACGGCATCACCGTGCATCCGCGTCCCGACGCGCGCCACATCCGCGACTACGACGTGATGGCGCTGGCACAGCTCACCCGCGAGCGCGCGGTCGAATTCAATCTGGAAGGCAATCCCTTCGCCCCGCCGCGCGCAGGCTATCCGGGCTTTCTCGCCCTGTGCGCTCAGGCGCGGCCGGCGCAGGCGACCCTGGTGCCGGACAGCGACGGCCAACTGACTTCGGACCACGGTTTCGATTTCCGCCGCGACGGCGAATCGCTGCGGCCGCTGATCGGCGAACTCAAGGCCCTGGGCTGCCGGGTCAGCGTGTTCGCCGATGCCGGTTCCGACGGCTTCGAGATCGCTGCCGCGATCGGCGCCGACCGTGTCGAGCTCTACACCGGCCCTTACGCCGCGGCGCATGCGGGCGGCGACGCCGGCGCGGCCCTGACGCTGTTCGCCGATGCCGCCCGGCGCGCGCAGGCCGCCGGCCTGGGTGTCAACGCCGGCCACGACCTCAGCCAGGCCAATCTGGGCGAGTTCCTGCGCGCGGTGCCGCAGGTGCTGGAAGTGTCGATCGGCCACGCCCTGATCGGCGAGGCCCTGTACGCGGGCCTGGACGCGACGGTGCGGGCCTACCTGCGACTGCTGTAGGCCGCACCGCGCGCTCGCGCCGCGATCACTGCAGGGCGATGTTCTTCAGACCGCTGTCCTGGGCCGCGGATACTGCGGTGGCGAAGCCCTGGTAGTCGGCGTCGGCATTGGCCGCGATCTCCAGCACGGTCCGCGGAGCGCGGCCGGCCAGGGTGTCGAGCGCGTCGCGCAGCGAGCTCGCCGCGACGGCCTGGCCATCGAGCACATAGCTGCCGTCCGCCTGGACGGACAACTGCACGCGCGGTGGCGGCACTTGATCCTGAGGCTTGGTGACCCCGGGCAGGGTCAGCTTCAAGGTGCCTGTCATCACCGGCGCGGACACCATGAAGATCACCAACAGCACCAGCATCACGTCGACCAGCGGAGTGATGTTGATCTCGGCGACGGCGCGGGCGTCGTTACGGGACGGGGAATCGAAATACGCGGAGACGGCCATTGCACTACCCCCACTGGGCGGGATGCCCGGTTCCACGCTAAACCGGTTCCCGCCCGGCTGGCAAGGGCGCAAAAAAAACGCCGCCCGGAGGCGGCGTTTTCACGACGGTAAGCGTCAAACTTGTCGATCGGTCAGTCGTTCTGCACGAAGCCGATCTTTTCCATATTGGCGTTCTTTGCTTTCGCCAGCACCTTGGCGAGGATGCCGTAATCGGCATCGGTGCTGACGTCGATCTCCAGCATCGGCTGGTTGGTGGGCTCACGCTGGACTTCGACTTCCATCATGCTCTGGAGCGCCGTGATCGGTTGCGGCGTGTCGTTCCAGAAGACCTGACCCGAAGCGTCGATCCGCAGGCGGATCGGCTCCTTCGGCGGAGTCGGAGGCGGCGGAGTGGTCGTGCGCTGCGGCAGGTTCACTTCGATCGGATAAGACATCACGGGCGCCGTCACCATGAAGATGATCAGCAGCACCAGCATCACGTCCACCAGGGGCGTGACGTTGATGTCAGCCATCGGAGCGCCTGCACCGGAGCCGGAACTGAAAGCCATAAATAGTCTCCGTTTGCCTTAGCGTTCTTTGATCGCTACGAAGCCGACCTTACGCATGCCTTGGCCCTGCGCAATCTTCACCACGTCTTGCACGATGCGGTACTTGGTCGTCTTGTCACCGCGGACGTTGATCTGCGGTTGCGGCGTCTTCTGAGCCTCGATCGACAGCCGGCTCTCGAGCAGGTCCTTGGTGATCGGTTCGTCGTTCCAGAACAACGAACCGTCTTCCTTGACCGCCAGAGTGATCGGCTGCGTCGCAGGCGCTTGATCCGCAGGCCTGTTGAGGGTGGCTTCGGGCAACTCGACCTTGACCTTATGCGACATCAGAGGCGCCGTGATCATGAAGATGATCAGCAGCACCAGCATCACGTCCACGAGGGGCGTGACGTTGATCTGTGCCATCGGGCCGCCGCTGTCGCTGTCTGTACTGAAGGCCATGTCCGAACTCCAACTACTACAAGTAAGGTGAAGACGTCGCGGTTAGGCGACTTAGCGCTTGGCGGCCAGTTCGCCGACGCGCGAACCGGTAGCGAAGAAGTCGTGCAGGTCGTGCGCGAACGTATCGAACTTGTTGTTCGTAACGCGGTTCAGGCGCACGAAGAAGTTGTACGCGAGCACCGCCGGGATGGCGACGAACAGACCGATGGCGGTCATGATCAGCGCCTCGCCGACCGGGCCGGCGACGGCGTCGATCGAAGCCTGGCCGGTCGCACCGATCTTGATCAGGGCGTGGTAGATGCCCCACACGGTGCCGAGCAGACCGACGAACGGCGCGGTCGAACCCACGGTGGCGAGCACGGTCAGGCCGCTTTCCAGACGCGAGCTCTCGCGGGTCACACCCTGACGCAGGGCGCGATCGACGAACTCGGAACGGTTGAGCGACTCGACCAGGCGCGAACCTTCGTGGCGCTGGTGGTGAGCGGCAGCCTGGGCGGCATCGAGCGCGATCTTGGAGAACGGCTCGCTACGCGACTGCTCTTCCATGAAGCGGATGGCGTCCTGCGCGTTGGGGGTTTCCCAGAACGTGCTGACGACGCGGTCGGAACTGCCGCGAAGACGCAGGTTCTTCACGAAGTTCACGACGATCCAGTAGACCGACAGGATCGACATGATCGCGAGCGTGAGGAACACGACCCAGCCGACCAGGTCGAAGTTTTGCAACAGATGGGCAAAGCTCATCTGCTGGAGGGCTTCGGCGTTGGAGCCCCCGGCAGTAGCAGCGGTGGTGGTTTCCTGCAGCATGACGCTTACCTTTGAATGTCGTGGATAAGGAAAGAAGTAGTACGTGGTGCGTTACAACCGTCTCGCGAACCCGATCAGTTCGGCGGGACGAAATCGACCGGGACGCGAACCTTGCTGGGCACGCCCACGCCGTTGCGCATCTCGGGGTTGAACTTCCACTTCCGTGCGGCATCCATGGCGGCGCGGTCGAGGTTGCGGTTACGGCTGGATTTCTCGACGGAGACGTCGAGCACGTTGCCCGAGGCATCAATGCTGATGACCAGGACCACGGTGCCGCCCACGCCCTGACGCGCTTCGGTCGGCGGGTATTTCGGCGGATTGAGGCGCTTGGACGACGGATCGACGCCGGAGCTGATCGTCGTGGCCGGAGCCGGCGGAGCCGGAGGCGACGGCGGTTCGGCGACGATGTCGGTCGGTGCCGGGTCGTCGAACACGACCGGCGGCTCTTCCGGCGGCGGCGGCAGCGGCGTCGGCTGCGGCGCGGCCAGCTGACGGATCTGCTGCGGCGGCGGCGGTTCCGGCGGCGGCGGCGGCGGCGGCGGGGGCGGCGGCGGCGGCTTGATCAGGTTAACGACGGTGACTTGCTCTTCCGCCTTTTCGGTTGCCGGCGGCGCCATCGGCGCGAGCAGCAAGAGCAGCGCCGCGACATGCACGGCGATCGCGGAGGTGATACCGGCGATACGTGCCCAGTTCAGCCCTTCGCGGTCGTCATCTTTCTTAGCGTGGATTTCGAGGTCTTGCGTCATGCCGTCAGCTCGGGAAGTGTTTCCGGACGCAAGGGCGCCGCGGGCCGTCGTTCGGTTCGTGCAACCGTTTCCAGTCGCGCGAACCTCCTAGCATATACCAAACCACGCCCTAGGTTCCAAGGGCGGATTTGCCTATCGAGTGCCGATTATTTACCCGGCAGCGCGATGATCTTCTTGGCGTCGTCGGGCTTCTTCACGCCCTTGGCGATCGCCTGCTTGGCGGCTTCCTTGGCCTCTGGAATGCGGTCTTCCTGCCACAAAACGCGTGCGAGATTGAGGTAGGTCTCGCCGTCGGGTGCGAGCGGGGCGGCTTTCTTGTACGCCTCGATCGACGGGTTCACCTGGTCGGAGAAGTAGTAGGACTGGGCCAGGGCCAGGTAAGCCTGGAAATCCGGCTTCAAGATGCCCTTGGTCAGGCCTTCGTTGATGACGTCCGCGGCCTTCTTCTCGTTACCGTCGATCTGCAGGTAGGTCGAGTAGAGCTGGCGGTAGTCCTTGTCTTCGTTGAGCTGGCCGGCGGCGCGCAGCTTCTCCAGCACCACTGCGGCCTTGTCGTACTGGTCGGCCTGCAGGTAGGTCGCGACCAGGTTGAGCTGGGCGCGCTTGTCGGTGGGGTTCTTGGAAGCGACGGCTTCGGCCATCTTGGTCGCTTCGCCGGTCTGGCCGGATTCGGCGTAGGACGCCATCAGCAGCTGCTGCCAGTCGGACTTGGGCTCGGGCGAGGCGTCGATGGCCTGCTTGATGATCTTGGACGCGTCGGCGTAGCGCTCCAGACGGTACAGGGCGTTGCCCTTGACGATCAGGTGCTCGGGCTTGGTGCTCTTGGTCTCGCTCAGGAAGCGGTCCATGGTGGCGAGCGACTCGGCGTACTTGTCTTCCTGCAACTGCAGCTGGGCCAGCATGAACATGGAGCTGTAGTGGCCGTTGTTGTCCAGGCCGTTGAATTCCAGAGCCTTGTTCAAATAGGCGATGGCGGCGGCGGTGTCGTCGGCGTCGTAGGCCAGCTGCGCGGCGATCTGCGCGGCGAAGGCGTGGTCGTAGGCGTTGGCGGCGGAGTTGGCGATGACCTCGTCGGCGATGGCGCGCGCTTCGCTGCCCTTATCGGCGTCGTACAGGTCCATCATCTTCTTCAGCTTGGGCGTGACCTTGGCCGAGGCCTTGGCGTCGGGCTGCTGACGGGTGGCGTTGGGGTAGTCGACCTTGGACGCGGCGGCGGAAGCCTTCTTGTCTTCCTTCTTCTCGCCATGGCGCTGACGGCGCTCCTCGGCCCGGTCCATCGCCGACTGCGCGTGAACCTGGGCGATCGAGCCCAGCGCAAGCACGGCGCCGATGGCGGCCGTCAGCACGGTGCGGTGGCGGGTGGGGAGCTTGTTCATGTTCACCTCAATCAGCTGCCGCGTGTGCGGGGTCGATGGCCGCAGGGCCGGGGGGCCGTCACGCTAACAGAAACGCGGGGCGGCGCGATACGGGGTTTTGCTGTCTTCAATGCGTAGCGTTCATCCACACTTGGGCGTACGGCCGGCAGAACGGGCCTGCTGGTACACCGGCATGAGCCCGCCGGCGCGGGCGCGCAGTTCCTGGATGCGCGACTGCGGGTCCGGATGGGTCGACAGCCACTGCGGGGGTCGGCTGCTGCTGGCGGCGATCATGTTCTGCCACAGGTTGACCGCCTGCTGCGGATCGAAGCCGGCCTGGGCCATCAGCTGCTGGCCGACGACGTCGGCCTCGCTTTCCTGGGTGCGCGAGCCGGGCAGCAGGAACAGGCCCTGGACCGCGGCGCCGCCGAGCTGGTTGGTGGCGCTGGCCGCGCCCTCGCCGTAGCGCGAGCCGAGCAGGGCGCCGGCGATGCTCAGGCCGGTCTGCGCGGTCATCTGGCGGGTGATGCGCTCGTCGTGGTGGCGCGAGACCACGTGGCCGATTTCGTGGGCGATCACCGCCGCCAGCTGGTCCTGGTTCTTGGCGACGCTGAAGATGCCGGTGTTGACGCCGACCTTGCCGCCCGGCAGGGCGAAGGCGTTGGGCGAGCTGTCGACGAACACCGCGACGTCCCATTGCGCCTGCCAGCCGGCCGGCAGCTGGCGGGTCACCGAGTCGACCACGCAGCGAACATACCCGTTCTGGCGGGAATCTGTGCTGAGTTTGCCCTTTGACTTGGCGTCGATGAAGGCTTGCGCGCCCATCTGATTGAGCTGTTCCTGCGACACCGCACCCACGCTCTGGCGGCGCCCGGTGGGCGAGGTCGTGGTGGCGCAGGCGGTCACGATCAGCGCGATCGAGACACCGAGCAGTAGACGCTTCACTTGTATGCGATTCCCCAGACGTATGACCGCGTTGTAGACCGGTCAGGATTAACTTTTCGTCAATCCCGACGAACCGGTGGCTCAGGTGTGCAGATAGAGCAGGGCGCAGGCGAACAGATTGTTGATTCCATGCGCGGCTATGGGTGCCCAGAGCGTGCCGGTACGGCGGTAGACCCAGGCGAAGGAGGCGCCGATCGCGGCGTAGGTCAGCCACAGCAGGGCGATCGCGCCGGGTCCGTTGCCGCTCAGGCCGGGCAGTTCGTGTATCAGGGCGAAGGCCAGGCTACTCAGCACGATCCCCAGCCCAGGCAGGCCGGCGGCCCAGAAACGGCCGAACAGGACGCGCCGGAACAGCAGTTCTTCGTAGGCCGGCGCGGCCACGACCGCGAACAGCAGGGTCAGGGCGAGTTGGCTGCGCAGGGCGGCCTGGATTATCTGGACGTTGCTGGGGACGGGTTCGATGCCGAGCTGCTCGCCGATCCAGCTCAGCGCGGCGCTGAGGCCGAATGCGGCCAGACCCACGCCCAGGGCCCAGCCCCAGGTCGCGGGGCGGCGTGCGGCGCGCTGGGAGGCGGCGCGTTCCTCGCGCCCGGCGCGGCGGCGCAGCAGGTAGACGGCCATAGCGGCGCCGCCTACCGCGACCAGGCCCATGCTCAGCTGAGCGAACGCGCCGGGCTGGCCGATCGCCTGCAGGGCGTCGCCGGCGGCCGAACCGGGCTGGCGCATGGCGATCTCGAGGCCGCGCGCGAACGCCCAGGCCATCATCGTGATCATGCTCAGCGCCAGCACGATCGCCACGGCGATGGCGAAGTCGAGCGCGGCGTGGCCGAGCACGGCGCGCAGGCGCGGCGGTGGGACGGCCGCCGCCAGCGGCGGCGGGGCGAGCGTCGCGGTGGCGGCGCTTGCGGGCTCGGAGGCCGGCATCGTGCGTCGATCAGACGTCGAGGTTGGCGACCTTGAGCGCGTTGTCCTCGATGAAGTTGCGGCGCGGTTCGACCACGTCGCCCATCAGGGTGCTGAAGATCTGGTCGGCGGCGACCGCGTCTTCGATCCGCACCTGCAACAGGCGGCGCGTCTCCGGATTGACCGTGGTGTCCCACAGCTGCTCGGGATTCATTTCGCCCAGGCCCTTGAAGCGCTGGATCGCGCGGCCCTTCTTGGCTTCCTCGAGCAGCCACGCCTGCGCTTCGACGAAGCTCTGCACCGGCTGGGCGCGGTTGCCGCGCAGGATCTGCGCGCCTTCGCGAATCAACCCGTGCAGCTGCTGCGCGGCTTCGCGCAGCGCACGCAGCTCGCCGCCGGCGAACGCCGACAGCGGCAGCACCTGGGTCAGTTCCTGGCCCATGTGGTTGCGCGTGACCAGCAACGCGGCCTGACGGCTCTCGTTGGCGTTGTGCAGCTGCAGCGAGTAGCGCGGCTTGCCCAGCCCGGTGCGGTTGAGGCGCTTTTCCAGCGCGTCGAGTTCGTGGCGCTCGTCGACGTTGGCGAGCAGGTGCTCGCTGTCGAGCGGAGTGAAGTCGAGCAGCGCTTCGAGCACGGCCGGATCGTAGCGGTGCGCGTTGCGCGCGATCACTTCGCGCGCGCCGGCGTAGGCCAGCAGCAGCTTCTCCAGCGCGGCGCCTTCGATCGGCGGTTCGTTGGCGGCCGGAATCAGCGAGGCGCCTTCGACCGCGTTGCTGGCCAAGTAGGCGTCCAGCGCCGCGTCGTCCTTGAGGTAGAGCTCGTTCTTGCCCTGCTTGATCTTGTACAGCGGCGGCAGGCCGATGTAGATGTGGCCGCGCTCGATCAGTTCCGGCATCTGCC
>CAMLID010000012.1 GCA_946480055.1 uncultured Lysobacter sp. | reverse complement strand
TCGAATCCCTGACCCAACGCCTGTCCGGCACCATCGAGCGCCTGCGCGGCCGCGGCCGTCTGAGCGAGGAGAACATCCGCGAAGCCACCCGCGAGGTCCGCATCGCCCTGCTCGAGGCCGACGTCGCCCTGCCGGTGGTGCAGGCCCTGATCGAGCGCATCAAGGTGCGCGCGGTCGGCCAGGAAGTGCTGAAGTCGCTGACCCCGGGCCAGGCCCTGATCAAGGTTGTGCGCGACGAGCTGACCGCGGTCATGGGCTCGCAGGCCTCCGACCTCAATCTCAACGTGCCGGCGCCGGCGGTGATCCTGATGGCCGGCCTGCAGGGCGCGGGCAAGACCACCACCGTCGCCAAGCTCGCCAAGCACCTCAAGGAACGCCGCAAGAAGAAGGTCATGGTGGTCTCGGCCGACGTCTACCGTCCGGCCGCGATCGAGCAGCTCAAGACCCTGGCCGAACAGGTCGACGTGCTGTTCTTCCCGTCCAGCGCCGACCAGAAGCCCGAAGCCATCGTGCGCGCCGCGATCGACGACGCGCGCAAGTCCTACGTCGACGTGCTGATCGTCGACACCGCCGGCCGCACCAGCATCGACGAAGCGATGATGGCCGAGATCAAGGCGCTGCACGCCGCGGTCGCGCCGGTCGAGACCCTGTTCGTCGTCGACTCGATGACCGGCCAGGACGCCGCGGTCACCGCCAAGCACTTCAGCGATGCGCTGCCGCTGACCGGCGTGGTCCTGACCAAGACCGACGGCGACGCGCGCGGCGGTGCCGCGCTGTCGGTGCGCTACGTCACCGGCCGCCCGATCAAGTTCATCGGCGTCGGCGAAAAGCCCGACGGCCTGGACGTGTTCCATCCCGATCGCGTCGCCAGCCGCATCCTCGACATGGGCGACGTGCTGTCGCTGGTCGAGCAGGTCGAGCAGCAGGTCGACAAGGACAAGGCGCAGAAGCTCGCCGAGAAGGTCGCCAAGGGCAAGAAGTTCGACCTCAACGACATGAAGGACCAGCTCGAGCAGATGCAGAACATGGGCGGCCTGCACGGGCTCATGGACAAGCTGCCGGGCATGGGCCAGATCCCGGACGCGGTCAAGAACCAGGTCACCGGCAAGGAAGTGCCGCGCATGGTCGCGATCATCAATTCGATGACCAAGAAGGAGCGCCGCAACCCGGCGCTGCTCAACGGCTCGCGCCGCGCCCGCATCGCCAAGGGTTCGGGCATGACCCCGGCCGACGTCAACAAGCTCATGAAGCAGTTCCAGCAGATGGAAAAGATGATGAGCAAGCTCTCCGGCGGCGGCATGAAGGGCTTGATGCGCGGCATGAAGGGCATGATGGGCGGACGCGGCGGCATGCCGTTCCGCTGATCGCTACGGCGGCGCAGCACCACGACGAAACGGCGGCCGGTGGCCGCCGTTTTTGTTTGTCTGTCGGAAGGTCTTGCTGTCCATGAAGAGCGCGTGCCGGTCGCCGCTCATCGCAGCGCTCGTCGTCGCTGTGTCAGCGCGATCGCGGCTTACGCCGCTCCCACAGAAGGCGATTGCGCGGCTTATGCCGCTGCCATAGAGGAACGGTTGCGCTGCTTTGGGGTAGGAGCGGCGTAAGCCGCGACCGATGCAGGTCGAGCGCCGATATCTTCGTGGGAGTGGCTCGCGTGATCGGCGCAATGGCGAAGCCTATCTGCTTCTGGTTTCGCAGCGAACGAAGAACGCAGCCGATTCGGTTTTTGTCGTAGCCGCGTTGCGCGGTCGCGGCTCACGCCGCTCCTACCCCAGAGCCACGCAACCGCATCCTGCGCATGTCGCGTGAGCCGCAATCCGACGCAGGTCGAATTTCGGTCGTAGCCACGCCACCGCTTTCTGTGGGAGCGGCGTAAGCCGCGATCCGATACAGGCCGAATCCCGGCCGCATCGCCACTGCGACACCGCATCGCCCGCATAGGTACACCACGCCCGTATCGCCCACTGCGATTGCGCTCGCCGTGCGTCGTCCGATGGGCGGTGTGTGCCGTCTCGTCGAGGGAGACGCTCGAAGCCCATCATGTTTCGGCAGCGCGATGCAGGACCGCATCGCAATGCAGAGTCCGCAGCGACTCGTCGCCGCCGCAGTCGCGCCGGTGCATTCGCCATAGGCCGAGCCGCCCCATTCCGGGGTGTGCCGGCCGCCCTCAAGGAGTGAACGAGCCCATGACGAAGTTCCACACGCAAGCCATTGCCGCCGCCCTCGCATTCGCGGGCTTCCTCGCCGCGCCCGCGCAAGCGGCCACGGTGTTCTCCACCCACAGCCAGCCCGGCGACCCGATCGGCGAAGGCCAGTCGGCCGTCTACACCGACACCGACTCGACCCTGTCGCTGGATGCCGACGCGCGTTCGATCCGCCTCAGCGTGTCGCGCGGCGACGACAGCTGGTACGTCTCGCTGGGCGCGCCGCGCGAGCGCAAGTTCGAGGTCGGGCGTTACTACGATGCCGAGAACCCGACCCGCCGCACCGGTCGTGCGCCCTATGTCTACCTGGCCAGCAACGGCCGCCGCTGCGACGACGCCTGGGGCGAGATCCACATCCAGCAGCTGGAGCTGGACGCGGACGAGCGCGTGGTCGCGTTGGAGGCGACGGTGCTGCAGCACTGCGACAGCGCCAGCGCACCGGTGCTGGCGGCGGTGATCCGCCACAACGTCGCGCCGCTGTCGCTGAAGATCGACAGCGACCCCGGCGACGTGGTCGGCGAGGGCCTTCAGAAGTCCTACTACGGCGATACCTCGGTGTTCGAGCTCTGGGGCGGCGGGCAGTCGGCGATGCTGAACGTGCACGGCCAGCGCGACTATTGGCGGGCGACGCTGTTCGCGCCCTACGGGCAGACCTTGCAGGTCGGCACCTATCCCATCGGCGACACCGCGCCGGCCGGGAGCGCCGTGTTCGTGTTCGAACGGCCCAGCCGTCCCTGCACGCGGGTCAGCAGCGGCACGCTGCAGATCCTGGCAGTGGAGTACGACCCGGACGGCGTCATCACCGCGCTGCATGCCGACTTCGTGCAGCACTGCGACGGCGCCGCCGAAGCGGTCCGCGGCACGATCCGCTACCGCGCCTGATCGGCTTCGGATGAGGCCCTGCCAGGACGGCGGGGCCGGCCAGGGAGGGCCGCAGCAAGGGCAGGGCGGTGGGCCAGGGATGGCCCGCCGTCCCCGCTGTTTGGGGGACAGACGAAGGCGCTGGTGCCGGATCGGTTCCGATGGGTACGGCTCAGGACGGGCTGTTCTTTCGGGCCCAGGAGGGCCGGCGACACGGCTCGAAGGGGCGTTCAGGCCGGCAAGGAGGCCCCAAACCGCCGATCAGGCTGCTCAGAGCCCACGCGAAGGGGGTTAAGCAAGGGGCCAGCCGGCCCGGAGTTTGCCTAAGCCCGCGGATCCGCTACAATTTCCGGCTTACCTCGCCAATCCGGCGACTGGGCAACACAGGAACTGTAAAGATGGTCAAGATTCGCCTGACTCGTGGCGGCGCCAAGAAGCGTCCGTTCTACCACATCATCGTCACCGACAGCCGCAGCGCGCGCGACGGCCGCAACATCGAACGCCTGGGCTTCTACAACCCGGTCGCGATGGGCAACGAAAAGCGCGTCGAGCTCGACCTCGAGCGCGTCAAGCATTGGGTGAGCCAGGGCGCGCAGCTGACCGACAAGGTCGCCGCTCTGTACAAGCAGGCCGGCAAGGCCGCTCCGGCCGCCTAAGCCGTTTCGCCGCGCGCCCCGTGCGCGCGGCGACCGCCTCACGGCCGCATCAAAGATGACCGAGACCACGCGTCGCATCCTGCTGGGCAGGGTGCTGAGCGCCTTCGGCGTGCGTGGCGAGCTCAAGCTCGAGTCCTGGACCGAGCCGCGCAGCGCCATCTTCCGCTACCAGCCCTGGATCGTGCGCGACCCGCAGGGCCGCGAGCGCGAACTGTCGGGCGTGCGTGGCCGCGAAAGCGGCAAATACCTGATCGCCAGCTTTCCCGATGTCGCCGACCGCGACGCGGTCGAGGCCCTGCGCGGCACCGAAATCTACGTCCCGCGTTCGGCGCTGCCGCCGCCCAGCGAGGGCGAGTACTACTGGGTCGACCTGGAAGGCTTGCGTGTGGTCACGGTCGACGGCGTCGCCCTGGGCACCGTGTCGCACTTGTTCGCCACCGGCGCCAACGACGTGCTGGTCGCGCGCGACGACGAGCGCGAGCGCATGATTCCGTTCGTGATCCCGCAATACGTGGTGTCGGTCGACTTCGAGGCCCAACTGGTCACGGTCGACTGGGATCCCGAGTTCTAGGAGCGGGCCGGGAGTGGGAAGCGAGTAGAAGCTTCCGGTCTCTGCATTCGCTTTCCGGCATGCTCCGGGCCGTTCCGCCGAATTCAGGCGAACTCAGCCAGATCGGCCGTACCTTTACGCTCGCCACTCACTCCTCGCCGCCCACTGCTGCCCATGCGCATCGATATCGTCAGCCTGTTCCCCGAATTCGTCGCCCAGTGCGCGGCCTTCGGCGTGGTCGGGCGCGCCGGCGAGCGCGGCTTGCTGTCGCTGCACGGCTGGAACCCGCGCGACTACGCCGAGGGCAATTACCGCCGCGTCGACGACCGCCCGTTCGGCGGCGGCCCCGGCATGGTGATGCTGATCGACCCGCTGCGCGCCAGCCTGCGCGCCGCACGCGCGGCCGATCCGGCGCCGGCGCGGGTGATCTACCTCAGCCCGCAGGGCGCGCGCCTGACCCAGGCCAAGGTCCGCGAACTGGCCGAATCCGAGCGCCTGATCCTGCTCTGCGGCCGCTACGAGGGCGTGGACGAGCGCCTGATCCGGGCCGAAGTCGACGAGGAGCTGTCGATCGGCGACTACGTCCTGTCCGGCGGCGAACTGGCCGCGGCGGTGGTGGTGGATGCGGTCGCGCGCCTGCGCGAGGGCGTCCTTAACGACGCCGAATCCGCGGTCCAGGACAGTTTCGAGGACGACGGCCTGCTCGACTGCCCGCACTACACCCGCCCGGTCGAGCACGAGCTGGGCCCGGTCCCGGACGTGCTGATGTCCGGCAACCATGCCCGGATCGCGCGCTGGCGGCGCCAGCAGGCGCTGGGCCGGACCTCCGAGCGGCGCCCCGATTTACTCGACGAAGCCGGCCTGTCCAAGGACGATCGCGCCCTGTTGGCCGCATATTGCGCCGAAAGGGCCGCCGCGGCCGCCGCCGGCACGGGGCCTGACGGGGACGGGGCTAGCGGCCCGGGTCCGACGGCCCCGGCCGAAACGGCTAAGCCCTAGCCACGCAACGAAAAACGCCGTTATAATGCACGGCTTCATTTAGCTCCATCCATGCCATGACGCGGGTCCACGTGCACTCGCGCAACAACTAATCCAACAGGCCGTGCCATGAACAAGCCCTCGCTCAATACCCTGCTGCAGAATTTCGAAGCCGAACAGGTCCAGCGCCAGCTGCCGGACTTCGGCCCCGGCGACACCATCGTCGTCAACGTGAAGGTCAAGGAAGGCAACCGTGAACGCGTCCAGGCCTACGAAGGCGTGGTCATCGCGAAGAAGAACGGCGGCCTGAACTCCTCGTTCACCGTGCGCAAGATCTCGCATGGCTTCGGCGTCGAGCGCGTGTTCCAGACCCACAGCGCGATCATCGACTCGGTCGAAGTCAAGCGCCGCGGTAAGGTCCGCTCCGGCAAGCTGTACTACCTGCGTGGCCTGGAAGGCAAGAAGGCTCGCATCAAGGAAGACCTGGCCGCCTACGCGCGCGCCAAGAGCGCCGCCGAGTAATTCGCGTCGCGCGCACTGCGCGCAGCGCAAGAAACGGCCGCCGCGAGGCGGCCGTTTTCGTTTGGGACGCCGCGTTTGCAGTGTTGCGTTTGCGGTGCCTTGTGCGGACCGGTGCGTTCGACTCATCGCCTCTCGCTCGCAGCGCAAGCGTCGCCGGACGCCGCGCTCTCTTGCGATTCCACAATCGCGGTCCTAACGTAATGGGTGCAGCGACCCTGTGCCCCAGCGCCTCCAACGCACGAGCGAGCGACTAACGCGCGAGACCCGATGAAAGCATCCGCCGCTACGCCGACTTCCTCCGACACGGCCGCCGCATCCGCCAGCGTTCGCCTGGACCTGTGGCTGTGGGCGGCGCGTTTCTACAAGACCCGCAGCCTGGCCCGCAGCGCGGTCGAGACCGGCAAGGTCGACATCGGCGGCCAACGCGCCAAGGCCGCACGCGCGGTGCGCGTCGGCGATGCACTGTGCATCACCCGCGGCGAAGAACAGTTCGAAGTCGGCGTGCTCGCGCTCAGCGATACCCGCGGCCCGGCCAGCGTGGCCCAGACTCTGTACGCCGAAACCGAAGCCTCGCGCGCCGCGCGCGAAGCCGCACGCGCGCTGCGCATGGCCGAACGCAACGGCTATCGCGCGCCGGAGACCAAGCCCGACAAACGCGCGCGGCGTCTGATCCGCGCGCTGGGCGATATCGACGCGTTGTAACGATTGCGGTGGCCCTGTGGCGACTGCGGATGGGTGAAATGCGCGGTAGTTGAAATAGCGCGGTCGCGGCTCACGGCGCTCCTACCCCGAAGCGACAGCCCTGTTGCTGCGCACGTCGCTCCTGCAGAAAACGACTTCCTGCTTTGGGGTAGGAGCGGCGTGAGCCGCGACCCGATTCAGACCGACCCCAAAACGACTGTGGCCGCGCCGAAGCGCAGCCACAGTGGGTAACGCATGCGATTGCGGCGCTTAACGATTACCGCCGCCCAGCAGGCCGCCGCCGATCTTGAGCAGATCGCCCAGACCGAGCTGGCCGTCGCCGTCCTGGTCCAGCACCGAGCCCAGCAGTCCGCCGGCGCTGCTGTCCTGCTGGATGCGCTGCTGTTCCTGGCCGAGCACGTCGCCCAGCGCCTGCGGCGAGGCCGCGGCCTGACCGCCGCCGGAGAACATGCGCTGGGCCAGATACGACAGCACGATCGGGGCGAGGATCTTGAGCAGGGTGTTGGCCTGGCCGCCGCCGAGGCCGGTGGCCTGACCCAGGCCCTGGGCCGCGGTTTCCTGACGGCCGCCGAAGATGTGACCCAGGATGCCGGCACCGTCGGTCTGACGGCTGCCGCCGCCGCCGAGGACAGCACCCAGCACGCTGCCGATATCGAGACCGCCGGCGGCACCGGCATGATCGCGCTGCAGTGCGCCGAACAGCGCCTCGGCGCCCTGCGGCTGGCTGGTATTGCGGCCGAGCGCGCCCAGCAGCAGCGGCAGCGCCGCCGACACCGCACCGGCGGTCTGCGACTGCGACAGGCCAAGCTGGCTGCTCATCTGTTCCAGCGGCTGACCCTGGAGTTGGCGGAGGAGGTCGTCGGTCAATGAGCTCATGGGGGAGTGTCCTTTTGGCAGTGGAAACCGATCCTAGCGCCGTTTCGCTCGACCGTGGTGACGCCGCGGCGCCGCTCGTCCGGTGCCGGCACATGCGATCGGCGCGCGCGGCATACGAAAGCTGCACGTGCTGCGCCGCCTTCGCGCTTGCGCATGCGACCGGGCCGTTCGTCCGCCCGATCAGGCATGGCCGCGCCGACCCAATACAGTTCAGGATCGAGCCGGAACCCTCGCCATGGCGGAGACGCGTACCGGGTTCACGATCGTCGCCAGCGCAGCCGGAAGCTGCGAAAGCGCGATGCGCGCGGCCTTCACAGCAACCAGGAATACGAACGCGATGATCGATGCACCTGCCGCCCCGAATCCCGACGCGCGCCCCGATCCCGAGGTCGCCCTACAGCCATGGCGGCAGCGCTGGTCCTTGCAGGCCGACGGCGCCGCGTTCGACACGGCCTCCAGCGCGCTGCAGCCGGTGCGGCATGCGGGCGAGCCGGCGATGCTCAAGCTCGCCTACGATGCGGAAGAGCAGTGGGGCGGGGTGCTGATGCGCTGGTGGGGCGGCGCCGGCGCGGCGCGTGTACTCGCCGAAGAAGGAGCCGTGCTGCTGCTCGAACGCGCGACGGGTTCCGATTCGCTGCTGGCGATGGCCGGCGACGGCCGCGACGACCGGGCCTGCCGGATCCTGTGCGACGTGGCGCAGCGCCTGCACGGCCACAGCCCGGCACCGCCGCAGGGCCTGGTGCCGCTGGCGCGCTACTTCGATTCCTTGGAGCGGGCCGCGCGCAGCCACGGCGGCCTCTATCGGCGCGCCTGGCGGATCGCCCAGCCTCTGCTGGACGCGCCCTGGGCGCCGGTGCCGTTGCACGGCGATCTGCATCACGAGAACGTGCTCGACTTCGGCCCGCAGCGCGGCTGGCTGGCGATCGATCCCAAGCGCGTGATCGGCGAGCGCTGCTACGACTACGCGACGCTGTTCGGCGATCCGCTGCAACTGGGGTTCGAGCTGCCCGCGCGATTGGCGCGCCGTCTGGAGATCGTCGCCGAGGCCGGTGCGCTGCCGCGGGCGCGGCTGCTGCGTTGGATCGTCGCCCAGCAAGCGCTGTCGGCAGCCTGGCATCTGGAGGACGAGGAGGAAGACGAGGCGACGCTGCCGCTGGCGGTGTTGTCGGCGGCGTTGGCGTTGGGCGCGGAGGACGCGAGCGACTGATCGTCGTGCGCCGCTGACGAGAAAAAAGACCCGGCGATCGCTCGCCGGGCCAGTCGGTTGTCGCACGGGATTGCACTGTAAGCCGGTGCGCAGGGCGCACCGGCGTGGTCAGCGGGCGAGGATCACGCCGCAGCGAATCGATCGAGGTTCATCACCTTGTCCCAGGCCGCGACGAAGTCCTTGACGAACTTCTCCTGCGCGTCCGAGCTTGCATAGACTTCGGCCAGCGCGCGCAGCTGCGAATGCGAGCCGAAGATCAAGTCGGCACGGGTGGCGGTCCACTTGAGTTCGCCGGTCTTGCGGTCGCGCCCTTCGAACGTCTCCTTGTCGGTGTCCGAAACCGTCTTCCACTGCGTGCTCATGTCGAGCAGGTTCACGAAGAAGTCGTTGCTCAGGGTGTCGGCGCGCTTGGTGAACACGCCGTGCCGAGTCTGCCCGACGTTGGTGTTCAGCACGCGCAGGCCGCCGACCAGCACCGTCATTTCCGGCGCGGTCAAAGTCAACAGCTGCGCCTTGTCCACCAGCAGGGCTTCGGTCGACACCGCGACCTTGCCCTTGAGGTAGTTGCGGAAGCCGTCGGCGAGCGGTTCGAGCACGGCGAAGGAATGCACATCGGTTTGTTCCTGCGATGCGTCCGTGCGGCCCGGGCTGAAGGGCACCTTGACCGGATGGCCGGCGTTCTTTGCGGCCTGTTCCACGCCGGCGCCACCGGCCAGCACGATCAGGTCGGCCAACGACACCTTCTTGCCGCCGGTCTGCGCGGCGTTGAAGTCGTTGCGGATCTGCTCCAGCGCTGCCAGCACCTTGGCCAGCTGCGCGGGCTGATTGGCTTCCCAATCCTTCTGCGGGGCCAGGCGGATGCGCGCGCCGTTGGCGCCGCCGCGCTTGTCCGAACCGCGGAAGGTCGATGCCGATGCCCATGCGGCCGACACCAACTGCGAGATCGGCAGGCCGGTGGCGAGGATCTTGGTCTTGAGCGCGGCGATGTCCTGCTCATCGATCAGGGCGTGATCCACGGTGGGAACCGGGTCCTGCCAGATCAGTTCTTCGGCCGGAACTTCCGGGCCCAGGTAACGGGCGCGCGGACCCATGTCGCGGTGGGTCAGCTTGAACCAGGCGCGTGCGAACGCGTCGGCGAGTTGATCCGGATTCTCGAGGAAGCGCCGCGAGATCTTTTCGTAGGCCGGGTCGAAACGCAGCGACAGGTCCGTGGTCAGCATAGTCGGCTTATGCCGCTTGTTCGGGTCGAACGCATCCGGAATCGCGTCGTCGGCGCCGTTCTTGGCGACCCACTGGTGCGCGCCGGCCGGGCTCTTGCTCAGTTCCCATTCGTTCTCGAACAGGCTCTGGAAGAAGTAGTGGCTCCATTGGGTCGGGGTGTTGGACCAGGTGACTTCCAGGCCGCTGGTGATCGCGTCGCCGGCGATGCCGCTGTTGAAGCTGCTGCGCCAACCCAGGCCCTGCTGCTCGATGTCGTCGCCTTCGGGCTCGCGTCCGACGTGCGACTCGGGGCCGGCGCCGTGGGTCTTGCCGAAGGTGTGGCCGCCGGCGATCAGGGCGACGGTTTCTTCGTCGTTCATCGCCATGCGCGCGAAGGTTTCGCGAATGTCTCTGGCTGCCGCGAGCGGGTCCGGGTTGCCGTTCGGGCCCTGCGGATTGACGTAGATCAGGCCCATCTGCACGGCACCGAGCGGATTTTCGAGCTCGCGGTTGCCGCTGTAGCGCTTGTCGCCCAGCCAGGTGGTTTCGGCGCCCCAGTACACGTCTTCTTCCGGCTCCCACACGTCGGCGCGGCCGCCGGCGAAACCGAAGGTCTTGAAGCCCATCGATTCCAGCGCGACGTTGCCGGTGAGGATCATCAGGTCGGCCCAGGAGATCTTGTTGCCGTACTTTTGCTTGATCGGCCACAGCAGGCGGCGTGCCTTGTCGAGGTTGCCGTTGTCCGGCCAGCTGTTGAGCGGTGCGAAGCGTTGCTGACCGGCGCCGGCGCCGCCACGGCCGTCGGCGATGCGGTAGGTGCCGGCGCTATGCCAGGCCATGCGGATGAACAAGGGGCCGTAGTGGCCGAAGTCCGCCGGCCACCATTCCTGCGAGTCGGTCATCAGCGCCGTCAGGTCGCGCTTCACGGCGGCCAGGTCGAGGCTCTTGAAGGCCGCGGCGTAGTCGAAGTCCGGGTCCATGGGATCGGACACGGGCGATTGCTGGTGCAGGATCTTCAGGTTGACCTGGTGCGGCCACCAGTCCCGGTTCGAGGTACCGCCGCCGGCGGTGTGATTGAACGGGCATTTCGATTCGTTTGACATGGGTTTTCTGCCTTAGACGGTTGGATCCAGCGACCCGGTGCGATGAGGAGTACGGGGGAAATCCGAATGGGCCCAAGGCTGGGCCGGCTCGGATCGGTACTTAGTGGGGCAACAGCTTTACGACCCGGCGATCGTGCTGAAGCGGCGCGGCGGTCGCGCCGTGACGGTGGTCGGGAGCCGCGAATCGGCTCGGCTTGTCGTCGTCCTGCTGGCTCATGGGCTGGCACTCCGTGTCAGGGGATTAAGTCGCCCACCGACGATAGGTCGGGTCGATCAGCATGTGAAATCGATCCTTTCGACCTATCTGATAGGGCTGGACTATGGAACGGGTCGCAACGGCCCGATCGAAACCGTGCCCAGGTTATGAGCACGATCCGTTACGCAACGGTGATCGTTGGAGGACCGGGCCGACGTCTGGTGTTCGCAGTCGGCTGGATCGCCAGCGCGGCGCGCGCGCAGGTGGCGATGACGGTAGGAGTCTCGGACCGAGTCCGCGTCGGTCCCGGGATTGCCGTAGGACCGGGCCGCCCTAAGCGGCCTCGGTCGCGAGGGATCAGGTCAGCGCCTTGATCCGGTACAGCGCTTCCAGTGCCTGTTTGGGCGTCAGTTCGTCCGGGTCCACTGCGGCCAGCGCGTCCAGCGCCGCCGAGGACGGCGCGAACAGGCCGAACTGCTGCGGCTGGTCGAGCGCGGCCTGGGCGAAGGAGGGCATCGGTGCGTCGCGGCCCTGCTGTTCGAGTTCGATCAGGCGTCCGCGCGCCTGCTTGACCACCGACTTGGGCAGGCCCGCGAGCGCGGCGACCTGCAGGCCGAAGCTGCGGTCGGCCGGGCCGTCCTTGACCGCGTGCATGAACACCAGTTGGTCGCCGTGTTCGATCGCGTCCAGGTGCACGTTGGCGATGCCGCTGCCGGGCTCGGCGAGCGCGGTGAGTTCGAAATAGTGGGTCGCGAACAGGGTGTAGGCGCGGTTGTGCTGGGCCAGGTGGCGCGCGCAGGCCTCGGCCAGGGCGAGGCCGTCGTAGGTCGAGGTGCCGCGGCCGATCTCGTCCATCAGCACCAGCGACTGGTCGCTGGCGTGGTGCAGGATGTAGCTGGTCTCGCTCATCTCGACCATGAAGGTCGACTGGCCGCGCGCGAGGTCGTCGCCGGCGCCGATGCGGGTCAGGATGCGGTCGATCGGACCGAGCACCGCGCGCGTGGCGGGCACGAAGCTGCCGATGTGGGCCAGCAGCACGATCAGCGCGTTCTGGCGCATGTAGGTCGATTTACCGCCCATGTTGGGGCCGGTGATGACCAGCATGCGGCGGCCGTTGGCTTCGTCCAGGATCAGGTCGTTGGGTTCGAAGGGCTCGCTGCGCACCGCCTCGACCACCGGATGGCGGCCGCGTTCGATGCGCAGGCCGGGCTCGTCGCGCAGTTCCGGCGGGGACCAGTCCTGCGCCTGCGCGCGCTCGGCGAAACCGCACAGCACGTCGAGCTCGGCCAGCGCCGCGGCGCAGCGCTTGAGCGGCGCCAGGCGTTCGTTGAGCGCGTCCAGCAGTTGTTCGTAGAGCAGGCGTTCGCGGCTGAGCGAGCGTTCGCGCGCCGACAGCACCTTGTCCTCGAACTGCTTGAGCTCCTCGGTGATGTAACGCTCGGCGTTGCTCAGGGTCTGGCGACGGGTGTAGTGCGTGGGCGCTTTCTCGGCCTGGGCCTTGCTGACTTCCAGGTAATAGCCGTGGACGCGGTTGTAGCCGACCTTGAGGGTGGGGATGCCGCTGGCGATGCGTTCGCGCGCTTCCAGATCGACCAGGAACTGATCGGCGTTGGTCGACAGCGTGCGCAGTTCGTCGAGTTCGGCATCGAAGCCGGTCGCGAACACGCCGCCGTCGCGCGCCAGCACCGGCGGCTGCGTCACGATCGCCTGGGTCAGCAGGTGTGCGTGCTCGGCGTGTTCGCCCAATTCGGCGGACAGTTCCGCCAGCAGTGGTGCGTCCAGCGGTGCCAGCAGGCTGCGCACGTCGGGCAGCAGGCACAGGCCGTCGCGCAGGGTCGACAGGTCGCGCGGGCGCGCGCTGCGCAGGGCGATGCGCGAGAGGATGCGTTCCAGATCGCCGAGCGCGCGGAAACGCTCGCGCACGCCGTCGCCGGCGCGCGAGTCGATCAGGGTCGCGACCGCCTGGTGGCGCAGGCGCAGGGTGGGGCGGTCGCGCAGCGGACGGTGCAGCCAGCGCCGCAGCAGGCGTCCGCCCATCGGCGTGACGGTGCTGTCGAGCACGCCGAGCAGGGTGGTGCGGCTGTCGCCGTCGACGCGGCTGTCGAGTTCGAGGTGGCGGCGGGTCGCGGCGTTCATCGCGATCGCGCCGTCGCCGGATTCGACCGCGATCGAGGTCAGGTGCGGCAGGCGCTGCTTCTGGGTTTCTTCGACGTAGCCCAGCAGGGCCGCGGCGGCGGCGATCGCCAGCGGACGGTCTTCGAGGCCGAAACCGCTGAGGTCGTGCAGACCGAAGAAACGCAGCAACTGGCGGCGGCCACTGTCGACGTCGAACAGCCACGGCGCGCGTCGGCGCAGGCCGCTGCGTTCGGACACGAACGGCGCCCAGCCGTCCTCGTCGGCGATCAGGGTCTCGGCCGGTTCCAGGCGCGCGAGCTCGGCTTCGAGCGCGTCTTCGCTGGCGACTTCGTTGACCAGGAAACGGCCGCCGGCCAGATCGGCCCAGGCCACGCCGTAGCCGTGCTTGCCGCGCGCGATGGTCAGCAGCAGGGTGTCGCGGCGTTCGTGCAACAGGGCCTCGTCGGTGACTGTGCCCGGGGTGACGATGCGCACCACCTTGCGCTCGACGATGCCCTTGGCCAGGGCCGGGTCGCCGATCTGTTCGCAGATCGCGACCGACTCGCCCAGTGCGACCAGGCGCGCCAGATAGCCCTCGGCCGCATGGTGCGGTACGCCCGCCATCGGAATCGGCTGGCCGGCCGAATTGCCGCGCTGGGTCAGGGTGATGTCGAGCAGCCGCGCCGCCTTGCGGGCGTCGTCGTAGAACAGTTCGTAGAAGTCGCCCATGCGGAAGAACAGCAGCACGTCCGGGTGCTCGGACTTGGCCGCGAAGAACTGGCGCATCAACGGCGTGTGCTCTTCGTGCCCCTTCCCTGAGCCGGTCTTTTGATTGTTCTGCATCTGATTCAAGGCTTTACGAATCTCTGGTTCGGTTGAGAGCGGACGAGTATGGGCAGCTGCCAGGAAAGTGGCGCTCGCGGCCACCGTGGTCGAGGAACAGCTCTCGTTCGCGCGTATCACCGTAATCGGCGACACGGGCAAGGTCGTCAATTTTGCCCCGAATACGGCCCGGTAGCGCTATGTGGTTTTCGACGGCCATCGGGACACACCGGTCGGGTTCGGGCGGAGGCGGTCGATCGGACCCACATGGGCATTGTTTTCGTCGGAAGCTGCGTCGGAAGGTCGCCCGTAGCTCTATCCGTTGCTTTGCCTGATACATACGTATGCGTATGGTTTGGCTCCCGCCGGTGCCGGCAGGCTGGGAAAGTCTGGTCGGCGCAGATGAATCACAGCAGAGCAATCCGCCATGCGCGCCGTTTTTCAGGGCTCACAGCCGAGGCGCCGCCGGCATTCGTGCCGCTCCTCCAGGGTCCTGCGGTCCGAAAGTATCCTTGGATCGCGTTGTTCTTGACGTCATGCGCCAGAAACTCCATGCCACCGTGCTGCTGGCCTGCTCCTGGGCCGGCGGCAACGTGGCTGCGCAGCCGGCATCGCAACAGGCGGTCCTGCCGGGTGCATCGTCGCGTGCGATGGCTGGATCCGCTACGACTCCCAATATCGACGCCATCCGCGATTCGATCGCCGGTCCCCTGATCGACGCGATATCGGCGAGGCTTGGCGGCCGCGCCGTGGAGCTGCGACTGGATGTCGTCGATGTCCGGACGATCAACGCCAATGAACGTGCCATCAGCGGCACTGGCGATGCGCAGATCGTGGGCAGGCAGGACTGGATCGGCTTTCGATTCGGCTTGCTGTACGACGGTCGCCTGCGCAGATTGAGCTATCCCGACGTCAGCATCGACCGCGTCGTGGCAGGAGAGCGCGACATTCCCAACGCCCCGGTCCTGGTGCAGCAACTTGAGGCCTTGGTGACTGCGGATCTGGCCCAGGAGCACCGCAAGCCGTCGGCCCGGCTCCATCTCGACAGGGTCTCCACCGTCGAAGGCGACGGCCAGCGCCTGCGGATCGATGCACAGGCCACGGCCTACCTTGATCGCTATGGCCCCGGCACGCCGTTGACCATCGTAGCCCTCTACGACCGTTCCAGCGGTGCCTGGCTGAGGCTCGAATACGGCCCCGGCCACGATGCCGCAAGCCGCCCCTGGGATCGGCGATCGTCGGCCCGTTGACGCCACTTTGCCGGCGCGCGCTGAGCCGTTGCCATCGCGGGTGCGCCGGATATTCCCCTCGCGAGTACCTGGCCGCGCCCGGTCTGCAACTGAATGGTTCAGAGGCCGGTGCGTCGAATCGACGATCCGACCGCATTCGACGGCCGGAGCGCCACGATTCTGTCGTTGCTCAGGTTGAGCCAGCCCGTTTGGAGAGCGAGCGTCCTTTGCCCGGGAACGGGGTAGCCAGGAGTGGGGGCTACGCATCGGCAGGTAAAGCGTCATGAAGGATCACCCGGTAGCGTGCCTTCGCTTCGATCCTAGTCCAGCGCGAAAATCAAACAGGGGACGCCCGTCGTCACGTGCATTGCACGAGAGGCGGGTGGCACCGTGAGCATCGCACTGGCCAGTCGCAAGAACCGCGCATTGCTGCTGCTTTGGCTGGGCGAGACCTGGCTGCTGATCCTGTCGGTCATGGTGGCGGCATGGCTGCGCTTCCTGGATACGTCGCAAGGTTTGTTCAGCTTCTTCCAGTGGGCGCCCGTGCGCGCGTTCGTGTTCGCCGCCTTCATCACCGTGTCGATGGTGGCGTTCGGCCTGTACCAGGTGCACGTGCGCCACAGCCGGATGGAGTTCTTCGTCCGGCTGTTGTTGTCCTTCGCATTCGGCGGCATCGCGTTGCTGGTGCTGTACTACCTGGTTCCCGTCGCCTACATCGGCCGCGGCGTGCTGGCGATGGCGCTGGCGATCGGCCTCGTCGCGGTGACGGCGCTGCGCCTGATCGTCGAGCGGGTGTTCAAGACGGATGTGTTCAGGCGTCGGGTGTTGGTGTTCGGCGCGGGCAAGAACGCCGATCTCATCAACAGTCGCCTGCGGCGCGGATGCGACCGGAGATCCTTCGTGGTGGTTGGCTTCGTGCCGGTGCCGGGGCAGCCCGTGCTGGTGCCCGAGAAGCTGCTGCTCAGTACGGATTTCGCGCTGTCCGAAATCGCGGAGTGGCTGCACGTTTACGAGATCGTGGTTGCGCCCGACGAGCGACGCGGCGCGCTGCCGATGGAGGAAATGCTGACGTGCGCGCAGCGCGGAGTCACCGTGACCGATCTGTCGACGTTCTTCGAGCGCGAGGCCGGCATGGTGAAGCTGAACGTGGCGGACCCGTCATGGCTCGCGTTCTCAGGTGGCTTCGACCACTCGATGCCACGTCGCCTCAACAAGCGGTTCTTCGATCTGGCCGCGGCGTGCGCCCTGTTGCTGGTCGCCTGGCCTTTCATGCTGCTGGTCGCGGCGTGCATCACGCTGGAGTCGCGCGGTCCTGTCCTGTATCGGCAGACGCGCATCGGCGAGAACGGACGCACGTTCGAACTGATCAAGTTCCGCAGCATGCGCATGGACGCCGAATCCGATGGCGTGGCGAGGTGGGCTACCCAGAACGACGATCGCACTACCCGTGTCGGACGGATCATCCGCCTGTCGCGCCTCGATGAGCTTCCCCAGTTGTTCAACATCCTGCTCGGAGAGATGAGCTTCGTCGGTCCACGGCCCGAGCGGCCGCAGTTCGTCGACATGCTCAGCCAGGAAGTGCGTTACTACAACGTCCGCCATTGCGTGAAACCGGGCCTGACCGGCTGGGCGCAACTGCGCTATCCCTACGGCGCGTCCGTGCGGGATGCCGAGGAGAAGCTGACGTTTGATCTCTTCTACGTGAAGAACCACGGATTGGTATTCGACCTGTTGATCCTGCTGCAGACAGTCGAGGTGGTTCTGTTCCGCCGCGGTTCGCGCTGACGTCGCCGGTGCGCGATGGCGTCTGTTTCAGGGCTCATTTCGCAGCCTCGGATGCATTCAACTTGTCCTGCGCACCGGCGAAAGCGAATCGGACTTCGCCGAAGCGTTCAGCGATGTAGCTCAGCAGCGCATGGATGAAAGCGATGACGCCTGCCATCTCCATGCCTTCTTCCAGGCTGACCAGTACGTGATAGGTGAGGTTCCTGTGTCCGTGCGCCTCGCGCCACCATCCCTCGATGAGTTCGATTCCCAAGGCGCCGCCAAGGTAGATCGCGGCGGAAACCACGAAGGCAATCGCCGTTCTACGGGGCAGGCGGAACAAAAAGCGCAGGAAGAACGCGCCCAGGACGGAGACCAGCGCAAAGCCGGGGATCACCCAGGCAAAAAAGAAGATCCCCAGGTGCTGGCCGCCGAGCAGCGCGCGTAACGGCGCGATCGCCTTTTCGTGGAACGACAGGGCCTCGTCCATGGCCATCAGCATGAAGCCGGCGGCGAGAATCGCCCACTTCGACACGTCGACACCCTCGTGCCGCCTTTCCAGCAGGGCGATCAGCGCGAGGAGCAGTGAAGCGCAGAACAGCAGCAGGGTCGAAAACAAGGCCGGGAGGTTGTTTTCTCCGTCCATGCTCATCATCGCCAGGCCGACGACATGCTCCTGGTGCGCGACCAGCCGGTAGGCCTGCATGCCCATGTTGGCGGCCACGAGCAAGATCGTCGCGAGGGACAGAGGCCAGGTGATGGCCCATGGGTTGAGCGGGATCTTCCTGGCGTCCATCGTTTGACTTGTCGCCTGTGGTGCGGCCGCCGGTTCGCGCCTGCCTTACTAAAAACGGGCTCGGACCATGTCTGCGGACACCGCGGCCCAAGCTGCGCTTTCATGTATGTGGCCGCTGGCGGGCGCGGGCGCGCGACCTGGGGCCTGCTACCTCAGCCATTCCCCCGAGGCGAGCGCCAACAGGCCGAACAAGACGATCAGGATCGCGACGGCCAGCACCAATGCGATCCGCGCTGGTGCGGTCGGGTGATGGTCGGAAGGGCGATGGTCGGAAGGGCGATGGTCGGAAGGGCGTGGACTGTAGGCGACATAGGTCCGCGACACGCCGGCGTGCGATGGGCCGCCGCCTCCGATCCGATGCGGGGCTTCCCCGGGCAGGCGCCCGTAGCGGCGATGGAAGCGGGTGGCCGTGGTGTACAAGCCGATCAGGTCGCACAGGTCGGCGGATTCCTGCGATTGCGGCTTCGCACCGGGACGGCTGGGGTGCAGCTCGGAAATCCGCCGGCGGTAGGCGAGCTGAAGCTCCTCCAGGCTGCAGTTGGGCTTCAGCCCCAGCTCGGAGTACAGCAGCGTCAGGTCGGCTTTCATCGGATACCTCCCATGGTCCTATCGTAGCGCGCGGAACGGGCGGGGAAGCGATTTGCCTGCAATTCGTGTATGGCCGCATGACCACCCCCGCGACGTTTGTCATGACATCAACGCGCGATCTTTACCCTGCCGGGTGCCGAACCGGGGGCTACGACTGGGATGTCATCACGGTGGGGTCGCCAGGTGCTGCGAGCGCGGGCAGGGGAAACATGGGTATGAACAAGCTATCCGATGGTTCTTCGCAGTACCGTCCGCTCGCCTGCATACCGCAACTGGTCGAACAGCAGGCATCCACGAGGCCGGAGGCCATCGCCGTTACCTGCGATGGCGCCAGCCTGACCTATCGCGAACTGAACAATCGAGCCAACCAGCTCGCCCATCGCCTGCGTTCGCTTGGGGTGGGGCCGGAGACGCTGGTGGCGATCGGCTTGGAGCGCTCGCTGGAAATGGTGGTAGGGCTGCTCGGCATCCTGAAGTCGGGAGGGGCCTACCTGCCCGTCGATGCCTCCTATCCGCGCGATCGCGTGCAGTTCATGTTCGAGGACGCGCGCCCCGCCGTGCTGCTGACATCGACGGGGCAGAGGGGCGCGCTGCCTGCGACCGACGTAGCGACCTTATTGCTGGACGGCGACTGGGCGGAATTCGCCGCGGAGCCGGTTCACGACCCTGAGCCGCTGGCGCAACTCGAAAATCTCGCCTACGTCATCTACACCTCCGGCTCGACGGGCAAGCCCAAGGGCTGTCAGGTCACGCACGCCAACGTCGCGCGACTGTTCGTCGCGACCCAGCCCTGGTTCGAGTTCGGCCCCGACGATGTGTGGACCTTCTTCCATTCCCACGCGTTCGATTTTTCGGTGTGGGAGATATGGGGCGCCCTGATCTACGGCGGCCGCGTCGTGGTCGTGCCGTTCCTGGCCAGTCGCTCGCCCGAAGTGTTCCATGCGCTGCTGGTGCGCGAGCGCGTGACCGTGCTCAACCAGACGCCATCGGCGTTCCGCGGGTTCATCCATGCCGATCTCGCGTCCGGCACCGAGCCTTCAGCGTTGGCGCTGCGCTACGTGGTGTTCGGAGGCGAAGCCTTGGAGCTGCAGATGTTGCGCCCGTGGTTCGAGCGTCACGGCGACCGATTCCCGCGGCTGATCAACATGTACGGCATTACCGAAACCACGGTCCATGTCACCTACCGGCCGATAGCTCGCGCGGACCTGGAGCGCAACGCAGGCAGCGTGATCGGCGATCCCATTCCCGACCTGCGCCTGTATGTGCTCGATCCCGAGCTCGTACCGGTCGCCGCCGGTGAAGTCGGCGAGATCCACGTTGCCGGCGCCGGCGTAAGCCGCGGCTATCTCAATCGCCCCGACTTGACCGCCGAGCGGTTCTTCGACTGGCAGTCGCCCCAAGGCGAGAGCGTGCGGCTCTACAAGACCGGCGACCTTGCCCGTTCGCTCGCTGATGGCGATCTGGAATACCTCGGTCGCAGCGACCATCAGGTCAAGATCCGCGGCTTCCGCATCGAGACCGGCGAGATCGAGAGCGTCCTTGCGAGGCACGAATCCGTCCGGGCGTGTGCCGTGATCGCACTCGACGACCGCGCTGGTGGCGAGACGCGGCTGGTGGCTTACGTCGTTCCCACCGACGCGCACGCTTCCCAGGCATCCCTCCGCGCCCATCTTGCGACGGTCCTGCCGGACTACATGGTCCCCAGCGCATTCGTCGAACTCGAAGCGCTGCCGTTGACCGAAAACGGCAAGCTCGATCGTCGTGCGCTGCCGGCCCCGGCCCGGCAGCGACCCGAACTCGCCCATGCTTTCGAGCCCGCCATCGGAGCGATCGAGACATCGCTGTGCGCAGCATTCGGCGAAATTCTCGCCGTCGACAACGTCGGACGGCACGACAACTTCTTCGAGCTAGGCGGCGATTCACTGCTGGCGGCAAGGCTGTTGCAACGGCTCAAGCAGACCGGCGCGCATGCCAGTGCCATACCGACCGCGCAGTTGTTCCGTCATCCGACGCCGGCAACGCTGGCCGGCTCGCTCGAAGGCCGCGGCGCTGCGGAGATCGATCCTGCACGTTATGCGTCTGGATGTCGTAAGGAAGGTGGCGGGATAGCCGTCGAGCCGATCGCCATCGTCGCCATGGCGGGACGCTTCCCCGGTGCTGCGGATGTCGAGGCGTTCTGGCGCAACCTCTGTGAGGGGCGCGATTCGATCACGGTCTTCGGTCCGGATGATCTGGACCCCGCCGTCAGTGCGCAGGATCGCGACGATCCGGCATATGTGCCAGCGCGTGGCGTGATCGACGGCGTCGAGCAGTTCGACGCGGCGTTCTTCGGCATCGGTCCGAAGGAAGCCGAACTGATGGACCCGCAACAGAGGATTTTCCTCGAGCTTGCTTGGGAATGCCTGGAACGCGCCGGCCACGTGCCCGACGCGACCTCGGTTCCGGTGGGCGTGTTCGGCGGCATGTTCAATGCCAGCTATTTCCAGCGGCATGTGTCCGCGCACCCGGAACTGGTCGACAAGGTCGGCGCTTTCCAGGTGATGCTGAATAATGAGAAGGATTTCATTGCCACTCGGGTTGCGCACAAGCTCAACCTGACCGGCCCGGCGGTCAGCGTGCATACCGCCTGTTCGACGTCGCTGGTGGCGATCTGCCAGGCCATCGACAGCCTGACTCTCGGCCATTGCGACATGGCCTTGGCCGGCGGCATCACCGTCACTTGCCCGCCGCGCAGCGGCTACTTCTACCAGGAAGGGTCGATGCTATCGCCCGACGGCCACACCCGGCCGTTCGATGCGAGCGCACAGGGCACCGTGTTCAGCGATGGCGCGGCGATCGTGCTGCTCAAGCGCCTTTCCGATGCCGTGGCCGATGGCAACCAGGTATTCGCGGTGATCCGCGGCGGCGCGGTCAACAATGACGGCGCCGGCAAGGCCAGCTTTACCGCACCCAGCAGCGAAGGCCAGGCGGCCGTCATCTCCATGGCCCACGATCGCGCGCAAGTGGACCCGCGCAGCATCAGCTATGTCGAAACCCATGGCACCGCCACGCCGGTGGGCGACCCGATCGAAATCGAGGGCCTGACGCGCGCATTCCGCCGGGGCACCGAAGAACGCGGGTTCTGCAGGATCGGATCGGTGAAGAGCAACGTCGGTCACCTGGTCATAGCCGCGGGCGCGGCCGGCGTGATCAAGACCGCGCTGGCATTGGCCGAGCAACGCATTCCGGCGACCGCGCATTTCAAATCGCCCAACCCGTCCATCGATTTTTCCGGATCGCCGTTCGTCGTCAACGATGCCATGACGGACTGGCCTGCCACGGACGTCCCACGCCGCGCGGGCGTGAGTTCGTTCGGCGTCGGAGGCACCAATGCGCATGTTGTACTGGAAGAGGCGCCGAAGCTGCCGACGTCGGACGCGGCGCATGGACCGCAACTGCTCGTGCTGTCCGCGCGCACGCCCACGGCGCTTTCGCGTGCGGCGACGCAACTGGCCGACCGTCTCGATGCCGATCCGAACATCAACCTGGCCGACGTGGCATGGACGCTCGCCGTGGGCCGCAAGGCGTTCGCGCATCGCATCGCAGTCGTCGCCGACGACGCTGCCGGTGCGGTAGCGCAACTGCGCAGTCCGGAGATCGCTGCGGCTGCGGCACGTGGCAAGCCGGTGCGGCAGGGCGATGTCGTCTTCCTGTTCCCCGGCCAGGGCGCGACTTATCCGGCCATGGGGCGTGGCCTGTACGACACAGAACCGGCATTCCAGGCGGCATTCGACGCTTGCGCCGAAGCGCTGCTCACGGAACTCGGTTTCGACCTGCGCGAACGCGTTTTCTCGAACGACCCGGAGGCGCTGCTGCCCACGGCGATCATGCAGCCGGCGACGTTCGCGATCGAGTACTCGGTTGCGCAGCTGTGGATAAGTCACGGAATCGTACCGACGGCGATGATCGGACACAGCATCGGCGAGTTCGTCGCCGCGACGCTGGCCGGCGTATTCGCCCTGCCTGACGCGCTGAAGCTCGTTGCGCGGCGTGGCGCGCTGATGCAGGCGCAGCCGGCTGGCGGCATGCTTTCGGTACGGCTGGCGTGGGACGAACTGCTGGCCAGGATGCCTGCCGATTTGTCGCTGGCGGCCGAGAACGCACCGGGCAGCGTCGTCGTATCGGGCACGTTGGAAGCGATTGCGCGTTTCCAGGCCGAGCTCGAGGCCCAGGGCGTTGCGTGTCGCGCGCTGCGCACGTCGCATGCCTTCCATTCGCAGATGATGGAACCGGTGGTGGCGCCGTTCCGCGCCGAAGTGGCCGCCTTGAAGCTGTTCGCGCCCCTGATTCCGATCGTCTCCACCGCGACCGGGGATTGGCTGGAAGAGCCAGCCGCAAGGTCCCCCGACTATTGGGCGTCGCACCTGCGTGATCCCGTTCGCTTTGCGATGGCCGTAGGCAAGGTACTCGAAACACCGTCGCGCGTGCTGCTCGAGGTGGGCCCGCGCGCCACCTTGAGTGGCCTGTCGCGTCAGCATCCCGCCATGCTGAAGCAGCAGGCCGCAGCGGTGCCGTCGCTTGCCGACGATCCCGCGACCGAATCCTCCAGCATCCTTTCCGCGGCGGGCCAATTGTGGTGCCGTGGCACGCCAATCGACATCGCCGCGTTCGACCGTCGCCACTCGCGTCGGCGTGTGTTGCTGCCCACCTATCCGTTCGAACGTCAGCGCTTCTGGGTCGAGGCTGCGGCCAGCTCGAACGTCGTGCAGCTCTCCAGCGCGAGTGCCGTGCATTCGGTTCCGACCGCGCCTGCGCTCGCATCCGCTCCAGAAGATGAGGTCGTGCCGGCCACGGCGGGTGCGCCGGATCGCCACGCGCGGCTGATCACGCAGCTCTCGGGCATCTTCGAGGACGTGGTCGGGCTCGACCTTTCCGAAGCCGACGACGAAGCCAATTTCATGGAGCTCGGCCTGGACAGCCTGATGCTGACCCAGGTGGCGCTGCGCCTGCAGAAGATATTCTCGGTCAAACTGACGTTCCGGCAGCTGATGAGCGAATGCAGCAGCCTGCAGCGCCTTGCGACGATGCTGGATACGCAGCTGCCACCCGAACCCGCAGGCCTGCCCGCATCGGCGGCAGAGTGCGCGGTGCCGGCCGGGGCATCCGAGTCGGAAAGTGCGGAGAACTTGGCGCGCCGACTGTTGGAGCAGCAGATGCAGCTGCTGCAACAACAGCTTTCCGAACTCGATACCTCGAAGGGCGCGACGGAATCTGCGCCGTCCGGCGACGAAGCCGCGCCGCTCGTGCATGCCGGCTACGATCCGTTCGCTGGCGGGACCCCCACGCGCGTGGCGCCGACCACGGAACCGCAGCGCGAGATATGGCTTGCCGATCAACTCGGGCCGGAAGCGTCTTTGGCCTTCAATCTCTCGGTATCGCTGCAGTTCCGCGGCGATCTGAACTTGGAATTCATGCGCGACGCCCTGCAGGAACTGGTGGATCGGCACGAGTCATTGCGCGCAAGCATCGGGCCGGACGGGGAAACCTTCTGTGTGCTGGAACGATACGCAGTGCCGCTGCCGATCAATGATCTTTCGCCATTGAGTCCAATCGCCAGGCAGGCGGCAGTCGACGAGAGCATCCGGCTGACGGTGGAAACGCCGTTCGAGCTCGACCATGGGCCGCTGTTTCGCGTCGAACTGCTGCACTTGGCAGAAGACGAGCACCTGCTGTTGTTGACGGCGCACCACATCGTCTGCGACGGATGGTCGTGGTGGACCATCGTGCGCGAGCTCGGTGCCCTGTACGGAAAGCGTTTCGAGACGGCGGCGTCGACGCTGCCTGAAGCGGCCTCGTTCGTCGATTATGCATTGGCGGAAGCAGGGCATCAGGGCGACACGACCCATGCAGCCGATGAGGCGTACTGGCTTTCTCGCTTCGCCACCGGTGCGCCCGTACTGGAACTTCCCACCGATCGGCCACGGCCGCCGAATCGGAGCTTCGCATCGGCCCGCCTGGACCACGTACTCGATGCCGCTTTGCTGGATGCCCTGCGCCGGATGGGAGCCACCCGGGGCGTGGGTATGTTCGCCACGCTGCTTGCGGGCTTCTCCGCGCTTCTGTCGCGCCTGTCGTCGCAATCGGACGTGGTGGTCGGGATTCCCGCGGCGGGGCAGGCGGTCAGCGGCGCCGACCACCTGGTAGGGCACTGCGTCAATCTGCTGCCGCTGCGCTTCGAGCTCGACTCGACGAAGTCGTTCGGACATGCGATCGATGACGCGCAAGCCATGCTGCTCGATGCGCTGGAACATCAGCGCTACACCTTCGGAACACTCCTCAGGAAGTTGCGGGTACGACGGGATCCCGCGCGCATACCGCTGGTCAGCGTACTGTTCAACCTCGACCAGGCCATGGACCAGGAATGCACCGCGTTTCGCGGCGTGTCCATGGAATTCGACAGCAATCCACGCAGCTTCGAGACGTTCGAGCTGTTCGTGAACGCTGTCCAGGTCCACGGCCAGTTGCGACTCGAATGCCAGTACAACCGCGACCTGTTCGATGCCGCCACCATCCGGCGCTGGCTGCGCGCCTACGAATCCTTGCTGCGTGCCGCGGTAGAGCGCGAGACGGCGGATTTCGCGAGCCTGCCGCTGATCGATGCGGTTGCGCGTACCGAGTTGTCGTCGTTGCAGCCGGCCGCGATCGCCTACGACCACGAATGCAGGATGCACGAGTATTTCGAGGCTCAGTGCGACCGTACGCCGGGCCAGGTCGCGCTGCGCGCAGGCCAGGCGTCGCTGAGCTATGCCGAGTTGGAGGCGCGCTCGAATCGCGTTGCCCATGTGCTGCGCAGCCATGGCGTCCGCCGCGGCGCGCTGGTAGGTCTGGCGCTCGATCGCGGCCCCGACATGCTGGCCGCGCTGCTGGGCATCCTCAAGGCCGGTGCGGGGTATGTGCCGCTGGATCCGCAGTTCCCGACGGAACGCCTTTCCTACATGGCTGCCGACGCCGGACTCGCCATGCTGCTGACCACGCGCGAGCATGCCGCGCATTTCGATCTGCGTGGCAGACCGGTGCTGTTGTTCGACGAACACGCGGCCCAACTCGCGACGGCCGCGGCGACGCGGCTTGGCCGCGACGAATACGCCGCACAGCCCGAGGATCCGGCTTATGTGATTTACACGTCGGGCTCCACTGGCCGTCCCAAGGGCGTCATCGTGCCGCACCGGGCCGTGTCCAACTTCCTGGACAGCATGCGCCGTGAGCCGGGACTGGTTGCTCAGGACCGGCTGATGGCCGTGACCACGCTGTCGTTCGACATCGCGGTGTTGGAATTGCTGCTGCCGTTGACGGTGGGCGCCCAGATCGTGCTGGCGGATCGTGAGACCGCCGGCGACGGAGCCGCGTTGCGCAGGCTGCTGGAAAGCAGCGGTGCGACGGTGATGCAGGGCACGCCCTCGAGCTGGCGCCTCCTGATCGATGCGGGTTGGAGCGGGGGCGGCGACTTCAAAGCTCTGTGCGGTGGCGAACCGATGGCCATCGACCTGGCCACATCGCTGTTGTCGCGTTGCGGGTCATTGTGGAACGTCTATGGGCCCACCGAGACCACGGTATGGTCTACATGCGCGCGTATTGTCGCGGCTCCCGATGGAAAGGCGCCCGACATCCATATCGGGCGACCGATAGACAACACCAGTGTGTGGATACTGGATGCGCACGGCGAGCTTTGCCCATTCGGCGTACCGGGCGAGATATGCATAGGCGGCGAAGGCGTCACCAAGGGGTATCTGGAGCGTCCTGATCTGACCGCCGAACGCTTCGTCGTCGATCGCTACACAGCGACGGCGGTAAGGGCGCCGGGGCACGATGGCATCGCCTTGCTGTATCGCACCGGGGATCGAGGTCGCTGGCGCGCGGACGGCAATCTTGAGCATCTTGGGCGTCTCGATCACCAGGTCAAGGTGCGCGGCTATCGCATCGAGCTGGGTGAGATCGAGGCTAATCTCGCCACGCGCGAGGAGATAGCCCGTGCGCTCGTGATCGTGCGCGAGGATCGCGCGAACGACCAGCGCCTGGTGGCTTATGTGGTCGCCACGCCCGGGGCGACCATCGAAGAGGCGGCGTTGCGCGCGCACCTGCGGGAACTGCTACCGGCCTACATGCTGCCGCAGCACTTCGTCGTGCTCGATGAGATTCCGCTCTTGCCCAACGGCAAGATCGACCGGAACGCGCTGCTGCCGCCAGTCGCTAAAGAGGAGGTCGTTTCGCCTCCTCCGAGCGCGACTGGGGCGGCAGCCGACCCACGCGTCCGTTACCTGTCGGAGATCTGGTCCGAGTTGCTGGGTCTGCCTGCGGGCCCGGACGACAACTTCTTCGAGCTGGGCGGCCATTCGATGCTCGCGGTACAGATGGCCAATCGCGTCGAACGCGATACCGGCAGGCGGATCAAGCTCATCCGCCTGGGTGCGGAGACCCTGGCCCAGGTTGCAGCGGGCCTGCCCGTTTCCACGGAGGACGCCGTACCGGCAAACGGCGTGGGTGGACGCATCAGCAGCGGCTTGCGACGCCTCTTCGGATTGAGCCAAGGATCCAGCCCATGAACTTCGCCGCATTCAACTGCTGTCTCGAAACTCCACGGAGGCGCTCGCTATGAGCCTCGATGGTTGGGAACCGTTCTGGCTTGGACCGTCGTCGCACCGGTTGTATGCAGCGCTCCACGCCGCGTCGGGCGCGTCTTCGACCGGCATCGTCCTGGTGCCGCCGTTGCTGCATGAACTGCCGCGCAGCCGTCGGTTCATCACCGAAGTCGCCAGCGAACTTGCGGGCCTGGGCTTGCCGACCCTGCGTTTCGACTTCCATGGCACCGGTGATTCCGGGGGCTCCGGGGAGGATCTGGATCTCGCCTCGATGCATCGGGATCTCGAATTGGCGGTGGCCGCGCTGCGCGAACGGACGCGGATCGAGCGACTGGTTCTGGTCGCATGGCGAGGCGGCGCGCTCGCATTGCATGGATGGCTCCAGTGCGGCGGCGCTGCCGACCTGATCCTGCTTTGGGAGCCGATTGTCGATGGCGGCGCCTGGGTGCAGGAACTGGTCGAGGGCGATGCGCGCGAACGTGCGCTGCGTCCGCCGCCGCGTGCCGGCGTTCCCCGCACGACCGATCCGTCGGACGGCCAGCTGATGGGCTTTCCCGCGCCGTCGCGCCTGCGTGTCGACCTCGGGAAAACGCGCCTGGACGACGGCATGCATCGCGATGACGTGCCCGTGTGGGCGATCGTTCGCAGTGATCTGGCGGAGCTTCCCATGGATATCGCGAGGATCCTGCCGTTGCCAGCAAATGCACCCAGTTTCAATGTCGGCGCCGCGATGGATGCGACGTTCTTCCTCACGCCTCCGGTTCGCGAGCTGGTCGGGAAGCTGGGGCAAGCCGTCCGCGAGGAAGCATGGGCATGAATGCATTGCTGGATGCCAATCCTGTCGAGGCGGCCGCGATCGACGATGTTTTCGTGCGCTTCGGCCCCGGCGGGCGATTGCATGGTGTACTTAGCGGCGCACCCGGAACAGGGCCGACGCTGCTGTTGCCAAGCGCAGGTTTGCAGCCCCGATCCGGGCCGTTCCGATTGCACGTGCTGCTGGCCCAGCATCTAGCGGCGCACGGGATTCGAACCTTCCGTTACGACATCCCGGGCGTGGGGGAGGCGCCGCGCATGCCGGAGTGCGACGCCACGCAGGCGACGATCGCCGCCTTGGACCAACTTGAGGCGATGCACGGCTGTCGCATCTTCGCGGTGGGTGGAATCTGCAGCGCCGCCGATACTGGCTGGGACGTCGCCAATATCGATGCGCGCGTGTCGGCGGTGTTGCTGTTGGACGGCCTGTGCTTCACCGGCCCCTGGTACTACTACGCGCGCGGGCTCGAGCTCCTGCGTCGCCTGCCCAAGGAATGGCGGCATTTTGCCCGCAAGGTGCAAGGGCGCATGCGCGGAAACGCCAGTCTGGATTCGAATGCCTTTCGAACCTGGCCCAGCCATGCGCAGGCTCGGGAGCAGTTCGCGGCGATGGTGGCGCGCGATGTCCGCTCGCTGTGGATCTTCAGCGGAGGCTTTGCCGATCGGTTCCTGCATTCGCGCCAGTTCGAGTGGGCCTTCGGCACTGCGGCGCGCGACCCGCGCGTGACGATGCATTACTGGCCCGATTGCGACCACACGTATTTCGGGAGGGCACAGCGCGAGCGCCTGATCGAAGCGATCACGGGCTGGATGACCCGATTGCCGGGGCGCCAGGCCAGATGAAAGACATCGGCCCGCAAGAACGGACCCCTCTCTATCCCGCGCCAGCGGGTGCCACGCGGCCTTTGCGCGTGGCCCTAGTGGGGCCGCCACAGGTACCCGGTTGGGTGCGGGCATTCCATGGCCTGGTCGCCGGGTATGACTGGATCGAGCTGACAACGCTGACTGCCGACGATGCGGCGCTGCCGAAGGTCTCCGGGATTCCCAGGAGCGTCCGCGCCCTGGTTGCGTTCGAGCATGCGTTGCTCGGCGGCACCCGCAGTCTGGCGGCGATGCCGATGCCGTCCGATCCCCAAGAGGATGCTGGCAATGCGGCAGCAAGTCCTGGGGGTGGCATCTCCCTGGTTGACCGCATCAGCAGCTCGCGCCCCGACCTCGTCGTCCTGCTCGGTACGAAATCCTGGGTGTCCGCGCTGGCCGGCCAGATCGAATGCGCATGCTGGCACGTCGACGCGAGCCTGCTCGACTATCGCAATGCGGGGCTCTCGCTGCTCGGCCCGATGGTGCGCCGTGAAACAGCAACGCGAATGGCCCTGGTCCTGGACGAGCCTAACCAGGCTCCTGTCGACCTGGCAGCCAGTTGGGGCAGGACTCGGGCGACTTCATTTCTTAAGCAGCGCGAGGATGCGTTCCGCAAGCTGCCTGCCTTGCTGCTGCGCGCCTTGCATCGCATCGCCCAGGGAGACCTTGCTGCGGGATCTCTTTCGATGGCGACGCTGGAACTCCAGCCGCAGGCGCCCGTCGGGCGGGCTGTCGGACTGCGCGCCTTCCTGTCGATCGTGCGTGCTTCTCCGCGTTGGCTGACAGGCTGGTTCAGGAACGCTCGCGTCGGCTGGACGCTGGTGCTGCGCCTGGGCGGAGCGCCGCTCGATCCGCAGTCGCCGGCGATCGGATCGCACGCGCTGCTGAAAGCGCCGAAAGGATGGTGGGGCGATCCCTTCGTAGTGATGGCGCAGGAACGCAGACTGCTGTTCGTGGAGGAAATGCTGGACCCGCGGTTCAAGAAGGCAACGATCGCCTGCGTGGAATTGACTGCGGGCGGAGCGCGTGCACTCGGCGTCGCGTTGGACGAACCCGGCCACCTGTCTTTCCCGCAAGTCTTTGCATGGGAGGGGCAGTGGTACATGACGGTCGAGTCCGGCTACGACCAGCGCGTCAGCCTGTATCGGGCCACCGACTTCCCGTTGGGATGGGCCCGCGTGAAGGATCTCGTCACCGGGCGTGTCTGCGTGGATCCGACTCTGCATCATCACGAAGGCCGCTGGTACCTGTTCGCCAACGTCGCGGAGAACCAGAACAACACCTGCGACGAATTGTTCCTGTTCGTCGCCGATAGGCTCGAGGGGCCGTATGCGCCGCATCCGGCGTCCCCCATCGTCTGTGATGTACGCCGCGCCCGAATGGCGGGAAAGCTGTTCCATCGCAATGGCAGGTTGATCCGGCCGGCCCAGGATTGCGCGCCCGGCTACGGCAATGCTGTCGTGTTCAACGAAGTGTTGGAACTGGGACCCACGACCTACCGCGAGCGGCAACTTTCGCGGCTCGCTCCCTACCTGACGCGCAGTGTCGATGGCTGCCATACCTACAACGTTGCGGGCAGCGTCGAAGTCCTGGATGTCCTCGGACGTCCGCCGAACAGCGCGTACGTTGAGGTGCTTGATGAGCGGTCCGCAGCGGACGCGCGTGTTCGCGCGCCTATTTCCGATTCGGCGGAGCCGGTGGTTCCTTCCGGTCCGCCTTCGGCCAACGGCCCGGTTCATCCGGGTTCTGCTCCGCGGTGATGCGGAATGACCCTCCATGGCGATCGAGGTTACGCGGGATGAACAGTCCGACGGGGCGCGCGTCGGGCGCGGACGAGAGCATTCGCGCCGCGCCACGGGAACGGCCAGGCATCGTTACGCACTACCTGCGCTACTCGATCTCGAATGGCCTGGTGATGCTGGCGGGTTTCATCTCGTTCCCGATCCTGACCCGGTTTCTCGACAATACCCAGTTCGGCATTCTCAGGTACTACGACACGCTGATGCTGCTGGGCGTTGCAATCATCAAGCTCGGCACGCCGCACGCGATCGTGCGTTTCTACCCATACGACGGAAACGAGCGGAGGATGCAAGAGTTCGGCACCAATATGGTGCTGCTACCCCTGATGCTGTCCGGAACGATATGGCTCGCGGGGGTGTCCGTGATCGTGCTCTGGTCCTGGCTGGGGGAGAGTACGTTCTCACCCCTGGTCTGGTGCGCGGTGCTGATGATGCCGATGTTGGCGGCTGTCAACATCGTGCAGATGGTGATACGCGCCAGCGAGCGTTCGGACATCGTCATGGCCATGCGCGTCATTGGACGCATGCTCGAGCTGGTGCTTGTGTTGGGCTCCGTGATCCTGGTGCAAAAAAGCGCGCTGGCCGTATACGGCGGCAAGATCGTCGCCACGATATTGCTGTTGGCGTGGCTCGCGCACTGGATGTACCGAAACGTTAACGTGGCGCGCGACGCGATCGACTGGCATACAGTCCGTAGCGGCCTGATCTACGGGCTTCCGCTGATGGCGCATGAGCTGGCTTTCAGTATCCTGGCCAACGTGGATCGTGTTCTGCTCAAGCAGATCACCGGCGATTTCGCGGCCGTCGGCATCTATGCCATCGGCTATTCGCTCGCGATGCAGCTGAATGTCTTCATAGACGCGACTCTGTCCGAGGCGTTCACGCCGGTGGTCATGCGTGCCTACGAAACCGGCGGCAGCTCTGCGGTGCGTGCGCTCAAGGAAAAAGTGCTGCTGCCGATGACCTACGCGGTGGTGGCTATCATCGGAATCCTCCTGGTATCGGGACAGGACCTGTTGGTGGCGCTGAGCGGGCACGATAAGGCCGCATCGGGCGAAGTGTTCATCGTGATCGGAATAACCGTGTCGACTTATTCCATGCTTGCCATCTCGAACTACGGCCTGCAGTTGAAGAAGCGAACGATGCAGGTGCTGATCATCACCTTGGGGGCGGCGCTGTTGAACGTCGTCATGAACCTGATTCTGATTCCCCGCATGGGCTACATGGGCGCCGTATGGTCAACCGCGATCGCCTACGGCGCATTGGCCATCGCGCAGTTTGCGATCTGCCCGAAGGGATTGGCGCGCCTGCCGGACGTGCATGCGGTCGCCGTGTCGCTCGCGTGCTTGGCGGTGCTGGTAGGTGTGGCGCGCGGCACCGACCTGTTCGGACTGCACGCCATTTGGGCGCGACTGTCCGTCGCTGGCTTACTGTTCGTGTTGCTGTATGCGTTGCCGGTCATGGCGCTGGATCAGAAACTTCGCCGGATGGCGATGGGCCTGATGACACGGTCGCGATGACGTGACGACCTGGTTGCTATCTCCGCTCGCATGGCTGTTGCTTGCGGGGGCGGTGATGCCCTGGGCATGGGCTCGTCGTCAGCGCCGGCGATGGCCGTTGATCGCGTGCGGTTCGCTGGCAGTCGTTGCGCTCGCGGCCATGACACCGCTTGTGGCCAATTTGCTTGGGAAGCCGCTGCAACGTCCGATCGCCGCGCCGCTCGCGTGCCAAACCGCACCGCCATCGACCGCCGTCGTGCTGGGTGGCGGCACTGACGGGCGCCCGCGGAGCCATGCCGATTTCTCCGTGCTCAACCTGGCCTCACGGCGACGAATGGATCGCGCGGTAGCCTGGTGGCACGCGCGCGAAGGGCGCGTGCTGGTGCTGGAGGGCGGTGGGCCGCATGGAGGCGTCGCCGTCGCCGAACTGATGGCAGCGTATGCGCGAATGCAGGATGTCCCGGCGGCGGCCCTGCGCGTGGAAAGCCAATCCGACGACACCTGGGGCAACGCTCGTCATGCCGCAGGGATGTCGCCGCCGCTGCCCCGACGCATCGTGCTGGTGACCTCGCTGATCCACATGCCGCGCGCTCGCGCGGCATTCGCCAGTGCAGGCTTCGAAGTGTGTCCGCTGGGTGCGGATGCGCGCAGCTTGCCGTCGCGCGTGCCGTGGGCGCTCGTTCCGCGAACCAGCGCGCTCGTCAACACGGAGCTTGCCCTGCACGAATGGGTGGGGCTCGCGTATTACCGCTGGCGCAATCACCGCGAGGAGCCCATGAATCGTTGAGGCTCTCGCGCTAGGTTGGGGTTGCGACCATTCCTGCGACGAACGGATCGTCAGGCATCGCAAAAAAAAGAGCCCCGGATATCCGGGGCTCTTCGTTGGGTCGGCGAGGACTATTACTTGTAGACCGAGAAGGTCGTGGTCGCCGTCTTAGTCAGGCTGCCGGAGGTGGCCACAGCCGACAGCTTGTAGGTGCCGATCGAGCTGGGACCCACGCCGGAGGTGAAGGACACGCGGGCGTAGCCGCTGGCGTCGGTGGTGGCGCTCAGGATCACGTGGTTGACACCGTTCGGCTTCAGCGCGTCGAACGCGACGCTCGCACCCGACACCGCCACGCCGTTCTTGAGGACACGGGCAGTGATGGACACGACTTCGCCGCCCTTATAGGAGGCCTTGCTCGTGCTGACGGTTTCCGTCAGGCCGACAACGGCAGGAGCTGCGACGGCGTAGGTGACCGACGCATTGCCGGTATGGACCGAGCCGTTGGCGCTGCTGACGCCCGCGCCGATGCCGTAGTTGCCGGCGGCAGCCGTGGTGGTCGACATCACGGCAAGGGTCGCAGTGCCGCTGGCACCAGGAGAAAGCGCGATCGCGGTCGTCGACAGCTCGCCCGTCCAGCCGGTCGGAACACTACGAGCGAGAGCGAACGAGGTGTTGGCGCAAGCGCTGCTGTCGTTGTTCTTCAGGCTCAACGTGTAGTTGTTCGCCGTGCCGGCGGCGACCGCGGCGGTCGGGCCCGTCATGGTCACGGTCGGCGCTGCACGGGTGCAGGTCGGAGTCGGCGGCGGAGGCGTAGAGCCGGCCTGGACTTCGTAGGCGCCCACGTCGTTGGCGGCGCCCGAGGGACGCGGCTGCAGGACGAAGTCGGTGGACATGCCGCTGATCATCGGGGCCTTGTCGGTCACCGGGCTACCGGGGAGCGGTTCGGCATCGAAGGCAGCCAGGGTCATGTTGGTCAGCTTCGGGTCCTGAGTGCAGGTGGTTCCCGTCTGGCAGGTGCGTACCTTCCAGGCCATGTTGCCGGAGAAGGACTTGGCCGCGGGAGCGCTGCCGCCGCTGAACAGCGTCGCCGTGGAGTTGTTGGCGTAGTACGGGAAGCCGACCACCAGATTGTTCTGGATGTTGACCTTGTCGGTGGATGCGCCTTCGCCATAGGCGATCTGCGCATCGCCTTCGCCGGCGATGGTGTTGTGGCGCACGGTCGCGGTGTCGTTGCCGGTCAGGATCAGCAGCAGCGTGCTGCCGTAGGCGCGGCACAGGTCGCCCTCGGCCATGTAGTACTTGCCGTGGAAGTAGGTGCAGTTGCCCACCAGGACCGAGTTCTCGATCAGCGAGTTGCCCTTGATCTTGACCTGGTTGCCGGCGTTGGCGACCGAGTAGATGCGGCGCAGCGTCACGTTGGTCGTGTCCGCACCGTTCATGTAGCGCAGGTCGAGGCCGTCGGAGGTGTTGTGGTGGATGAAGGCATCTTCGATCAGCCATTGGCCGCCGGTGTCGACGGTGCCGAAGCCGTCGCCGTAGCCGCCGGTGGTCTGCGCCCAGCAGGCCCACACTTCGCCGGTCGCAACGCGCTCGCCGCAGCCGTTCCAGCCGATCTCGATGTCGCGCATGATCATCTGGCCGGAGTTCGAACCGGTGCCGACGTTGCCGTCCCAACCGGCGCTGCCGTTCTTGTTCATCTTGACGCGTTCGAGGGTCCAGTTGGACAGGCCGCCGGCGTTGAAGCCGCGCGCCGCCATACCGTGCACGTTCACGTCATGCATCCACACGTTGTTCGAGGCGGTGGCGTACACGCCCACACGGGCCCAGGCCATCGCGCTGGTGCAGGCCGCAGCGGCATTGGAATGGTTGTAGACGCAATCGCTGTTGTCGGTGATTTCGAGATTGCCGACTTCGACGTTCGAGCTGCCGTCGAGGTTGAGCACGCGATGGGTGCCGGCGACGCCGACCAGCTTGGTGCCGGCCTTGCCGAGGATGCGGGTGCGCGAGGTCGCGCTCGGGCCGCTCGGGATCTTCTGCATGTAACCGCCACTGCCGATCTGGAAGCTACCGGCGCCGATCTGCAGGGTGTCACCGCCTGCGATGCGCGCGCTACCGGAGGAGGGCAGGGCGATGTTGGGATTCTTCCAGGCGCAGGCCTGGGCGGTTCCGCTACCGGGATAAGCCGCATCGGCGCGGCCGGTGCACTGGGCGGCATCGCCACCATCGGTGCGGACGTAGAAAGTGGTGGCCTGGGCAGAACCGATAGCGGCGAAGCCTAGCGACGGCAGCAGGAGCGAAAGAAGAGCTCTGGGCAGCTTGCGGCTGCGGAGGGGGGAAAGGGACATTGAGATCTGCGACTCCGTAAGGTTCGTGATGGCGATGGGTTTGGCACCTCCTTTGTGGCCGGGGCGCATCCTAGGGAGGGGGGGAGGGGTGTTTTGTGCGCTACGTCACAGTTCACAAGATCTTCACGTGACGAAGATCGACCAAAAGCGTCTTTTGTGACGCGCAACGTGACAAAGCTGGTCATATTCAGCTGGGGTTCGGAGACATCAAGGCTGAACAGGGGGTTCACGGCCATGTCTGTGACAAATCGCAGCATCGTCCGGCCGCCGAGGCCTTAAGTGCGTGATGGAGGGGTTGCGGAAGCGTCAGCTCCGATAGAGCCGGAATAGAGCGTGCCAAGCTCCAGGCGCGTCTTCACCCGTCAGCGACTAGGCTGACTGCGTATGTGACAGTTGCGTCGCAAAAACGGGTGAGACGAGAGCCCGAATGGTCGTCTCGTCGGACGTTTGCGCGTGCGGGGGAGTACGGATGGCGACGCTTGGGAGGGCCCAGGCGACGCGGGCTGTTTCAGTCGCGGCCGGCGACGCATCGCCGATTTCGAACAGTCGAAAAGACGCCCAGCCGTTAGCCGAGCTTTCCGTCGTAATCCGTCCTGTTGACGTAGCCGGCCGAGCCTTCCTGGGAAATGATCCTGCCTGGTACGCCGACCACTACCGAGTCGTCCGGGATGTCCATCGTGACCACGCAGTTGGCGCCGATCGCCACGTTGTTGCCGATACGGACGCTGCCGGCGATCACCGCTCCAGGGCCGATGTAGATGTTGTCCCCCAGGATCGGATAGCCCTGATTCCTGCCGCGGTTCGCCCGCCCGATCGTCACGCCTTGGGAGATGTTGCAGTTCCGGCCGATCGTGGCTTTCTGGCTGACGACGATGCCGCCGAAGTGGCCGATGTAGAACCCGCTGCCGATGGAGGTGCCGGCGGGGATGGAGATTCCCAGCTTGTAGACCAAATGCCCGAGCACAAGGCGCGCGAACGGATAGAGCGTGTACCTGCGCAAGGGGTGGGCCTTCGTGTATGCGCAGGTGCGCATCCAGAAATTGTATCGGTACGACTCGCCGTGGAAGATGTAACGAAGCAGCGAGGATCGCTTCGCGTTTCCGGTGATCCGATAGAGATCGGAAAGCACCAGGTATCTGTATTGCGCGAACGTCATGGGCCTTCCCGCCTGTGAGCGTTCCGAGGTCGCGTCGCCGATCCTCGGAACATCCTTCGATGGATGCACACTGTCGCCCATCAGTCGTTCGCCTTCAGGTGCGAAACCACGGCCTTGAATTTGCCGTTCGCCGATCGTGGTATCGATTCGACGGGTTCGACGATCACGGTGACCTCTCCAAGGCGCTGGCGGACGCGTCTCTCTATGTCGGCGGCATCGGTTTGGTCGAAGGCCGCGGCCGGCACGACCTTCACGCGGATACGATCGAGCGCTTCTTGAATGATCTGCCCTTCGACGACGTGGTCCTGGCCGACGAAGATCCCGTGGAACCGGACCATCTGGCGCCCGTCCGGGCCGACCACCACATCTTCGATCCGTCCGACCACTTCCTTCAGTACCGGCATTTGGCGTCCGCAAGCGCATGGCTGCGGATCCCACGACGCGACGTCGCCGACGCGATACCTGATGAAGGGCTGGTACTGCCGCACGAAGCCGGTGGCCACGACTTCTCCTGCCTCGCCCGGATCGCAGACGTGGCCGTCGGGGCGCAGGATCTCGACGACGCCCGCGTCCGGACTCACGTGTAGGCGCTGGTGCGCGCATTCGCTGGCGAAGACGGCGTTCTCGACAGTGCCGTACTCTTCGAACACCCTGCATCCGTATGCCCGCTCCATGACTTCGCGCATGCTCGGTGTGAGCTTTTCGCTGGTCGTCACGACGGCTTTCAACGGTGGAACGCTGAGGTTGCGGTCCAGGATGTGGCGCGCGAGCAGGTAGTACGACACGGCGTATCCCGTCAGCCATTGCGTCTTGTGGCGCCACAGCGCTTCCACGTACTGGTCGGCGTTCTCGCGGCTTAAATGAAAGGCCGAGAAGTAAACCTGGTTTTCCACCCGGTTGTAGCGATGGAAAGGGCCGTTGCTGTTCGCATCGGGAACGACAATACGTCCGGAAAAGGTCGCACGGCCCTCGGTGAAGGAAGTGCCTGCCCAGTTCGCGGATCGTGCTTCGCGTAGCGCCCTGGCGTCGCGTGCTTCCCTTGCCGTCCATAGCGTCGATACCGGCGTGCCTGTCGAGCCGCTGGTGAGGAAGCGGTAACGGAGCAGCGGGCGCACATCGTCGCGGGCGAAGTCCTGCGGATTGCTGCGGATCGGATCCTTCGACAGCAGCGGAAGCTCCGACAGGCGCCCTGCGCGTGCCGCGGCCTTTTCGTCATCGCTCCAGGTCAGTCGATAGTAGGGAATGTGGTCGGCGGCATTGCCGAGCAGGATCTTCAGCTTTTCCGCCTGATACGCGGCGAACCCGTCGAGCGGCCAAGAGTCTCGATCGCGGTAGCCATGGAGCAGGTCGCTGTATCCCGGTCCCGAGCGCAGCCAATGGCGATAGAGGCCGAACGCCGATGCGGCGACGTCCTGGCCCCGTTGCGGGAGATGAGCGTAGATCTTGTCCGTCAGGCCCATGGTGGATTCCGTCCCGTTAGCGGATCGGCGCCTTGCCGCATGGCACTGCGCCGGCTTTGCCGCTCGCGGGGCTGCCGGCGAGCGGTTCGGCATTGAAGGCGGCCAGCGTCATGTTGGCCAGGCGAGGGTTCTGGTCGCAGATCGTGTCGCCGGGGCAGCTGCGCACGTTCCAGGCGATGTTGCCGGCGTAGCTGGTGATGGCCCAGGTCCTGCCGCCGTTGAACGCGGTCAGGTTGTCGGGCCGCAGGTAGTACGGCGATCCGATCACGAGATTGTTCCTGACCTGGATGCGATCCGTCGGAGTGCCCTCGCTGTGGCCGATCTGCACCGCGCCTTCGCCGCTGATGGTGTTATGGCGGACGATCGCAGTGTCATGGCCGGTCATCACCAGTTGCAGCGTGCTGCCATCGGCGCGACACAGGTCGCGATCCGTCATGAAGAACTTGTTCTTGAAGAAACTGCAGTTGCCGACGAGAACCGAGTTCTCGATCAGGGAGTTGCCCTTTACCTTGACCTGGTTGCCTGCGTTCGCCACGGCGTGGATGCGGCGCAGCGTCACCCGTGTAGCGTCGGCGCCGTCCATGTAGCGCAGGTCGAGTCCGTCGGACGTGTTGTGGTGGACGAATGCGTCCTGGATCAGCCACTGCCCGCCGGTGTCGGTGGTGCCCAGGCCGTCGCCGTAGCCACCGGTCTGCTGTGCCCAGCACGCCCACGGCTCGCCGGTGGCCACGCGTTCGCCGCAGCCGTTCCAGGCGATCTCGACATTACGCAGGATGATCCTGCCGGAGTTGGAGCCGCCGTCGCCGATGTTGCCGTCCCAGCCCGCGGTACCGTTCCGGTTTAGCTTGACGCGCTCGATCGTCCAGTTGCTGAGGCCGCCTGCATTGATGCCGCGCGCCGCGAGTCCATGGATGTTGAGGTCGTGCAGCCAGACGTTGCTCGAGGCACGGGCGTACAGCCCTACGCGAGCCCAGGCCATGGAGCCGGCACATGCCGCAGCGGAGTCGGGATGCTTGTAGACGCAGTCGCTGTTGTCGGTGACTTCGAGATTGCCGACTTCCACGTTCGAGCTGCCGTCCAGGTTGAGTACGCGGTGCGTGCCCGCGACGCCGACCAGTTTCGGAGTCGTGCCCGATTTGCCCAGCAGACGTGTCGGATTTGCGCGACTGGGCCCGCCGGGTATGGATTGCATAGGCCCGCCGTTGCCGATCTCGTAGGTGCCTGCGCCGATCAACAGGGTGTCGCCACCCGCGATGCGCGCAGGACCGGAGGCGGGCAGGGCGATGGCCGGATTGTTCCACGCGCAGTCATCGGCGGCGCCGCTGCTGGAATAGGCCGCATCAACGCGACCGTTGCACTGGTTGGAATCGCCGCCGTCGGTGCGAACGTAGTAGGTCATTCCACCTGCCGATGTCGTAGCCGCTATCGGGAGATCGGACTTGCCGGGACGGCCCGATGGACACAGCTCCGATGCGGGTTCGGTTTCATCCGCGCACGCGGCCAACGACGCGAACGCGAACGCCGCGAGCACCAATCGTGGCGTTCGGCGATGCGTGTTCCCGGTGCGACTGCGATGGTGGTGGCAGATGCTGATGCTGTTCCCCCTTGTCCGCGCTCGAACATCAACGGAACAACCGCCGGGACCTCGCAACACCCGTAAGGCGCGGCTGCGCCCGGGCCGCGAGTGGGAAGCGTTGACCGGCAGGAATCGGTGCCGGGCTGGGCGCGCTGGAGGCCTCGGCCCCCTGGCTCGCATGTGCCTTGAGGATGCCGTAGCGTTCCATCAGCCCGCACAGGATCCAGAAGTTGGCCATGACGACGCTGTCGAAGAAGGGGCTGCCGTACATGTTGCCGAGCGCCATCGATAGGACCGCGAACGTGAAGCCAAGCTCTAAGGTGCGTGCTTGCGATGGCGCTATGGCCGCGGCGGAACGGCGCAGTGAACCCGCAAGCCGCCATAACCGCCAGAACACCCAAAGCAGTGCCAACAGGCCGAGCGGCCCGCACTCGGCCAAGGTCAGCAGGAAGCCGTTGTGCGCGTCCTTGCCGGCGTAGTTGGTGTAGTCGCCGATATGCTCGCTGAAGCGTCCCAGGCCCACGCCGGCGGGATGGTCGCGCAACATGTCGATCGTGCCGTTCCAGATCGAGAAGCGGCTGGTGGTGCTGACGTCGAAGGTCACTGAGCCGGTGCCGGAGACCTGCTGGGTCTGCTGGACGCGGTCGACGACGCTCCCGGGCAACAAAGTCGCCGAGGTCGCCACGAGCAGCAGCGCGGCGAGCATCGCCGCAGGAATGCTGCGCGATACCAGCAGGATCATGATCGAGAACAGGCCGATCAAATAGGACTGGCGCGAGTAGGTAAGCAGGATGGCCATCGCCAGGATCGCACTGCCCGCGAACGCCGCCCAGCGCACCCACCGGCGCTGCCGATACTGCAAGGTCGGTGCGAACAGCATCGGCAGGAACATCGCAAAGAACACGCCCGCGCGATTCGCCATCTTGATCTGGCCGAAGGGGCCGGTGGCGCGCTGGGTCTCGGAGAACTCGCCCAGGTTGAACGACAGCCCCTGCAGGACGGCTTCCAGTCCCGCTCCCACGGCGACCACCAGCACCAGCAGGATGAGCTGCCTGGTCTGCTTCATGTCCAAGCCGCACTTGCGGTAGGCGATGTACAACAACGGATACAGGACGGCGACTTTGGCTTCGCGCAGATCCTTCTCAGCGTTGGCCAGGTCGTGCCAGTGCGCCGCGATGAAACCGATCAGCATCGCCAGAAACAGGGCGAGCAGCGGCGGAATGAGGTAGCCCGGACGCGTCAGGTATGCGGGCTCGCGCCCGCCCATAAGCATCGCGATCACGAGCAAGGCGACCGACGTGCCGACGCTGACATCCGGTGGCAGGTGCGCCGTGTTCGGAAGAAGGATGATCGGAATGGCATAGAGCAGGCGCATCGGATCAGTTCGCCCCGCCGGCGATGCCGGTCGCATGGTTCCGAGATGCGGATTCAGTGTTCATTTCGCCGGGCCGCGGGCTGCGCGCACGAGCACGCCGTTGTCGGTGGAGTCCTCCGGCCGGAGGCAACGCTCGTAGACGGCCGATGTCGCGGCGCCGAGCGCGTTCTGGCTGTGGTGCTGGGTCACGTGTTGCATGGCCGCCCGTGCGAGCAGCGAGCGCAGCAGCGGGTCGGCCATGCGCGACATCGCGGCAGCCAGTTGGTTGGCATCGTCGGGACGGAACAGCAGGCCCGTGCGCTCATCGTCGATCAGCTCGACATTGCCGCCTACGGCCGAAGCGATCACCGGACAGCCAGCGGCCATGCTTTCGAGCAGTGCGTTCGAGAGTCCTTCGAAATGGGAAGGCAGTACCAGGAAATCAGCGGCCTGCATCAGTCTGGTCGCATCCGAGCGCTCGCCAAGGAAGCACAGGTCCGCTTCCACGTGGTGGTCCGCCGCAAGCTCTTCGATTGCGATCCTGAGCGGCCCGTCGCCGGCAAGTGCGATCCACGGGCGCTCGCTCGGCTGCATCGTCGCCAGCGCGCGGACCAGGCAAGGCAGGTTCTTGACCGATACGAGCCGTCCGACGAACAAGCCGAACTGGCGCCCGTCCGGTACGCCGAGCGAGCGCCGGGTCGCTGCGCGTTCATCGCGGGAGATCGCCACAGGAATGCTGACGCCATTGGCGATGGTTACGAACATCGTCTCAGGCGTTCCGGTGCGGCGGGCGGTGGCATGGGCGCCGGCATTCGAGTTCGCTATGACGGCGGCGCTTTGGCCAAGGACCAGGCGCTTGAGCCACCAGAACCAGGCCGGCTTGTCGAGCGCGAAACTGCGCTCGGACGCGACGAGCGCCGGCCGGCGGCGCGACAGCAGGCGCGCGAGGACCGTCGACCATTCGGCTGTCAACGAGAAGGCATGAACGATTGCGTAATCGCGACTCCGCAACAGGCGCGCGTAGGCGAGCAAGAACGGAAGGTCGATCCGGCGGCGCTTCGGCAGGTAGTGCACTGGAACGCCGTCGCGCCGGATCGCCTCGGCCAGGAAGGAGTCGCAACGGAAGAATGCCAGCTCGGGCTCCCATCGCCGGCGATCCAGGCCCATGAGCAGGTGCTGGACCTGGCGTTGGCTACCGCCAACTTCCATGCCGTCGATTACCACCAGGAGCCGGTCACGCCGCATTGTTGATGGCCCCCGTCATCAGGCCATGCAGCTTGAGAGCTTCCTTGCGAGCATCGAACTCCACTTCGATACGCTGCCGTGCCGCGATCGACAGCCGCCTGCGCAGCGGAGCATCGTCCAGCAAGCGCTGGAGCGCCTGCGCGAGCGAGGCGGCGTCGCGCTCGGTCGCCAGGAGTCCATGCACTTCGTTGCCGATCAGTTCCGGCACGCCGGAAACCGGGCAGCTGACGACAGGACAGCCCGCAGCCATCGCTTCCATCAGGGCCACCGGGATGCCGTCGCGGCTGCCATTGGCGGCGATCTGGCAGGGAAGGGCGAATACCGTGGCCTTTTCCAGTGCCGTGCGCACGTATTCCTGCGGTTGCGCGCCAGCCAATTCCACGTGTTGCCGCAGCTCGTGGTGATCGATCAGGTCCAGCAGCTCCTGGCGTGCCGGGCCCTCGCCAACCAGCGTGCATTGGAACGGCGTACCGTTGTCGCGCAGAATCGCCAACGCCTCTATCAGCGTATGGAATCCCTTTTCGGGAGACAGGCGGCCGACGCCAAGAATCCTGTTTCCGGATGGATCTTCCGTCCTCAGGGAAATCTGCCGCAGGTCGACGCCGCAATGCACGACCTTCAGTTTGCGCGGTGCCAGCGCGGATATGTTGCGATCGAGCCAACCGACGTTGTGGCGCGAAATCGTGACCGCCAGCGCCGCATCGGCGATCTTGCGCGGCAGCAACTGATGGTTCCTGAATACGTCATGCGCGTGGCAGGTGAAGCCGAATGGACGTTCCATCGCGCGCGCCAGCGCCCAGGCTGCCGTTGTCGGATACGTCGACCAATGCGCATGAATGAATTGCGGATCGAATGCCTGGAGCCAGGGAACCTGGCTCAGGCTCCGGACCAGCGTCCCCAGCGATTTCGCCAGGACCGCCGGAGTGCGCCAGGTGTCCACGACGATCGTGGCGACGACGCCGCCGATACGGACGGGATGCGAAAGCAGGATGCGCAGGTTATTCCACAAGGTCGGCAGCAGACCCAGCGGCTGGCGAACGCGATCCAGCAGCGCTGCAGCGTCCGCCTGGACCATGGTTTCGTCGGAGTGTTTCAGGGAAAGAATTCGCACGTCGACCCCGACCTCGATCAGGGTACGGATTTCACGAACGATGAATGTTTCGGACCAGCTTGGAAACTGCGAGACCACGTAAACGACCCGTCGCAATGGCTGGCGCGAAGTCGTCGCGAACTCCGCGCAGGCTGTGTCCTCCGGCGTCGCGGCCGCGGCGCCTTCGGAGCTGGTGAAGTCATGGATTGCCCGCGACTGCATTGTCGTTTACCCGACCCCTGTTCAGTAAAAACAACGTTGCGTGGCGCCATCGACGGCCAGTGGTCGGGAGGCGATCGGCTACCGGCGAGAAGGACGCTTTCGCTCAGCGCTGGGGAGTCCAGGTCACGATGCGTTCGCCGCGCAGGAACCGGAACAGGCTGACGGCGGAGGCCAGGTTGGTCAGCAGGAAGTAGTACGGCTTCGCAAGAAAGCGCGACTTCCCCGACAGGCGCAGCGACGTAAATCCAAGCAGGCCCGAAAACAGCAACGCGAGCTGCAGTGCCAGCAGCCATATGTAGCGTCCCTGCAGGGCGAGCGCCAGGTTGGCTAGCAGTGCGAGCATCCAGAACACCGGTGACAGGTACCTGAGCAGCTTGTGCGACCAGAGCTGCCAGGCGAACGCGCCGAATCTGAATGGGTTGAGAAAGCGCTTCTGGCTCGCCAGCGCCGAGAGGCTGCGCATGCCGACGCGCACGCGCATGGCCAGTTCGCGATCGGGATGATCCAGGGTCTGTTCGTAACACATCGCATCGGGTTCGAGGACGGTACGCAGACCTTGCTCCCGGACCACCATCGCGACGACGAAGTCGCTGATCAGCTCCGGGGCGATCTCGCGGTAGGCGCTACGGCGGACCGCATACAGGCAGCCGGAGACGCCGATGAGCGAACCAAGATCGCTTTCCGCCATCCGCAGCATGATTTCGTAGTTCCAGTAGGACGTCCCGCCCTGGCCCGTCGCATCGTCCTGCTGTGCGACATAGCTGAGGCGGCCGGCGACGCAGCCCACCGAAGTGTCGTGGAAATTACGCGTCATCGCCCGCAGGGCATGCGTTTCGATCCGGGTCGTTGCGTCGGTGAAGAGCAGGATGTCCCCGGATGCGGCGGCCGCGGCCGCGTTCTGGCAAGCCGTCTTGCCCTGGCGTCCTTCGATGCGAAGCAGGCGTACATTGTGGGCGTCGAGGTCGCGCACGACGCGGTCGGTTTCGTCGCTGGAGGCGTCCGAAGCGACGATGACGTCGATCTGCTGTCGTGGGTAATCCAGAGCCAGTACGTTCCGGACCTTCTGCGCTATGTCCTTCTCTTCGTTGTACGCCGTGATGATCACGGTGACGGACGGAGTGATGGCTTCCTTGTGCGACTCGCGCGGCCGGATGCGTGCGATGGCGATCGCCAGGACCGGATAACCCGCGTAGACGTATGCCAACAGGCAGACCGAACCCCAGAACAGAACTTCGAGCATGGCTCTAGGTCTCTCCGTCAGCGCTGCCACCAGAGCGTCAGGAACACGGCGTTCTCCGTGTATTCCGGATCCGGAATATTGGACTTTCGCTCGTTTCGGATCGCTTCGGCGCGCCAACCCAAGTGCTGCGTCATCTGATAACTGATGCCCAGGCTGTACACACGATCGCGGTCTTCCTCGTTTCGGCTCAGGAACTCGCGGTTGCGCAGCGAACCGGTGAGGAACACGGTGACCAGGGGGCGCAGCCGATAGTCGACCTGGAAGAACGCACCGCGCTCGGTGCGGTCGGCATCGGCGCGGTCGATATAGCGCAACTCCCTGTACAGCGGACGCACGCGGAATCCGACGCGCTCGCCCCTGTAGCGGTAGTCGAGTTCGACGTCGCGCTGCCTGTACACGCCGGACGACACCAGCGAGGAGGACGAGTCCACCAGGTCCGGAACCAGGCTTTCATCGGGGTCGCGCAGCCGGACCACCAGGTCCTGGACCTGGTCGGCGAACTGATGGCGGGCGCGGAAACGAACGCGGTTTCGCGAATTCGGCTGCCACTGCATCGTCGCCCGGGCGATCGTTGTCGTGGGGTCTTCGCCGATGTCGCGGTTCAGACGCGAATGGCCCAAGTCCAATTCATACTCGATCTTGCGCAGCCTGCCTTCATAGCGGACGAAGCCGTCATTTCGCGTGTAGTCGACGGCCGTCGTGGCATCGTCGAACTCGGCCTTCATGGATGTCAGGTTGAGCGAAGCTTTCGAGGTGGGGCTCAGGTCGCGTTGCAGGGAAGCGGCCGCGCTGTGGCGCTTACCGTCGAAGTCGGGCGCCACTTCTGCATGCGTGCTGACCCCTCTGAGGTCCAGTTGGAAGCGGGTCGCATCGCCCAGTCGCGCGAAGAAGCTGGGGCCACCGAGGAAGACGTTCACCCGTTGCAGGTTGCCCGGATACCGTCCGCCGCGGAAATTGATCGGCTCCTCGCTCAGATAGTCCTCGATAACGAGGTTCATCCGCTGCGGAAGCAGCGACCAGTTGAGCTGTCCTGCGAACTCGCTCCGGCTCTCGTCGTCGAACTGGCTGCCGAAATAGTGGCGACGCTCGAGTTCACCGCGTGCCTGCAGCTCGATCGATGCCCCTTCTTGCTTGAAGTTGAACTTCACGCGGGGGACCAGGACCGTTTCGGTCGCCTGATTGTCTTCGCTCAAGTTGATGTTGTCGCTGTGCAGGGCTTCCAACTCGAAGCGGTAGTCCAGCTGTCCAGCGTTGGCGCTGCCTGTCAGTGCCGCCGCGGCAAGGATCGCCACGTGCAGCTTTGTCCGACGCGCGCGCGTCCGGGGGCGGGCAGGGCACGCAGTGCGGCGATCAGGCGCTCTCATTGAAAATCACGCCGGCGAACTTAGCGGGATCGAAATTGGCGGCGGCTGCGGCGATCTCCGAGGGGGTATTCCGGCCGTATCCCGCGACCAGGACCACCACGTCCGCCAGTTCCGACAGGATGCGCGCATCGGGCGCGCCGAGCGTCGGCGGGCTGTCCAGGATGATGTAGCGATCGGAATAACTGCTGCGAAGAGAATCGAGCAGAAGACGCATGCGGAACGAGGAGAAGTATTCGGTTTCCATTTCGCTGTAGGCCGACCGTCCTGCGGGAATCAGCTTCAGGCGCGGGATGACGGTGCTGTAGATCATGTCTTCCACGTCGGCATCCGGGTCTTCCAGATAGTTGATCAGGCTGCCGCGGGAGTCGTTGACCTTCATCACGGAATGCTGGACAGGGTGAAGCAGGTTGCAGTCGATCAGCAGCGCGCTCCTTTCCTGGTCGAGAGTGATCGTGAGCGCGAGATTGCGGGCCACGAAGCTTCCCCCGCACCCCGGCCCGACCGGCGCGACCAAGGTGATGAAGTTGTCCGTCGCGGTCGCCAGCAAGCGAGTGCGCAGTTCCCGGAAGGCGTTGACCAGTTGTCGGTTGGCGCCATCGGCGAAGGGAATGATCGAGCGTTCGACCAGCTGCTCGGGCGTCAGGGTCATCCCCCCATCGCGGCGCGCAACGCTTTTGTTCCCATGTTTGATATCAGTCATCTTGGCCGATGCATCTGCTGCGTGGCGATTGAGATCGTTCATAGGACATCCGTCATTTTCAGGACGAACACGAGACCATAGATAACGGGCACGACTGCGAACAGGATCGATCCGAGCTTCATCCGCTTGGCGTGCCGTTCGGTCTGGTCGTGCGTCAGGTGTAGCGGGATGACCCCGAGTACCGGCAGGCCGGCATCGCGTTCGATCTGCAACGGCGAGCGCACGCGCGGGTCATGCTTGACCAGCATCGACAGCATCACCAGCGGGATGACGATCGCCAGCAGCAGGCCGGCCACGGCGAAATGCATCAGGCGCAGGCCCGTGGCCTGCAGTGGAATCGAGGCGGGTTCCAGGATCTGGAAGCCGAGGCTGCGGCCATCCGCGTCCAGACTCATCGAAACGCGCGCGTTCTCGCGACGCTTGAGGAGGTCGTCGAACATTTCCTTGTTGACATCATGTACGCGGGTCAACGCAGTGACGGTGCCCTCGTCGCTGATGATCCTGCGGCTGCGTTGGAGTTCCTCGCGAAGCAGCGCCTGCGCCGTGGCAAGGCGCGACGCCGAGGCCGCGCCCTGTCGGCGGACCTCCGCCAGCTGCGTGCGGAGCTGCTGGTAGACCGGATTCATCGACGCGGTCTCGCCAGGCAGCACCGCCATTCCACTGGATCTCGCCCCGGGATTGTTCCGCAGCTCGCGGATCTGGTTGCGGACCCGGACGACGTCCGGATGCTGAGCCGTATAGGTCAGCATCAGGCGGTCCTGCTCTGCTTGCAGTGTTGCGAGCCGGACGTTGGTCTGCGTGGAACGAGAGATGGTGTTCAGCTGGCTTTCGCGCGAGAGCTGGCTCATCACCTGGCGCTCCTGCGCACCGACGTCGGCCAGATCCATGCTGGCGTTGTCGGCGGCCCGGCGCAGTTCCGCGATACGGGCGGAAACGTCGGTATCGACGCCCGGCATCGCATCCGGGTTCGAGCTGCGGTACTCGCGCAACTTCCGGTCGGCGTCGGAGAACGCGCGCTGGTAATTCTCCACCTGCGCATCGATGAACTGATATGCGGAACGGCTAGCGCGCGCCCTGGAGTCCAGCACCTGTTCTATCAGCGCCTCCGAGAATCGCTTGGTCACGGCATAGGCGCGCTTCGGATCGGAATCCGAATAAGTGATCTTCACAAGGCTGAGCTTCGGGTCCGTCGAGCGCGTCTGAGCGCGATCGGTGACCACGATGTCCGTGCTGTTGATGATGGAGTTGATCAGCTCCTGCTTCTGCAGCGGGCTGGGGTGTCCTTCCAGCCAGCCACCGGCCTTCAGCACATCTTCCATGACGCGACGCCCAAAGAGCACTTCGCGCGAAATGACCGCGCGGGCGACCTCGTTGGGTGCAGTGGTGCGTCCCTCCATGAGCGGTGCGATCGGGGTGTTGTCCTGGACAAGTACCATCGCCGACGACTTGTACGTGGACGGGTTGAACAGCCCCCAGGCCAGGAAAAGCAGCGCAATGACGGCAAAAATAGTGGCGAGCGGCAACAGGTAGCGCCGGAATTCCCTTCGGGCGAGCGACAGCATGGTCAGCGTCGGCAGGCGATCGGCCGACGGACCTGGCAACAGCGGTTGCCCGTACGGGTTGTTCACAAGACGCGCTCCGGCACTGTAATCACGTCGCCAGGGGCGACCTTGTAGTTGGTGCTGAGATCACCGGCATTGAGGATGTTGTCGAGCTGCACGCCGTAGGCCTGCGCACCATCGCCGTTCTTGCGGTGCAGGCTGGAGCGGTCAGCTGCGGCGAACTCGGTGACGCCGCCGGCCGCAAGCACCGCATCCAGCACGGTCATGCCCTGGCGGTAGGGAATCGACACCGGCGTACGTACCGCACCGGTGACCCGCACGCGCGACAGATATTCGTGGCTGCGCAGTTCGGTGATGATCACCGTCACCTGAGGCTCGATCACGTAAGTCGCGAGCTTCCCCTGCAGTTCTTTGGCGACGGCGTCGGGTGTCCGGCCGCCGGCCATGACGTCGCCGACCAGGGGCACCGAGATCTTGCCGTCCGGACGGACCGGGGCGGTGATGCCCAGCTCGGGATTCCGCCAGACCGAAACCTGGACGATGTCGTCGACGCCGATCTGGTATTCGTCCGCGACCGGGGCGGCGGCCGGCGGGGCGCCCGAGGTGAGGTTCCCCGAACTGACGCAACCGGCAAGCAGAAGGGGCAGACCCAAAGCCCGAAGGGAGGCTGCAAGGCGCATGGCGATTCTCCGATTGACCCCACTTAAACAACGCCGAGCACTGTTGCGCCCGGCCAAATCCGACGGTGACAGGGGCCCGTTCCTTCAGGCTCCGTAGTATTGGCGGTACCAGTCGACGAACCGCGCGACCCCGACTTCCACGGGAGTCGACGGCGAGTACCCCACATCCCGGCGCAGCGCCTCGACATCGGCGCAGGTGTCGGGCACGTCGCCCGGCTGCATGGGCAGCAGGCGTCGTTCAGATTTGCGCCCCAGGCAGCCCTCGAGCACCTCGATGTAGCGCAACAGCTCGACGGGCTGGTGGTTGCCGATGTTGTAGAGCCGGTAGGGCGCGCTGGAGCTGGCGGGCGAGGGCGTCGCCGACGCCTTGTCCAGGTCGGGGGCTGGGATCCGGTCAAGCGTGCGGACGATGCCCTCGACGATGTCGTCGATGTAGGTGAAGTCACGGCTGTGATGGCCGTGATTGAAGATGTCGATCGGTTCGCCGGCGAGGATCTTGCGCGTGAAGACGAACAGCGCCATGTCCGGCCGTCCCCAGGGGCCGTAGACGGTGAAGAAGCGCAGCCCCGTCGTCGGCAGCCCGAACAGGTGGCTGTAGGTGTGCGCCATCAGCTCGTTGGCCTTCTTCGTCGCGGCGTACATGCTCACCGGATGGTCGACGTTGTCGTCGACCGAGAACGGAAGCTTGCGATTGGCGCCGTACACCGAACTGGACGAGGCGTACACGAGGTGTTCGATGGCGCGATGGCGACAGGCTTCCAGGATGTTCAGAAATCCGACGACATTGCTGTCGACGTAGGCGCGGGGGTTCTCGAGCGAGTACCGCACGCCGGCCTGCGCCGCCAGATTCACAACCCGCTGGGGTCCGAACGAGGTGAAGGCAGCGTCCACCGCTGCCCGGTCCTCGAGCGAGCCGAGCACGAAGCTAAAATTCACCTGCGGCAGCAGGCGTGCCAGGCGAGCCTGTTTCAGGCTCGGGTCGTAGTACGCATTGAGGTCGTCGAAGCCGAGAACTTCGTCGCCTCGTGCAAGCAACACCTCGCTCAGCTTTGCGCCGATGAAGCCCGCCGCGCCTGTGACCAGGATGCGCATGGCAGTCACAGGCAACCGTCGACGCTGGCGCGCGGCAACGCACGCTTGACGTCGAAAAGAACGGCCCCGGGTACGCCCAGGCTGCGGATCCGCTCCGCGCCCATGGCGACGAACTCCCCATGCGCCACCGCAAGCACGATCGCGTCGTAGCGCCCAGGCTCGGGCTCGGCGACTAGGTTCACGCCGTACTCGTCGTACGCATGTCCGGCGTTGACCCAGGGGTCGTGCACGTCGACCTTGGCGTTGTAGCAGTGGAGTTCGCGAATGATGTCGACCACCTTGGTGTTGCGCAGGTCCGGGCAGTTCTCCTTGAACGCAAGGCCCAGAACCAGCACCCGTGCCTGAGTCATGTCCTGGTTGCGCTGACGCATCAGCTTCACCACTCGGCGCGCGACATGACTGCCCATGCCGTCGTTGATGCGGCGTCCGGCGAGGATCATGTCCGGGTGGTAGCCGATCTGCTGCGCCTTGTGCGTGAGGTAATAGGGGTCCACGCCGATACAATGGCCGCCGACCAGGCCCGGACGGAACGGCAGGAAATTCCACTTGGTGCCGGCGGCTTCGAGCACCTCGTGGGTGTCGATGTCGAGGCGATGGAAAAGCAGGGCCAATTCGTTGATCAGGGCGATGTTGACGTCGCGCTGGATGTTCTCGATGACCTTCGCCGCTTCGGCCACGCGGATGCTGGACGCCTTGTGGGTCCCCGCTTTGATGATCCGCCCATACAGAGAGTCGACGAGCCCGGCCGCCTCCGGCGTCGAGCCCGAAGTGACTTTCATGATGGTTTCCAGGCGGTGGTGCGGGTCGCCCGGGTTGATGCGCTCCGGGCTGTAACCGGCATAGAAGTCCTGGTTGAACGCCAGGTTCGATTCGCGTTCGACGATCGGGACGCAGATCTCCTCCGTCGCTCCGGGATATACGGTCGACTCGTAGATCACGATGCCGCCGCGTCCGATCGCCCGGCCCACCGTCCGGCTGGCCGACTCGAGCGGGCGCAGGTCGGGGCGCTTGTACTCGTCGATGGGCGTCGGCACGGTCACGATGAACACGTTGCAGCCGGCCAGCGACGACGGATCGCTGCTGAACGCCAGCAGCGCGGCCTCGCGTAGCTCTTCCGCCGAGACCTCGCGGGTATGGTCGCGATGCTCCTTGAGCTCGGCCACGCGCGCGGCGTCGATGTCGAATCCGACGGTCGGAAATCGCTTTCCGAAGGCCACGGCGAGCGGCAGGCCTACGTAGCCCAGGCCCAGAACCGCGATACGGGCCTCGTCCAGCGAGGCTAACGGGGCATAGCTTGCCAAGCAGACCTCCCCTGATGGTCGACTTCCGAGCCCGTGGTGCGGCATCCGGTCTAGTGGTAAACGCCAGCCGAGCGCCATCGCGGACACGGAGCGACCGGCGGAGGGGCGAGAGGGGGCGGCGCGGGCTGGCGGCCGCAAGACTGGACGCCCGGACCTCCATTCCGCGTTGTTCCGGAAATAGGGGCAGCAGTGGCGAACCCAGATGGCCGGCCAGACAACGATGTGCGTCCTGGTATGCGGTGGCGCCGGCTACATCGGCAGCCACGCCTGCGCTGCGCTGGCGGAGCAGGGGCATCGTGTCGTCATCGCCGACAATTTCTCGAACAGTTCGCCGCGCGTCCTATTGCGCTTGCAGCGCATCATGGGCGCACCGGTGGAGTGCGAGCGCCTGGACTTCCGCAGCAAGTCAGCCGTGACCCGACTGTTCAAGCGTCATCGGTTCGATGCCGTGATTCACTTCGCCGCGCTCAAGGCCGTCGGCGAGTCGTTCGTTCGGCCATTGGCGTACTTCGAAAACAATATCTCGGGCACGATCAACCTGCTGAGGGCAATGCAGGAAGCGGGCGTGGCGCGGTTGGTGTTCAGCTCGTCGGCCACCGTCTACGGCGATCCGGAGAGCGTTCCGATCAACGAGCAGGCCCGGCTGGACGTGACCAACCCCTATGGCCGCACCAAGCTGGTGATGGAGCAGCTGATCAACGATCTGTGTCACGCGGATACCTCCTTCCGCGCTGCCAATCTGCGTTACTTCAACCCCGTCGGTGCGCACCCTTCGGGTCTGATCGGCGAGGATCCGTCGGGTATTCCCAACAACCTGATGCCTTACATCTGCCAGGTCGCCGCGGGACGGCGTAGCAAGCTGAGCATCTTCGGTGACGACTACCCGACCCCAGACGGCACTGGAATCCGCGACTACATACATGTCATGGACCTGGCGCAGGCACATGTGGTCGCGCTGGATTACCTCATGCGTGGCGACGGCAACCTGACCGTCAACCTGGGAACCGGTCGCGGGATCAGCGTACTGGAGCTCGTGCATGCCTTCGAACAGGCATCCGGATGCAGCATCCCCTATGAAATCGTGGAGCGTCGCCGGGGCGACGTCGCGCAGGTCTATGCGGATCCGTCGCTCGCGCATCGTCTGCTCGGATGGCGGACGCAATTGGACCTGCATGCCATGTGTCGTGATGCGTGGCGGTGGCAGTCGACAAATCCCGATGGCTATCAACGGCCGCTGGGAAGGGTCAAGTCGTTGCCGCTCGATTCCCATAGAAACAAAGGTTCAGGCCGTTCGGAGTGACGGTGCGATGGCGCGCTCGCGCTATCCGATTCCAGGCGCACGTTCAGGCCAGCGAGGTACTGACTTGCGGACCGCCACGGGCCTGCCCGTCGTGGCGGTGAGGTCGCCCGCCGGCTATCGGCTGATACCGATGCCGAAGATCAGGGTCTTCTCGTCCTCGAACAGAGGAGCGGTGCGCCCCTGTCATCCCGGATGACGCTTGGATCGTGGGCGACCCTCCGGCGATACGCAAATCGATCTACCCGAGCGCTAGCCTCGGCGCGATTCTTTTACGGCAGGGGTGTGCAATCAGGGCATTCAATCGCTGCTCGTCCGGGTCACGACGAGACGAACGGTCGTGCGATTGCTGCTGCGCCGCATGACGCACGCGACGGGCGTGCTAGCTTCGGCTATCTTTTTTGTGCGCAGCGTCAATTATCCTGGCCGTCGTCCCGGTCGGCACACGTTGACGCTGGTGGTTTGCACGGGGGCGCGTCTAGGGGGCGCGCCGGCGCGGTTCGCGCCGCGGTCTGCAGGTCGTCAATTCGCAGGGCCAGGTCTCCGCCGGCAGATGCCGGCGGTCTAACAATGTCAGGGGAGGTCGCGATGAGTGCTCGCAAGTCGGCTAGCCAGGGAACACGGAACCATGGACGTCGGCGTCTCGCTTTTGCGGTGGCGGCAGCGTTGGCGGCGATCACCGCCGCACCGTTGCACGCGCAGCAGGCGTCGCCGGATGCAACTGCTAAGGACGAGGAGGAAGCGACCACGCTCGCCGGTCTTACCGTGACCGCGCAGAAGCGCGAGGAAGCCTTGCAGGACGTGCCGATCGCGATCACCGCGTTACCCCAGCAATTGCTGCAGGACACCGGCGTACGCGACGTCAAGGATCTGCAGATGCTGGTGCCCGGCCTGACCGTGACCAGCACCCAGAGCGAAGCTCAGACCACCGCGCGTATCCGCGGCATCGGCACGGTCGGCGACAACGCCGGTCTGGAATCGTCGGTGGGCGTGGTGATCGACGGCGTGTACCGGCCGCGCAACGGCGTCGGCTTCGGCGACCTGGGCGAGATCGAGCGCATCGAAGTGCTCAAGGGTCCGCAGGGCACGGTGTTCGGCAAGAACACCTCAGCCGGCGTGATCAACGTCATCAGCCGCCGCCCCGACTACAACACTTCGGTCGAGGGCGAGTTCACCGTCGGCAACTACGGTGCGCTGGGCCTGGCCGGTGCGTTCAATACGCCGATCGGCGACAACGCCGCGTTCCGCATCTACGGCGCCCAGCGCAAGCGCGATGGCTTCCTCGACGTGCGCACCGGCGCCGGCCCGCGCCAGGAGAAGGAAGACACCGACCAGAACTTCCATACCCTGCGCGCGCAGCTGCTGCTGGAGCCGACCGAAAACCTCGACATCAACCTGATCGGCGACTTCACCAGCCGCGAAGAGAACTGCTGCGCCGCCGTGACCACGGTGCGCGGCGCCACCGGTGCGATCATCGATGCGCTGTCACCGGATTCCGGCGTGGCTCCGGTCGCCGACCCGTTCGCGCGCGTGGCCTACAGCAACCGCAGCACCGAGCAGGACATGAAGGACAAGGGCGTCTCGGCCGAGGTCAACTGGATCACGCCTTGGTTCAACAACGCGACCCTGACCTCGATCACCGCCAAGCGCGAATGGCGCTCGATCAACGGCCTGGACTTCGACTTCACCAGCGCCGACCTGCTGTACCGCAACGCCGACGAAGACGAGTCGCTGACCGAGTTCAAGACCTTCAGCCAGGAGTTCCGCCTGACCGGTTCGACCGCCAAGGTCGACTGGATGTTCGGTCTGTTCTTCTCCGACGAGGACCTCAACCGCAACGAGACCTACCGTATCGGTGCGGCCTACGAGCCCTACCTGTCGACCGCGCTGCTGGCCCTGATCAACCCGGCGCTGGCGCAGTCGCCGACCGCGGCGACCTTCCTGTCGCAGACCACCGGGCGTCCGTTCGGCACCGCCTTCGTCGGCTTCGGCGCCGACGACAAGTACCGCCAGAACGCCAAGAGCAAGGCCTTCTTCACCAACAACACCTGGCATGCGACCGATGCGCTCGACGTCACCATGGGCCTGCGCTACACCCAGGAGAACAAGGAACTGGATTCGCGCTACAGCAATCCCAACGGCAGCGCCGGCTGCGCTTCGTACTTCGGTCCCAACGGCCAGGTCAGCCCGGCCGCGCAGGGCCGCATCGCCGCGGCGTTGACCGGACGCGGATTGCCGTTCGCCTCGCTGCCGCCGGCGCAGCAGGCCGCGATCATCAGCAACATCGTCGGCTTCAGCTGCCTGCCCTGGGCCAACCCGCTGCACAACGGCCGCGCGACCCATCAGGAGAGCGACGAGAAAGAATGGTCGGGCACGCTGAAAGTGGCGTACCGCTGGAACGACCACATCATGACCTACGTCTCCGGCGCGCGCGGCTACAAGGCCGGCGGCTTCAACCTCGACCGCGTGCAGTCGGCCAACGGCCTGTCCAGCGCGGGGCAGGGCATCCGGCCGGTCGACGACACTTCGTTCCCGGGCGAATTCGTCAACAGCTTCGAGCTCGGCGCCAAGACCACCTGGGCCGACGGCAACCTGCTGCTCAACGCGACCCTGTTCCATCAGACCTATTCGGACTTCCAGCTCAACAGCTTCCTCGGCACCAGCTTCGTGGTGCGTTCGATCCCGGAAGTGATCTCCCAGGGCATCGACACCGAAGTGCTGTGGCAGCCGCAGAAGGGACTGATGGTCCAGGCCGGCCTGACCTATGCCGACACCCGCTACGGCGACGAGCGTCCCGGCGGCGACTTCATCGCGCCCGGCGGCACCGCGTCGGCCGGCGCGCTGTACAAGCTGCCGGGCAGCCAGGTCAGCTTCGCGCCGTACTGGTCGGGTTCGGCCTCGATCACCTACGACTGGAACTTCGCCAGCGACCTGGTGGCGCGCTTCAACCTCGGCGCCAAGTACATGTCCGACTACAACACCGGCTCCGACCTGGATCCGGAGAAGGAGCAGGGTGCCTTCACCGTGGTCAATGCGCGCGTCGCCATCGGCCGTCGCGACCGCCGCTGGATGGTCGAGTTGTGGGGTCAGAACCTGTTCGACGAGGAGTACGCGCAGGTCGGTTTCGACGCGCCGCTGCAGAACGTGTCGCCGTTGCCGAACAACGCCTTCAACTCGTTCAACGCCTTCCTGGGCGCGCCGCGTACCTACGGCGTGACCTTCCGGGTGGCGTACTGAGGTCGTCGAACGCTCCGGCCGGCGTCTTGCCGGCCGGCCGCAGGGAACCAAACGCGACGCGCGGACCACAAGGTCCGCGCGTCGTCGTTTTTTTGGGGGCGTTGCTTCTTTGGGGTAGGAGCGGCGTAAGCCGCGACCACGCCCCTGCAACCGCTATCGCAGGTCGCGGCTCACGCCGCTCCTACCCCAAGGCCGACGCATGCTATGGGAACGAGGTTGCCTCTCGATGCGATGGCTTGGTCCTGAGGATCCCGAATCCGCTCGGAGGCTCCCTCCAAACTCCAAAGCGGCATGCACCGCGACCACGACCCGCCATCGTTCCAGTCGCGACGCCCCAGCGTTGCCCGATCCCGCAAAGCGCAAGCGCGGCGGGCCGTTATAGTGCGCGCATGACCGACGTCTCCGATGCCTCCCTGCAACGCCTTGCCGAACAGGTCGGCGAGGCCGCCCGCAGCCACCACCACATGCTGGTCACCGCCGAGAGCTGCACCGGCGGCTGGATCGCCAAGACCCTGACCGACATCGCCGGCTCCTCTGGCTGGTTCGAATGCGGCATGGCTGCCTACAGCTACGAAGCCAAGCAGTCGCTGCTGAGCGTGCGCCCACAGACCCTGGAGCAGTTCGGCGCGGTCAGCCGCGAGACCGTCATTGAAATGGTCTCCGGCGCCCTGGCCAACACCGGCGCCACCTTGGCGGTCGCGGTCACCGGCATCGCCGGTCCCGGCGGCGGCACCGAGGACAAGCCGGTCGGCACGGTCTGGATCGCCTGGAAACGCCGCGGCGGCTACCCCCAGGCCGAGGTCTTCCATTTCGCCGGAGACCGCGAGGCGGTGCGCCGACAGACCGTCGCGGCGGCCTTGCAGGGAATGCTGGCGCTGGCGGTCTGAGTCGCCCGTACGCGAGTCGCGGACGGCCGCGCGCGTGCCGGAGCCGACGCTTCGATCCGGGCTGGTTCGATCCGGGCTGGTTGGCCCGGTCAGATGAATTTGGAGCGGGTGCTCTTGCTGGTGCCGTTTGTTAGTGGTAATACTACTAATCATGGACCTGACCGATACCCAGCAAGCCATCCTCGAGTTGATCGCGGAACGGATCGAAGCCGAGGGACTGCCGCCGTCGCAGGCTGAGATCGCCAAGGCCTTCGGGTTCAAGGGCGTGCGCGCGGCCCAGTACCACCTGGAGGCGCTCGAGGCCGCCGGGGCGATCGAACGCACTCCGGGGCGCGCGCGCGGCATACGCGTGCTGCAGCCGCCGCCGTCGCAGCAGGGCCGGCTGGCACTGCCGGCCGCCGCCAACGACGACGCCCTGCGCCTGCCGGTGCTGGGACGGGTCGCGGCCGGCCTGCCGATCGGCTCCGGTGCCCAGATCGAGGCCGACGATTACGTGCTGCTCGACCGCAACATGTTCTTCCCGTCGCCGGACTACATGCTCAAGGTCAAGGGCGACTCGATGCGCGACGAAGGCATCTTCGACGGCGACCTGATCGGCGTGCACCGTACCGGCGACGCGCGCTCGGGCCAGATCGTGGTCGCGCGCATCGACGACGAGATCACGGTCAAGCTGCTGAAGATCGGCAAGGACCGCATCCGCCTGCTGCCGCGCAACCCCGATTTCGCCCCGATCGAGGTCCAGCCCGATCAGGACTTCGCGATCGAAGGCCTGTACTGCGGCCTGGTCCGGCCGAACCGCTGAGCGCCGCGATGAACGACCGCCGCCGCCACGCCGCCGTTTCCGACCGCCGCGCGGGGAAAAATCCGACAGCCCGGCCGGCGTTCTCCCGACTGCGTCGGCCCGGCCTGCCGGAATAAATTTTCATCGAAGGCGCGACGGTCTCAGTCCGTGCGATCCGCGTCCTCTAGATTGCCTACCAACACGACACGACTTACTTAAGGACATCACGATGGACGAGAACAAGAAGCGCGCCCTTTCGGCGGCCCTGGGCCAGATCGAGAAGCAGTTCGGCAAGGGCTCGGTGATGCGCATGGGCGATCGCGCGGTCGAGGTCGCCGAGGTCATCGGCACCGGCTCGCTGATGCTCGACATCGCCCTGGGCATCGGCGGCCTGCCCAAGGGCCGCGTGGTCGAGATATACGGTCCGGAATCCTCGGGCAAGACCACCCTGACCCTGCAGGCCATCGCCGAGTGCCAGAAGAAGGGCGGCACCGCCGCCTTCATCGACGCCGAGCATGCCCTGGATCCGATCTACGCCGCCAAGCTGGGCGTCAACGTCGACGACCTGCTGCTGTCGCAGCCGGATACCGGTGAGCAGGCGTTGGAAATCGCCGACATGCTGGTGCGCTCCAACTCGGTGGACATCGTGGTGGTCGACTCGGTCGCCGCGCTGACCCCCAAGGCCGAAATCGAAGGCGAGATGGGCGACCAGCTGCCGGGCCTGCAGGCCCGCCTGATGAGCCAGGCGCTGCGCAAGCTGACCGGCAACATCAAGCGCTCCGGCACCCTAGTGGTGTTCATCAACCAGCTGCGCATGAAGATCGGCGTGATGATGCCGGGCCAGAGCCCGGAAGTGACCACCGGCGGCAACGCGCTCAAGTTCTACGCCTCGGTGCGCCTGGACATCCGCCGCATCGGCGCGATCAAGAAGGGCGACGAGATCATCGGCAACCAGACCAAGATCAAGGTCGTCAAGAACAAGCTGGCCCCGCCGTTCAAGCAGATCGTCACCGAAATCCTCTACGGCGAAGGCATCTCGCGCGAAGGCGAGCTGATCGACATGGGCGTGGAGGCCAAGCTGGTCGAGAAGTCCGGCGCCTGGTACAGCTGCGGCGACGAGCGTATCGGCCAGGGCAAGGAGAACGCGCGCCAGTACCTCAAGGAGAACCCCGAGGTCGCGACCCGGCTCGAGGCCGCGCTGCGCGAGAAGTTCGTGCCGACCGACGTCAAGCGCGATGAAGTCGACACGGAAGGTCTGGACGACTGACGCCACGCGTCGGCGGTTGCCGTCGACGCAAGGCGCTAGCGAGGGCACCCGGGTATGCGCGACGTAAAGCCGCAGGATCTGGAGCCGGATTCCGGCTCCACCGAACTCGACCCGACCGAAGCCGACCATCCTGAGGGCGACCGTCCCAACGACGGCAGCCCCGAAGGCGGCCGTGGCGGACGCCGTCGCCGCGGCATGCGCGAACAGAGTGCCACCCAACGTGCACTGGGTCTGCTGACCCGGCGCGAGCACTCCAGGAAGGAGTTGCAGCGAAAACTCACCTCGCGCGGCATGGACGCCGCCGAGGTCGAGACCGCCGTCGAGACCTTGTCCGGCCTGGGCTGGCAGGACGATGCCCGTTTCGCCGAAAGCCTGGTCCGCAGCCGCGCCGGCAGCGGCTACGGCCCGATCCGGCTGCGTGCCGAACTCGCCACCCACGGTCTGGACTCCGAGGCCATCGCCCGGGCGCTGGATAGCTACGAAGGCGACTGGCTGGACAACGCCCGCGACCTGGTCCGACGTAGATTCGCAGGGCTGTCAGGCGAGGCCGGAAGCGAGGATTTGGCCCTCCGCCGCAAGGCCGCCGACTTCCTGATACGCCGCGGTTTCGATGGCGAACGGGTGCGAAAAGCGACTCGTTTCGATTTGGACGACTGAACGCAAGCCCAAATAGGCTGCGGACCCCGCGCAACCGGGCCCGGAGCCTGTTAGGCTACGCGGCTTTCGGGTTTTGGGTTGCCTGTTCCAGTCGACGCCCCCATCGTGAGGGCAGAGGCCCTGGACCGCTCAGTCCGGCCCGGTCCTATCGAGTTCGCGCGTCAGGCATGAAAACCACCAACGAAATCCGCAGCGATTTCCTCGAGTTCTTCCGCGGCAAGGGGCACACCATCGTGCCGTCGGCGCCTTTGGTGCCGGCCAACGATCCGACCCTGCTGTTCACCAACTCGGGCATGGTCCAGTTCAAGAACGTGTTTCTCGGCAGCGAGAAGCTCGGCTTCGTGCGTGCGGCCGACGTTCAGCGCTGCCTGCGCGCCGGCGGCAAGCACAACGACCTCGACCAGGTCGGCTACACCGCGCGTCACCACACCTTCTTCGAGATGCTCGGCAACTGGTCGTTCGGCGATTACTTCAAGGAAGACGCCATCGCCTGGGCCTGGGAACTGCTGACGCAGGTCTGGAAGCTGCCGGCCGAGCGCCTGCTGGTCACGGTCTACCACACCGACGACGAAGCCTTCGACCTGTGGCACAAGAAGATCGGCGTGCCGGTCGAGCGCATCGTCCGCATCGGCGACAACAAGGGCGCCCCGTACGCGTCGGATAATTTCTGGCAGATGGCCGACACCGGCCCCTGCGGTCCCTGCACCGAGATCTTCTACGACCACGGCGAGCACATCGCCGGCGGCCCGCCGGGTTCGCCCGACGAGGACGGCGATCGCTACATCGAGATCTGGAACCTGGTGTTCATGCAGTTCGACCGCCAGCCCGACGGCAGCCTGATGCCGCTGCCGGCGCCCTGCGTCGATACCGGCATGGGCCTGGAGCGTCTGGCCGCGGTGCTGCAGCACGCTCATAGCAACTACGAGATCGACCTGTTCCGGCGCCTGATCCAGGCCGCGGCCGAGTTCACCTCGACCCCCGACCTCGACAACAAGTCGCTGCGGGTGATCGCCGACCACATCCGCGCCTGCTCGTTCCTGATCGTCGACGGCGTGCTGCCCTCCAACGAAGGCCGCGGCTACGTGCTGCGCCGGATCATCCGCCGCGCCCTGCGCCACGGCTGGATGCTGGGCCAGAAGCAGCCGTTCTTCCACCGCATGGTCGCCGCGCTGGTCGAGGTGATGGGCGAGGCCTATCCCGAGCTGGCCGCCAAGCGCGACCTGGTCGAGCGCGCCCTGCAGGCCGAAGAGGAGCGTTTCGCCGAAACGCTGGACTCGGGCATGCGCATCTTCGATGAAGTCGCCGCGCGCTCCCAGGACGCGATCCCGGGCGCCGACGCCTTCCGTCTGTACGACACCTACGGCTTCCCGGTCGACCTGACCGCCGACATAGCGCGCGAGCGCGGCCTGTCGGTGGACATGGCCGGCTTCGATGCCGCCATGGAGGAACAAAAGCGCCGTGCGCGCGAAGCCGGCAAGTTCGGCAATGCCACGACGATGCCGGCCGAACTGGCCGCGCAGCTCGCGCCGACCCAGTTCCTGGGCTACGAGCGTCTGACCGACGGCGGCCTGGAAGTCGTGGCCCTGCTCAAGGACGGCCGCCCGGTCGAGAGCATCGAAGCCGGCGACGAGGCGGTGGTCATCCTCGACCGCACCCCGTTCTACGCCGAAAGCGGCGGCCAGGTCGGCGATGCCGGCGAACTGGACGAGGCCGGCACTCGTTTCGTGGTCCGTGACACCCAGAAGTTCGCCGGCCAGTTCCACGGCCATCTCGGCACCCTCAGCGCCGGCGTCCTGCGCCGCGGCGACCGGGTACTGGGCGCCGTCGACGCCCCGCGTCGCGCCGCCACCGTGCTCAACCATTCCGCCACCCACCTGCTGCACGCCGCGCTGCGCCAGGTGCTGGGCGACCACGTGGTGCAGAAGGGCTCGCTGGTCGCGCCCGACCGCCTGCGTTTCGACTTCGCCCACTTCCAGCCGCTGACCGACGCCGAGCTCGCGCAGATCGAGCGCCGGGTCAACGCCGAAGTGCGCGGCAACCACGAGGCCGAAGTCCATCAGATGAGCATGCAGGAAGCCCTGGATTTCGGCGCCCTGGCGCTGTTCGGCGAGAAGTACGGCGACCGCGTGCGCGTGCTGCGCATGGGCGAGACCTCGACCGAGCTGTGCGGCGGCACCCACGTCTCGCGCACCGGCGATATCGGTCTGTTCAAGATCCTCGCCGAGGGCGGCGTCTCGGCCGGCGTGCGCCGGATCGAGGCGGTGACCGGGCAGGGCGCTCTGGACCACGTCTCCGAGGAGGAGCAGCGCCTGGAAGAGGCCGCGCGCCTGCTCGGCGGCAACCCGTCGGACTTGTCCGACAAACTGCGGTCGTTGTTGGATCGGCAGAAGAAACTCGAGCGTGAACTCGAAGCCATCAAGGCGAAGGCGGCCTCCGGGGCGACCTCCGACCTGGCCGCCTCGGCGGCCGAAATCCAGGGGGTCAAGGTCATCGCGACCCGTCTGGAAGGCTTCGATGCCAAGGCCCTGCGCGAGGCGGTAGACCGTCTCAAGCAGCAGCTGGGCGACGCGGTGATCCTGCTGGCGGGTGCCAGTGAGGGGAAGGCGGCTTTGGTCGCCGGAGTGAATGGAAGCGCGACCGGCAAGGTCAAGGCGGGGGAACTGCTCGCCCATGTTGCCGGTCAGATCAACGGCAAGGGCGGCGGCCGCGCCGACATGGCGCAGGGCGGCGGAGACGACGGCCCGGCTTTGTCGCAGGCCCTGGCCGGTGTCGCAGGCTGGGTCGAGAGTAGGTTAATCTGAACGGCGAACAGTGACTTCTATCGCTTGCGGCCGATTTTGGCCGCTGGCTAATATGGTTCACGTTTGTGTACAAAACTGTAAGCGCTTTCCGTAGATGTTTCCGTGCGGATCGTCGCCAACGCCGGCAAACGAATTGCCGGCACGAGGAGGTTTTCCAATGCTGATCCTGACGCGTCGCGTCGGTGAGACCCTGATGATCGGCGACTCGGTGACCGTCACCGTGCTCGGCGTCAAGGGCAACCAGGTGCGTATCGGTATTACCGCACCGAAAGATGTCGCTGTGCATCGCGAAGAGATCTACCAGCGCATCCAGCGCGGCGAAGAACCGGCCGACGATTCCGGCAAAAACGCGGCAGGCTGATAAAAAGGTTTGCCGCGCGCGGGACGAGCCGTTATGCTTCCCGCCCGCGAACGCTGTACGTGTTTCCGCGGAGACTTGCCCGAGAGGCCGAAGGGGCTCCCCTGCTAAGGGAGTATGGGGTCAAAAGCTCCATCGAGGGTTCGAATCCCTCAGTCTCCGCCAGTTGTAACGAAGGCCGCCTTGGGGCGGCTTTTGTCTGCGATGGTTTCGTTCGTCAGCGTTGAACGCGAACGAAATCTGACGTAGAAAAAGCATCGAAAGGTTTGACGATCAAAAGCGGTTCCGTCATAATTCTTCGACTGCGCGCCCGTAGCTCAGCTGGATAGAGCACCAGGCTACGAACTTGGGGGTCGGGAGTTCGAATCTCTCCGGGCGCACCATATTGAGCGAAAGGCCGGCAAGGAAACTTGCCGGCCTTTTTGCTGTGCGCGGCTTTGCCCCGTCTTGGGGTAGGAGCGACGTGAGTCGCGACCGCGAAACTGCGCTCGGCTGCGACGGTCGCGGCTTACGCCGCTCCTACCCCAAAGCAAACTTGCTTGTCGGCGGCAGGGTTCGAGTCCGCACGCGGTGCCCTATGAGAGCGACACCGGCCGCGATTGCGGCACCGCACTGGCCATGTCGATCGCGGCTCACGCCGCTCCCAAATGAAGCGATGAGTGCTCCCGCGGCCTGTAGGAGCGACGCAAGTCGCGACCGCAAACCTTCGAACGGCTGCGTTGGTCGCGACTTACGTCGCTCCTACCCCAAAGCCGGGCGCGCTCGCGCCGTGTCTCGGCCGGGTCACTTGGCTTGGGTGCTGTTTCGTCGATTCGACTCGCCGACTCAACGTCGCTCGATGAAACGCAGCCCCACGCCCGGTTCGGTGACGATGTAGCGCGGCGCGGCGGCGTCGTCGCCGAGCTTGTGGCGCAGTTTGCCGACCAGGATGCGCAGGTAGTGGGTGTCCTGTTGGTGGGTCGGGCCCCAGAGTTCGCGCAGCAGCTGCGGCTGGGTGACCACGCGGCCGGCATGCTGGACCAGCAGCGCCAGCAGCGCGTATTCCTTGCGCGCCAGGGCGACGCTTTCGCCGTCCAGGCGCACCTCGCGCCGGGCCAGGTCGATGCGCAAGCGGCCGTCGTCGAACACCGGCAGGGCCTCGCCCTGGGTCGCATGCGAGCGCAGCAGCGCGCGCACGCGCGCCATCAGCTCCTGCACGCCGAAGGGCTTGGTCACGTAGTCGTTGGCGCCGGCATCGAGCGCGGCGACTTTCTCGGCCTCGCCGGCGCGCACGGTCAGCAGGATCACCGGCACCGACGACCACTGGCGTAGCTCGCGCAGCACTTCGTGGCCGTCGCGGTCGGGCAGGCCGAGGTCGAGGATCACCAGGTCGGCGCCGTGCGTCGCCAGCGCTTCCAGGCCGCCGGCGCCGGTGTCGGCGGTTTCCACCGCGTAGCCCTGCGCGCGCAGGCTGATGTCGAGGAACTTGCGGATCTGCGGCTCGTCGTCGACCACCAGCACGCGTGCGGTCTGGGTGGCGACGCCGGCGGCGGTGTCCTCGGTCATGCGGCTGCGGGGGCGGCGGGTTCGATGGGAGGCAGGGTAATGCGGATCGTGGTGCCGCGGCGATCGTGCTCATCGGGTGCGCCCGGTAGCGCTTCGACGCTGCCGCCGTGGGCGCCGATCATGCCCTGGCAGATCGCCAGGCCCAGACCGGTGCCCTGGCGGCCGCGATCTCCACGCTCGACGCTGTAGAACATGTCGAAGATGCGCTTGCGCTCATCCTCGGGAATACCGGGGCCGCGGTCGCGCACGTCGATGCGCAACTGGCCGTCGACGCGGCGCGCTTCGACGGTGACGGCTTCGCCCGCGGGCGAGAACTTGGCGGCGTTCTCCAGCACGTTGAACAAGGCCTGCTCGACCAGGGCCGGGTGGACCCAGATCGGCCCCAGCTCAGGTTCCAGCCGGACCTCGAAGCGCGCGCTCGGTTCGTAGCGCTGCAGGCGCGTCACCGCCGAGCCGATCAGTTCGTCGACGCCGATCCAGTCGCGGTTGAGGGTGAGCCCGCCGTGGCCGAGCCGGGTCATGTCGAGCAGGTTCTGGATGTAGCGGTCCAGGCGCTCGCCTTCGATGCGCACCGTTTCCAGCAGGCTGTGGCGGTCCTCGCGGCTCATCGCCTCGGCGTAGTTGTCCAGGCTGCTGGCTGCGCCGATGATCGCCGCCAACGGCGAGCGCAGGTCGTGCGAGACCGACGACAGCAGCGCCGAGCGCAGGCGTTCGGTCTCGCCGCTGACACGGGCGTTTTCCAGGTCGGCGACCAGGCGCGTGCGCACCGCCGCCTGGGCGATGTCCTCGGCCATGGCTTCGGCCAGTCGCTGCTGCTCCGGACCGAGCCGGCCGCTGCGCTGCGGGAAGCGCAGGCCGATCACGCCGCCGTCGCCGCCGGCCAGCGGCAGAAACCACCAGTCCGAGCCGGCGAGGGTGTCGGTGTAACGCCCGGCCGGCTGCTGGTGACGCAGGCTCCAGTCGGCGGCGGCGCGGTCCTTGTCGGTCAGTTCGGGCAGGTCGGCGCCGCGTAGCGGAGCATCGCCGATGCGCACGATCGCGTCGGCGCCGAGCGAGCGCCGCAGTGCGTCGCGTCCGGCCTGAGTGACCTGGCCCAGGTCGGCGGCGGCGGCGAGCTGACGCCCCAGCGTCTGCAGGGCGATGGCCTGGGCGTTGGCCGCGCGCAGCGCCAGCACCTGCATGCGCAGCTTGGACGCGAGCCGGCCGGCGACCAGCGCCGCGACCAGGAACAGCACCACCGTGGTCACGCCCTGGCTGGCGCCGATCAGCAGGGTGTAGCGCGGCTCGATGAAGAAGAAGTTGTAGGCGAAGAAGCACAGCACCGCCGCGATCACCGCCGCGGTCATGCGCGTGCGCGCGGCGACCACGACCACCGCGACGATGAAGATCAGCGACAGATCGTCCAGGCCGATCCAGCGTTCGGCGAGCCCGGCCAGCGCGGTCGCCAGCGCCGCCGCGATCACCGCCAGGCCGGCGTCGGAGCGGGTCAGCAGGCCGCCGAGCGGGCGCAGCGCCCGCCGCGCCTTGGCGCGCGCCTCCGGGGTGCTGACGATGGTCAGCTCGTAGTGCGCGCCGCGTTGGATCAATTGCTGGGTCAGGGTGCGGTTGAACATGCGCGCGACCGGGCGCTCGCGGGTGCGGCCGAGCACGATCGCGCTGATGCCGGCCCGCGCGGCGTGATCGAGCAGCGCGTCGACGATGCTGGCGCCGTGCAGCACCGCGGTGTCGCCGCCGAGCCGGCGCGCGAGCGCGAAGGCGCGGTCGAGTTCGAGCTGCTGCGCATCCGCCGGCGCGGTGCCGGTCTGCACCGTGACCACGGTCCAGGGCGCGTCGCGGCGTTCGGCCAGGCGGCGCGCGATCCGCACCAGGTATTCGGACTGGCCGCGCCCGTCGATCGCAACGAGCACGCCACGGCGCAGCGGCACGCCGGGCAGGCCGCGCGCGGTCTGGGCCTCGCGCAGGTCGCTGTCGACGCGGTCGGCCGCGGTCTGCATCGCCAGTTCGCGCAGCGCGGTCAGGTTGCTGGGCGAGAAGAACGCCTGCAGCGCATGCGCGGCCTGATCGGGCACGTAGACCTTGCCCTGTTGCAGGCGCTCGATCAGTTCGCGCGGCGGCAGGTCGACCAGGACGATATCGCGCAGGCGGTCGAACAATGCATCGGGCACGGTCTCGCCGACGCGCACGCCGGTGATGCGGTGGACGACGTCGTTGAGGCTTTCCAGGTGCTGGATGTTGACCGTGGTGTAGACGTCGATGCCGGCATCGAGCAGTTCGGCCACGTCCTGCCAGCGCCGCTCGTGGCGGCTGCCGGGCGCGTTGCGGTGGGCGAGTTCGTCGATCAGCGCCAGGCGCGGCTTGCGCGCCAGCAGCGCGTCCAGGTCGAGTTCTTCCAGTACCCGGCCCTGGTAGTCCAGGCGCTTGCGCGGCAACACCTCCAGGCCTTCGATCAGGGCGCCGGTTTCGGCGCGGCCGTGGGTCTCGACGATGCCGACGACGACATCGATGCTGCGGCGCTGCAGCTCTCGCGCGCGACCGAGCATGGCGTAGGTCTTGCCGACCCCGGGCGCGGCGCCGAGGAACACGGTCAGGCGTCCGGCGTCCTGGCGTTGCAGTTCGCCGATCAGGGCATCGGCCTGCTGCTGGCGCTGCGCCGCGCTGCGGGTATCGGTCATGGCGGATATTGTGCGCTTGCGGGTAGGTGGCGGCGTAGTGAAGAAAGAGTCCGACTCGGTAAGGCTCGCAGCGCATCGCGATGCGAGCTTCGACGGGCGACCAGGCTCAGCGTTTCGCATCCAGGGCCAGATTGAGTTCCAGCACGTTCACGCGCGGCTCGCCGAGCACGCCGAACTGACGCGACTGCGTGTGCGCGGCCACGATCGCGTCGACCGCGGCCGGGGGCAGCCCGCGCGCCCGGGCGACGCGCGCGACCTGCACCTGCGCCGCGCGCGGCGACACGTGCGGATCGAGACCGCCGCCGGACTGGGTGACCAGCTCGGCCGGCACTTCGTCGGGCGCGATGCCGTCGCGTTGCGCGACCGCGGCGGTGGCTCCGGCGATGCGCTTGCGCAGCTCCGGATTGCTGCGCGCCTGGTTGCTGCCGGCGGCCGCCATCGGATCGTAGTTCGCGGCCGAGGGGCGCGGCTGGAAGTAGCGCGCGTCGGCGAAGGGCTGCGCGACCAGGCTGGAGCCGAGTACGAGGCCGTCGCGTTCGAGCAGGCTGCCGTGGGCTTGATGGGGAAACGCGAGCGCGCCCAGCGCGGTGCCGGCCAGCGAGTACAGCAGGCCGAAGCCGAGCAGGCAGAGCAGGGCGAACAGCAGCGGCGCGCGAGCCGGGACGCGGTCGTCGATGCGGGAGGAAGCGGAGATCGGGGTGCGCATGTCGGTGTCCTGTGGTGGTGGCGGCCGGCGCCTGCGCGGCGTCCGGCCCGGGGCGCGCGGTTTCAGAAGAATGCCGCGAGCGCCATATCGATCAACTTGATGCCCACGAACGGCAGCAGCACGCCGCCGAGGCCGTAGATCAGCATGTTCCGGCGCAGCAGCACGACCGCGCTGGCGGGCTTGAAGCGCACCCCGGCCAGGGCCAGCGGAATCAGCGCCGGGATGATGATCGCGTTGAAGATCAGCGCCGCCAGCACCGCGTTGCTCGGGCTGGACAGCCGCATCACGTTGAGCGCGGCCATCTGCGGGATCGCTGCGGCGAACAGGGCCGGCAGGATCGCGAAGTACTTGGACACGTCGTTGGCGAGCGAGAACGTGGTCAGCGCGCCGCGCGTGATCAGCTGCTGCTTGCCGACCTCGACCACTGCCAGCAGCTTGGCCGGATCCGAATCCAGATCGACCATGTTGCCGGCCTCCTTGGCGGCCTGGGTGCCCGAGTTCATCGCCAGGCCGACGTCGGCCTGGGCCAGCGCCGGTGCGTCGTTGGTGCCGTCGCCGACCATCGCGACCAGACGGCCGCCGGCCTGCTCGGCGCGGATGCGCGCGAGCTTGTCCTCGGGCCGCGCCTCGGCGATGTAGTCGTCGACGCCGGCCTCGGCCGCGATCGCCGCGGCGGTCAGCGGGTTGTCGCCGGTGATCATCACCGTGCGCACGCCCATCGCCCGCAGCCGCGCGAAACGTTCCTTGACCCCGTGCTTGACCACGTCCGACAGCTCCACCACGCCGAGCACGTGGCGGCCCTCGGCGACCACCAGCGGGGTGGCGCCGCCGCGTGCGACCTGCTCGATGCGCGCGGCCAGCTCCGGCACCACTTCGCCGCCGAGACCGCGCACGTATTGGCCGATCGCGTCGCCGGCGCCCTTGCGGATCGCGCGGCCGTCGTCGAGGTCGACGCCGGACATGCGCGTCTGCGCGGTGAACTGCAGGTAGTGGGCGTGATCGGGTTCGGCCACGGCGCTGTGCTGTTCGCGCGCCAGGCGCACGATCGACTTGCCTTCGGGCGTGGGATCGGCGAGCGAGGCGAGCAGGGCCGCATCGCGCAGCTGCGAGCGGTCGACGCCGGCCAGCGGATGGAACGCGGTCGCCTGGCGGTCGCCGTGGGTGATGGTGCCGGTCTTGTCGAGCAGCAGCACATCGACGTCGCCGGCGATCTCGACCGCCTTGCCGGATTTAGCCAGCACGTTGGCCGACAGCGCGCGGTTCATGCCGGCGATGCCGATCGCCGGCAGCAGGCCGCCGATGGTGGTCGGGATCAGGCACACCAGCAGCGCGATCAGCAGCAGCGGATCGAGTCTGGCGCCGACGAAGCCGGCGAAGAACGGCAGGCTCGCGACCACGATCAGGAAGGTCAGCGTCATCGCCGCCAACAGCATGGTCAGGGCGATTTCGTTCGGCGTCTTCTGGCGGTTGGCGCCTTCGACCAGGGCGATCATGCGGTCGAGGAAGCTGCCGCCCGGCTCGGCGCTGACCCGCACCACGATCTCGTCCGACAGCACCTTGGTGCCGCCGATCACGCCGGAGCGGTCGGTGCCGGCCTCGCGCAGCACCGGTGCGGATTCGCCGGTGACCGCCGATTCGTTGATCGTGGCCACGCCTTCGACGATCTCGCCGTCGGCGGGTATCAGTTCGCCGGCTGACACGATCACCCGGTCGCCGGGCCTGAGCAGGGCCGCGGCGATGCGGGTTTCGCCGCTGGCCTCGAGCCGGCGCGCGACCAGGTCGCGGCGCGCCGCGCGCAGCGATGCGGCCTGGCCGCGGCCGCGCGCTTCGGCCACGGCTTCGGCGAAGTTGGCGAACAGCACCGTGATCAGCAGAATCGCGGTCACCGCGATGCCGAAGCCGAGATGGCCGGGCACGAAGGCGGTGATCAGCGCCGCCAGGACCGTGCCCAGCAGCACGACCGCCATCACCGGGCTGCGCATGGCCTGGCGCGGCGAGAGCTTGCGGAACGATTCGAGCAGGGCGATGCGCAGGCCGGCGGCGTCGAGTCCGGCCGCGGCTTGGCGGCGTTGGGTAGTGGGATGAGTCAGTTCGGTCACGGTCTTAACCTCAAAGAGCCGGCGCCGGCGCGAACGCAGACGGCATGGCGGCCAGCGACAGGTGGTCGGCCACCGGGCCCAGCACCAGCGCAGGCATGAATTGCAGGACGGTCAGGATCACGATCACCGCGATCAGGGTCAGGGCGAAGGTCGGGGTCTCGACGTGCAGGGTGCCGCTGCCTTCGGGCGCGACCCGTTTGCGCGCCAGCAGTCCGGCCACGGCCAACGGCACGATCAGGGCCGGGTAGCGGCCCAGCGCGAGCACCGCCGCGCAGCTCAGGTTCCACCAGTAGGTCGCATCGCCCAGGCCTTCGAAGCCCGAGCCGTTGTTGGCGTAGGCCGAGGTGTACTCGTAGAACACCTGGCTGATGCCGTGGAAGCCCGGATTGGAGTTGCCGGTGATCGAGGGCAGGGCCAGCGCGATCGCGCTGAAGCCCAGCACCACCAGCGGCTGCAGCAGGATCAGCAGCGCCAGCAGGCGCACTTCCGGCGCCTCGATCTTGCGGCCGAACAGCTCCGGCGTGCGTCCGGTCATCAAGCCGGCCAGGAACACCGCCAGCAACAGATACACGAGGAACTGCTGCAGACCGCAGCCGATGCCGCCCCAGATCGCGTTGATCAGCATGTTGACCATGGCCACGCCGCCGCTCAGCGGCGCCAGCGAATCGTGCATGGCGTTGACCGAGCCGTTGCTGCTCTGCGTGGTCAGCGCCGACCACAGCGCCGAGCTGGTCGCGCCGAAGCGCACTTCCTTGCCTTCCATCAAGGCCGGGTCGGCGGCGCTGGACGAGTACGCCTCCGACCACAGCGACGCGCCGGTGGAGATCGCCGACATCAGCAGCATGCTGCCGAACACCAGCGCGGTCAGGCGCTTGCGGCCGGTGAAGGGCCCGACCATGAAGGTCACCGCGACCGGAATCAGGATCAGCGCGAGCATTTCGAGCAGGTTCGAGAACGGCGTCGGATTTTCCAGCGCGACCGTGCTGTTGGGGCCGTACCAGCCGCCGCCGTTGGTGCCCAGCTGTTTGGCCGCGACCATCGCCGCGACCGGGCCGAGCGGGATCTTCTGTTCTTGGGCTTGCGCACTGGCGTCGACGATCTGCGCGGTCGGGCCGGGCTGCAGCGTCGAAGGCACGCCCTGCGCGGTCAGCAGTAGCGTCCACAGCAGGCACAGCGGCAGCATGAAGCGCAGGGTGGCGCGGGTGACGTCGACCCAGTAGTTGCCCAGGTCGCGATCGGCGACAGTCTGCGGCACGGCATGGATCTCGTCGTTGCGGCGGTAGTGCTCGGTGACGCGCAACGCGCCGTTGCGCGGACTGGCTTCGGCGGTGGCGACTTCGGACCTTGCGGCCGCGGCGTTGTCGCGGCCGCCAAAAAGTCCGCGCAGGGTCGCCACGACGATCGCCAAGCCCATCATCGGCGTGGCGACCTGCAGGCCGACGATGCCGACCATCTGCGACAGATAGCTCAGCTGCGCCTGGCCGGAGTAGTGCTGCTGATTGGTGTTGGTCAGGAACGAGACCATGGTGTGCAGCGCGGTGTCCCAACGCAGGTTCGGAATGCCGTCGGGGTTCAGCGGCAGCCAGGCCTGGGTCATGAACTGCAGCCACACGATCGCGCCCAGGACCAGGTTGCTGAGCGCGAACGACTTGGCGTAGCCGCGCCAACTCATGCCGCGCGTCGGGTCGGTGCCCAGCACGCGGTAGATCGTGCGTTCCAGCGGCGCGAAGGCGCGGTCGAGCGGGGCCGGGCCGCCGCGCATGACCCGCGCGAGGTACAGGCCCAAGGGCCAGCCCAGGCCGATCGCGAGCGCGAATACGAGCAAAGTGTCGATCATCGTCTTTCACCGAATGAGGTCCGCATCGCGCAAGGCGCCATGCGGAGGGACGCAGCCGCGTGGGCGGACTGCGCGTGGTCGTACGCGGCGGACCGGGTCCGTCGCGGCGGCGCCTAGAAGTCTTCCGGACGCAGCACTACGTAGAGCAAGTAGGCGGCGGCGACGCAGGTCGCGACCGCACACACCAAAGCGAGCCAGCCGGGCATGGTCGTACTCCTTAGAAGGACGCCTGCAGCGCCGCTTCGATGCGGTCGCCGGCGTAGTCGTCGCCGAAGATCTTCTTGGCGCCGGAATCGGTCGCGTGCGCGGTCAGGCGCAGCTCAACATGGTTGTCGGAAGCAGGCGCCTTGATCGCCCACACCGCGCTCAACTGGCCGTGCGCGTAGCTATCGTCGTAGACCTCGTCGAGGTAGTAGTAGCCGGCGGCGGCTTCGAGGCGGAACCGGTCGTTGATCGGAAACTTGGCGCCGAGTTGGGTGTAGACGCCGCGGTCGCGGCTGCCCAGGGCTTCGTTCGAGTAAGCCAGCGACAGCCAGTAGTTGTCGGCGTAGGTCAGGCTGCCGTTGAGCTCGGTCCAGTCGAGGTCGACCGTGGTCGAGGGATAGCGGTAGTGCAGGACGTTGACGTCCAGCGCCCAGTCCCTGGAGAGCTTGCCGGCCCAGCCGACGGTGAAATCGAGCTCGCTGCTGGCGAGGGTGGCCGGCGCGAACTCGACGTTGGAGCCCCACGCCGAGCCGTAGAAGCCCGAATCGCCGGCGAACTTGAAGCCGGCCTGCGCGGCCGGGTCGCCCTGGGTCTGGGTACTGCCGCGCCAGACGTAGTCGGTGGTCAGCGTGGCGTTGCCGGTGAGCGTGGCGGCATCGGCGCGTGCGCCCAACGCGAGCAGGCCGGCGCCGGTGCAGACGGCGAAGATCAGGGGAACGGACGCCTCACGCAGGCGCAGCGGTTGCATCGACATTTCGGGTTCCGAGTTGCGAACGAAGCCGGATCGGCCACACCGCCATTCTCGAAACCGCTGCCGTAAAACCTCCATTCCACCCGCGCCGGCGGGCGTAAATTCAGCGTAAAACCCACAGGACGGCGCGTTGCGGCGCCGCCACGGTTCAGCGCATCAGCACCGCGGCGACCGCGCCGGGCTGCTTCATCCAGGCGAAGTGATCGGCGCGGGTGCCGAGCATGCGGCCGTCGAGCGTGTCGATGCGGGTCTGCGCGCGCGGCAGCTTGGACAGCAGGAAACGCAGCGAGGATTCCGGCGCGAGCCAGTCGCTGTCCAGGGCCAGCGCATGCGCCTCGACTTCGACCTGCGCCATCGCGGCCTCCAGATCGACATCGACGCCGACCGCGGCGTAGCGGCCGCTGAGCGCGCTGCGCGCCCAGTCGCGGATCAGTCCGCGCGCCTCGTCGCCGCCGAAACCGACGCGGCGGCCGGGCAGGGCGCCGCGACGATCCGCGAGCCAGGGCAGGAAGCGGTAGGCGAATGGCAGCCACCAGCGCGAACGCGGCGGAAACGCGCGCCAGTACGGTGCGCCGCTGGCGACCAGCCACAGGCGCGTCGGCAGATCGGCCGCGCCGTCGCGGGTGAGCAGGCCGAGGCGGCAAGCCGCCAACTGGCCACCCAGGCTGTGGCCGCCGAGGATGCGCGGCAGATTCGGCAACTGCGCGGTCACCGCGGCCTCGCTGTGCGGCAGATCGTGCAGCAGCAGTTCGCGATAGCCCCAGTCGTTGGCTCGGTTCGCGCGCAGGCTGCTGCCGCCGTTGCCGCGCCACTCGTGCACGAACACCGCGATGCCGCGCGCGGCCAGGGCTTCGGCGAACGGCAGATAGTGCTTGGCGGCGACGCCGAGCGCGGGCAGCCACAGCAGGCTCGCCTGCGGCGCGCGCGGCAGGCGAGCTAGCAAAGTCCAGCGGTGGCCGTCTTCGGCTTGCAGCGGCAGTTCCAGGGTCTGGATTTGCAGGGGCTGGGTTTCCAGAGGCAGGATCGGTTCAGTCATGCGGCGCGGCACCGTAGTGGTCGAGGACGACGACATCGCCGCGTCCGGGGCGGTAACCGCCGCGCAGCGCGGCATGCACGTAGTCGGCGGCGGCGATGCAGCTCTCGCGCAGGTTGCGTCCTCGCGCGAGGTTGGCGGCGACCGCCGAGGCCAGGGTGCAGCCGGTTCCGTGCGCTTCCAGGCGCAGGCGCGGGTGCGCGATCGCGTGCACGCCCTGATCGTCGCCCAGGTAATCGACCACGTCGCCGTCGTCGCGCAGGTGGCCGCCCTTGAGCAGCACCGCGTTCGCGCCCATCGCGCGCAATCCGGCGATGGCCTCGCGCATCGCGGTCTGGTCGGGGATCGGTCGGCCCAGCAGCAGCTCGGCTTCGGGCAGGTTGGGGGTGATCACCCCGGCCAGCGGCAGCAGGCGTGCGCGCAGCGCGGCCAGCGCTTCGGGTTCGAGCAGGCGCGCGCCGGAGGTCGCGACCATCACCGGGTCCAGCACCACCTGCGGCGGCCGGTAACGCTCCAGCGCATCGGCCACGGTTTCGATCACCGCGGCATTGGCGAGCATGCCCAGCTTGACCGCGCCGATGGCGAAATCGTCGAAGCAGGCGTCGATCTGGGCGCGCAGGAAGCCCAGGTCGGGCACGTGCACCGCGGTCACCCCGCGGGTGTGCTGGGCGGTCAGGGCGGCGATCGCGCTCAGCCCGTGCACGCGGTGCGCGGCGAAGGTCTTGAGGTCGGCCTGGATGCCGGCGCCGCCGCCGGAGTCGGACCCGGCGATGGTGAGGGCGGAAATCGGGGGGGAGGTCATTGCGAGGACGGGGCGGCCGGGCGTCGGTACGGGTCGGGAGACAATATCGCATCGCTCGGGGCGGGTCGCGGCGGGTACTTCGCGCAGAGCACTTCGCGCAGAATCGGTTTTGCGGGACCCGGCGGCCCGGTTCCGCGGCGGCGATATTATTCTCCGGACCGCGGTTTTTTATTTGAACCCACCATGGGGGTTTCCCCCCATCCCGCGGGCCTAATAATTGCGCGATACCAGGGAAATAATTCCGACCAGCTGTTTCCTGATCTGGAAGGGTATTTTTCGAAGCGAGTCCAGGCATTCGGACTCAATGTCGTCCTGGGCGTAGTCGTCGGTGCGCATCGCCGGGGTCCAGGCGTCCTCGCCCGGCTTGACCGGGCCGCGCCCGGTGCCCAGCCATTCCAGGCAGACGCCGGTGGCCAGGGCGATCGCGATCAAATGATGCATCGAGGGATGGCTGCCGTCCTTGCGCTCCCACTGCGCCACCGCGCTGCGCTGCACCCCGACCATGTTGGCCAGCGCCAGCTGGGAAATACGGGACAAAGTACGGGCGCGCCGTATGCGCTCCGGTAGTGCCGCCATGAGTGATCTCCCCTAGGACCCAGGGATCATGCCTCAGTGTTTCGGTAACGCGATAGCGGTACGGCACGCGATTGGTGCGGATTGGGTAACGCGTCACAGGCACGGCCATATGCAGGTTGCTCATGCCGAAAACCGCCGGCTCGCCGGCTATTCATGTTAGCGGGATCGGACGTTGCAGCATTATCGGACGGTAGATGAGCATTCCCGCCGCCGATGCATGCGCCCGCATTCGGTGTTTCTAGTGAATATTCTCCGCTGGTCAAACGCAACCTGGCGCCCTCTCAAAATTACGGATACGGGGGTTATATGCGTAGGAAAGGCAAAGTACTGATCGCACTGCTGGCTGTGGTACTGCCGGCAGCGGCCGTTGGGGTCGGGCTGTTCGGCACGAACACGACAGGGCTGGCGCCTGAAGCGATGCGCGGAGAGCTGGCGCAGGACATCGTCGAGCGATGGTCGCCTTATGTGGAACGCAGTTACGGAGCGATGGGGGCCGGTTGGGGCGAGCGTATGGAAGGCACGCTGCAATCCGCCGACATCAGCAACCTCGAGCTCGCCGCCAGCGCGACCAGCTTCGAGCAGATGAACGCGGCGCTGTTGGGCACAGGCGGTACTGGCATGTCGGTTGCGAACAGCGGGCCTGGTATCCAACCCACAAGCATCGGCGTACCAGGCGAGGATCTGGTCTTCACTCCCCTGACTCCGTGCCGTATCGTCGATACGCGAATCGCCGGCGGGCCCATGACCGCGGAAGGCACCCGCAGCTTCAAGGCCTTCACTGCGAGCGACTTCACTGCCCAAGGCGGCGCCAATTCGAACTGTGGCCTGCCGCAGAACGTGTCCGCGATCTCGGTGAAGATGGCCTCGGTCTACCCGCTGGCAGAAGGTTGGTTCACCGCTTATCCGTTCGACGTTCCGATGCCCTTGGCGGCCTCGTTGAATTACAACGCCGGTGGCGTCACGTCCGACCAAGAGATCGTTCGCCTGTGCCGGCCGGCTTGCCCTAGCGAGTTCAACGTGTACAGCCGCAAGCAGGCCGATCTCGTCATCGACGTAACGGGCTACTTTATGGAACCAGAAGCCACCGCGCTCGACTGCACCGTCGCCCAGGAGAGCGGAAGCCTGGCCCTGCTCAGCGGCATACAGACCAAGGACGTGCAATGCCCGGCCGGTTATGCGGCCACTGGCGGCGGCTGCGGCGGCGTGCTCGGCATCGGCGTCAGCAACTCCGAGCCGATGGTGGTCGGCGGTCAGCCGGTGGGTTGGCAGTGCGATCTGGTCGGTTCATTGCTCAGTGTGCTCGGCTATCAGGTCAATGCGACCTGCTGCCGCGTACCCGGACGCTGACGGAACGAGCGAGCGCAAGGACGCGAGTACCAGGAAGCCGGCCGCGAGGCCGGCTTCCTTTTTTTTACGAGATTTACAGCACTTCCGAAGCGTAGTCCGCCAGGCGCGAACGCTCGCCACGGCGCAGGGTCACGTGCGCGCTGTGCGCCCAGCCCTTGAAGCGGTCGACGGCATAGGTGAGGCCGGACGTGGTCTCGGTGAGGTAGGGCGTGTCGATCTGTTCGACATTGCCCAGGCAGACGATCTTGGTACCGGGGCCGGCACGCGTGATCAGGGTCTTCATCTGCTTGGGCGTCAGGTTCTGCGCCTCGTCCAGGATCAGCCAGCGGC